>DGRR01000172.1 GCA_002389995.1 Ruminococcus sp. UBA4383 | reverse complement strand
TACAGTACCGCCTGTATAGTCGGGTTCAGAAAAGAGCATACTTTCCTTTCTTTCGTCTGTTATGCTCATGCCTGAACAGCCGAAATCACATTTTCCCGAATTTACGGCGGGGATTATTGCATCGAAATTCATATTCTGAATTTCGAGTTTATAGCCGTATTCCTTGCAGAAGCGGTAGGCGATATCGACTTCATAGCCTGTTGCCCTGCCTTCTTTAACATAGACAAAGGGGGCAAACTGTGATTCAAGGGCGAGGTTGAGAGTACCGTTTATATCTTTGAGGGATTCAACATCGGGGACTGTTCTTTTATCTTCTGATGAATCGAACCATATACTGCTTATCTCGTCAAAAGTGCCGTCCGCCTTGATTTTGCTGATAAAATCGCTGAGCTGACTGCATAATTCCTGACCGTGGGGAGTTTTTTGGAATACGAAGCCGTAGTCATATGTATCCATAAATTCCTGTATATAGGACATGGAGTTATTTTCAGCCATAATATTTCTGATTACGGGTTCATCAACTCCGAAAGCGTCAATAGTGCCTGCGTTTATAGCGGAAATCATATCTGTATATGTGTTGTAGTAGCTGATATTCGCATCGGGGATATTGTCCTGTATTATGGTATCGAAGGTAGTGCCTGTCTGCACGCCTATTTTTCTGCCTGCATAGTCGGTGAAGTGTGCAGGGGTGATATTTTCCGAGGTATTTTTTTGCGGGACAGCGACTGAAATGATTATCACTGATACTATGACGACAAGCACAGCAATAATTATTGCGTCAATTTTTTTAATATTTTTCATGTCATTCTCCTGTAAATTGAAATTCTCATATAATTATAACAGATTGCAGGAAATAAAGCAAGCAAATTTTAGAAATACAAAAATGTTTTTAATGATTTGAGATATGCTTTTTAGGAATAATGGTATAAACAATAAGATATGATAAATTCATAGGATTGCTTTATAAAATCGCTTAATCACTTAATAAGTTCAAATGAACTTATTTAAAAATTATCCGAACTTATATAAAGTTTTATGTACCACCATGAAAAATTAATCATAGGGCATATAAGACAAAATATTGACAAATCAAAAACAATATTGTATAATATTGTCATGCGGTAAACGATACAGCCGCTTAGAATTATGATATGGAGGATTAAAATCATGTTAGACAACATCACAACAATCATTCCCGTAGCAATCGGTGTTATTATCCTCGTGATAATCCTTGCAATGGGATACATCAAAGCTCCGCCCGATACTGCATACATCATTTCGGGTCTGCGTAAAAAAATCGTCATAGGTAAGGCAAGCATAAGAATACCCTTCTTTGAGCGTGTCGATAAGCTTAAGTTACAGCTTATCGCTGTCGATGTAAAAACTTCCAGTGCCGTTCCCACAGCCGACTACATCAATATAAACGTTGATGCAAACGTAAACGTAAAAGTCAGCAGTGACCCCGTTTTAATAAAACTCGGTGCTGAAAACTTCCTCAACAAGGAAACTACATACATCGCAAAGGTTGCCCGTGAAGTTCTCGAAGGTAATATGCGTGAAATCGTTGGTCAGATGACTCTTGTCTCAATGGTAAACGACCGTAAGGCTTTCGCTGAGAAAGTTCAGGAAAATGCCGCTCCCGACCTCAACAGAATGGGACTTGAAATTGTATCGTTCAATGTCCAGAATTTCACTGATGACCAGAACCTCATTGAGAATCTCGGTATCGACAACATAACCACTATCCAGAAAAAAGCCGCTATCGCAAGGGCTGAATCAGAAAAGGAAATCGAAATTGCAAAGGCTCTCGCCAAAAAAGAAGCCAACGACGCAAGAGTTACCGCTGAAACAGAAGTCGCTCAGAGAAACAATGAACTCGCTATCCGTCAGGCTGAACTCAAAAAAGATGCGGATACTCAGCTCGCTATCGCAGATGCCGCTTATCAGATTCAGCAGGAAGAACAGCGTAAAACTATCGAAATCACAAGAGCTAACGCAAATATTGCCGCTTCCGAAAAGGAAATCGACCTCAAAGAAAAAGAAGCTGTCGTTAAGGAAAGAACCCTCGATGCCGAAATCAAGAAAAAGGCTGAGGCTGAAAAATACAGAGCGCAGCAGGAAGCTGATGCCAAACTCTATCAGCTTAAAAAAGAAGCCGAAGCAGACCGTTTCCAGCGTGAACAGGAGGCTGAAGCCCAGAAAGCTGAGGCTGAAGCACAGAAGTATGCCAAAATGCAGGAGGCTGAGGGTATCGCTGCCGTAGGTCAGGCTGAGGCTGATGCTATTCGTGCAAAAGGTCTTGCGGAAGCTGAGGGTATCAATGCAAAGGCTGAAGCTATGAAAAAATACGGCGAGGCTGCCGTTCTCGAAATGTACTTCAAAGCTCTGCCCGAAGTTGTTAAAAATGCCGCTGCTCCGCTTTCAAGCGTTGACAAGATTACCATGTACGGCGAGGGCAATTCAAGCAAACTCGTAGGAGATATTATCAACTCAACCACCAAAATAACAGACGGTCTTACAGAAGCAACAGGCGTTGACATAAGGGCATTGCTTTCAGGATTTTTAGGCGGTAAAATGGCATCTCCCGCTGCTGCACCTGTTATTGCTGCGGCTGATGATGTTGCTGAAACTCCCAAAATCCCCGAAATTCCCGAAGAATTTACGGAAGAATAAAAAAATGCGGATATCATTCCGCATTGAAAAAAATTATAATTAATGCTGCTGTGGCTGCAATACAGACAGCCACACGCAGTATTTCATATGTATGTTCGCTTTTGCTGCCGCTTGTCAGGAGTTTTATTGCTGCACCTCCGTCAAGAAAAGAAAAGGGAATGAGATTGTATATTCCCTCCCACAGGCTAAGAACTGAGAAAAAGTTATTGCTTTTAAATATCAGGAAAACAACAATATTTGCAAAAGGTCCTGAAAGAAGTATCACAACTGCACTGAAAACCGAAATTATCGGAGAAGTTTCAATTTTTATTCCGTATCCGCTAAGTTCAACAGACTTTATCTCACCATTGAAAAATATTATCGCAAGAATATGCCCTGCTTCATGTATAAGGCATACTGTATAAAAAGATAATATAATGTCACTGTCCCTGAAAAGAAAAACAAGCCCGTTGAACAGAAGAAAAGAAAAACGTACTGCAAAGACCGTTTTTCCTATTTTAAAGCTGAACAATATTTTATAATTATATCTATCGGATTTTCAATTGCATTATGGGATTTTGAAAGCTCATTCAGTTTTTCGGCAAGTCCTTCGGCTGTTGCAGGATATGCTATGTTTATTATGAAAAATGTAAGTGCAAGAAGTATACAGATTACAGTCTGTACAGCAGCAATGTCTTCAATACCCCTGCTTTTTTCATCAGCCGTTGCAGATGCATTTTCAGCATATTCATTGTCCATAATATCACACTCCTGTTTTTTACATGATATTCGTTAAAAAAATTTTTTAGAACTATTTTTTAATAAACTCTTGCATTATTGACAATGATATGTTATAATAAGTGCTGTAAAATAAATACAGGAAAGGAATGCTTTTTATGAAACTCAATCCCAAATTTCTCACACACACTTCAAAAGGCGAACATTTCATGATTTCTACAAAAGGAACTAAATTCAGCGGTATGGTTAAAAATAACGAAACCGCTGCTTTCATTGTCGAGTGCCTTAAAACCGAAACTACTGAAAAGGAAATCGTTGACAGGATAATGGAAGAGTATTCAGGCGCAGAAAGAAAAACTGTCGAGAAAGATGTTGCCAATATCATCGACAAACTCAGAAAAATTGATGCAATAGTATAAATAGAATCTGCATAAAATAAATGCGTATTATTTTTAAAAATATTGTTCATATTTGCTTGACTTTTTTCGACAACTATGATACAATGTTTATTGGGTTTGGAACAGGTGCGGCTTGAAAAGTTTCGCCCTGCGAACCTTTTTAAAAATAATATGACTATGGGAAGGATAAGGAAATGTTAAAAGGATTATCAAATTCACAGGTAGAAGAAAGCAGAAAGAAAAACGGCAGTAATGAGCTGACTCAGATACCGCCTGACCCATTGTGGAAGAAGATTCTTGAGGGCTTCAAAGACCCCATGATTATGATTCTTCTTGTCGCATTCGTGGTTCAGGTTGTAATGTTTGTACTCGATGCAACAGGCGTGGCAAAAACAGATACCGCATGGTATGAGCCTGTCGGTGTATTAATCGCAATACTCATAGCAAACGGTGTTGCCTCCGTCAGCGAAAGCAAGCAGGAAGGCAAGGCTTCAACCCTTAAAGCCGAAGAACAGGCTAAGGAAATGGCTAAGGTTATCCGTGACGGAAAACTTGAAGAAATTCATGTAAATGATGTCGTTGTAGGCGATATCGTTTACCTTCAGGCAGGCGACAAGCTCCCCGCAGACGGTGAAATCGTCGAGGGTGAAGTAAAAATCGACCAGGCTGCCCTCAACGGTGAAACCGAAGAAGCCGAAAAAGTTCCCGCAAACGGTGAAAGCTACGATATAAAAGACCTCCTCAATACTCACTATGCTTACAGAGGTACTGTTGTATGCGGCGGTGAAGCTTATATGGAAGTCAAGGTTGTCGGAGACAATACACTTTTCGGTCAGCTTGCCCTCGAAGTTCAGGAGGATACAAGACAGACTCCCTTGCAGGTCAAGCTTGCAAAACTTGCAAAACAGATTTCAACTTTCGGATATGTGGGCGCAATTGCCATTATTATCGGTGTTTTCGCAAGTTCTGCAATAAAGGGCGAACTTCCTTCAGATGCTATCGGCTGGGTTAAATTTGTCATGAACGCAATAACTGTTGCCGTTACAATTATTGTTTGTGCCGTTCCCGAAGGACTCCCGATGCTTACTTCAATACTTCTCTCTTTCCAGAGTATGAAAATGGCTAAGGACAACGTCCTCGTAAGAAAGATAAACGGTCTTGAAACCGCAGGAAGCCTCAGCCTCCTTTTCAGCGACAAGACAGGTACTATAACAGAGGGTAAACTCTCAGTAGTTGAATTTATCACAGGCGATGTGAAGAAATACCAGAAACTTGAACAGCTTAAAGATGACCTCGCTTTTGATATGGTCACAGGCGTTGGCGTAAACAACAGCGCACAGGCAAGCGATAATCAGGTTATCGGCGGTAACAGTACCGACAGAGCTTTGATGCAGTTCGTTATCGACAACAAGGCTGTTTCAAAAATGAAAAAAGATGAAGTCAAGGAATTTAATCCTTTCAACTCCACTAAAAAATGTTCAAATGTTGTAATCGAACACAACAGCAAAACAGTTACCTATATAAAAGGTGCGCCTGAAAGACTTGTCGTAAGATGTGACAAGTATGTTGACGAAAACGGAAATGTAAGTCCTTTCACAAAGGATATGCAGAAAAAAGTCATGGCTTATATTGACGAACAGGCTGCACGTTCAATGAGACTTCTCGGTGTTGCCAAAAAAGACGGCAGTTCAGATGAAGGCGAGGATTTAACACTTGTATGCGTACTCTGCATAAGAGATAATGTCCGTAAGGAAGCCGTTGCCGCTATCAAGGAAGTTCAGGAGGCAGGTATTCAGGTCGTAATGGTTACAGGCGACAGAAAAGAAACCGCCGTTGCTATCGCAAAAGATGCAGGACTCCTCAAAACAGAAACAGATGTTGCACTCACTTCTCAGGAAATGGGCGCACTTTCAGATGATGAACTCAAAAAGGTTATCCCGAATTTAAGAGTTGTTGCCCGTGCGCTCCCCACTGACAAGTCAAGACTTGTAAGATGCGCTCAGGAACTCGATTATGTCGTAGGTATGACAGGTGACGGTGTAAACGATTCACCTGCGCTCAAAAAAGCCGATGTCGGATTCGCTATGGGCAGCGGTACGGAAGTTGCAAAGGAAGCAGGCGATATCACTATCCTCGATGACAATTTCTCATCTATCGCAAAGGCTATCCTCTACGGACGTACAATGTTCAAGGGAATCAGAAAATTCCTTATATTCCAGCTCACTGTAAACGTTGCGGCAGTTCTTACCTGTTTCCTCGGCTCACTTTTCGGTCAGAAAGGCGAACAGATGATGACAGTCGTTCAGCTCCTTGTCGTAAACCTCGCTATGGATACTCTCGCTGCTATCGCATTCGGAAGCGAACCTGCACTTAAAGAATACATGAAAGACAAGCCTATCCCCAGACAGGAAAGCATTGTCACAAAAAATATGCTTATTCAGGTAATAATCAGCGGTCTTTATATAACAGCACTCTGTCTCTGCATACGTTTTGTACCTACATTCAACGATTTCTTCGGAGGCGGACACGACCACACATATCTCCGTTCAGCACTGTTTGCTGCGTTCATGATGGCTATAACATTCAACGGATTCAATGCAAGAACAGAAAAGATAAATGCTTTTGAAAACCTCGGCAGAAACAAAAACTTCCTCATAGTAATGGGCGCACTTCTTCTCGTTCAGTTCATATTCGTAACATTCGGAGGCGCACCTCTCAGCGTTGAGGCTCTCAATCCGCAGACATGGCTTATCTGTCTCTTATGTGCATTCCTCGTTATACCGATTGATATGCTCAGAAAGGCTTTAAGCGGAAATAAAAAAGCTTAAAACAGGGTTTGATGAAACCTTGTTAAAATATTAATTATTTTTTACAGGAGGTAAAAAATCATGGCTGTAAATTTAACAAAAGGACAGAAAGTTGACCTTACAAAGGGAAATCCGAGTCTCTCCAAGATAATCGTTGGTCTTGGCTGGGATACAAACAAGTACGATGGTGGCGCAGACTTCGACCTCGATGCTTCCGCTTTCCTCTGCGGTGAAAACGGCAGAGTAACAAACGATTTGGATTTCATCTTTTACAGCAATCTTAAACACAGCTCAGGTTCAGTTGAACATACAGGCGACAACCTCACAGGTGAGGGCGAAGGCGATGACGAGGTAATCAAGGTTGACCTCAGCCGTGTTCCTGCAAATATCAGCAAGATTGCGTTTACTGTTACAATTTACGAGGCTGATGAGCGTCATCAGAATTTCGGACAGGTAAGCAACGCTTATATCCACATCGTTGATCAGGTTACAGGAAACGAAATTATCCGCTATGACCTCGGTGAGGATTTCTCAATCGAAACTGCTATCGTTGTAGGCGAAATCTACCGCAATAACGGTGAATGGAAATTCAATGCAATCGGCAGCGGTTTTCAGGGCGGTCTTTATGCGCTGTGCAAGAATTTCGGTGTAAATGTCTGATTTTTGCAGATGAGGTGATTTTATGTCAGTAAATTTGCAGAAGGGACAGAAAGTCGAGCTTAAAAAAAGCAACGGCGGTGAACTCTCAAAAGTAATGGTAGGTCTTGGCTGGGACGAGGCTGCGCCTGCAAAGGGCGGATTCCTTTCATCACTTTTCGGAGGCGGCACTCAGGATATTGACTGCGATGCTACGGCTTTCCTTTGTCAGAACGGTAAACTTACATCTAACAGGGACGTTGTTTATTTCGGAAATCTCACCCATGAAACAAACTGCGTAAAGCATATGGGCGATAACCTTACAGGTGCAGGTGACGGTGACGATGAGCAGATATTCGTTGACCTCAAAAGTCTGCCTGCATACTATGACAAGATTGTTTTTGTTGTAAATATCTATCAGGCGGCAGAACGCAGACAGCACTTCGGAATGATAAAAAATGCTTTTATCCGTATCTGCGACGATAACGGAAGTGAAATGTGCAAATATAACCTGTCTGAAAATTACAACAATATGACTGCAATGATTTTTGGTGAGCTGTATCGCCATAATGGCGCATGGAAATTCAATGCCATAGGTCAGCCTACAACCGACAATAACATTGAAGCTCTTGCGAGAAGATTCCGCTGAGTATCTTAAACAGCAGGGCAGAGGTCTGTTTTTTGGATTTCTGCCCTGTTTTTTTACCGAAAGGGGCGATAAAATTGAAAATGGAACGTGGTTTCAGGGGAAAACTTGAAGACTATGCGAATATTTCACAGCCGATTCAGGTCAGAATATCAACTGTCGGAAATGCCGTCTATGATACCTGCTGTTTCGGAGTTGATGCACAGGACAAGCTTTCAGACGACAGATATATGATATTCTACAATCAGCCTGCATCACCTGCAAAGGAAATAGAATATTCACAGAATAATGATACATACACCCTCCGCCTTGCATCTCTTCCGCAGAATGTGCAGAAGCTTGTGTTTACTGTAAGCATTGACGGAAACGGAACTATGGGAGATATACAGAATCACAGCATAAATATAATGCAGAACGGAAACAGTATTCTTGAACTTTCACTCAGCGGAAAGGATTTCAGCACCGAAAAAGCTATAATCGGAATTGAAATTTACCGCAAGGGTGTGTGGCGTGTTTCAGTTGTTGCAAGAGGTTTCAACGGCGGTCTTGATGCACTTCTCAAAAGTTACGGAGGCGAAATCGCAGGAGAATCCGCTCCGCAGAATAATCCGCCCGTAAATAATGAGGAACAGTTCAAAAATAAAATCATGGGCAAGATAAGCCTTTCCAAAGATAAGGTAAATCTTGAAAAACACGTTGTAAGTCTCTCGAAATGCGTTGTTGACCTCAGCAAGAAAAGCGGTGTTGACCTCGGAAATACAAGGGCAAAGGTAGTTGTTGCGCTTGATTTCAGCGGTTCTATGAGAAGTCTTTACAAAAATGGCACTGTCCAGAAAACTATAAACAAGCTTGTCCCGCTTGGACTTACTTTTGATGACAACGGTGCTATTGATATGTTTCTGTTCCACGACAGCTTTATCAAGCTTGATGACCTTGACCTGTCGAATTATGAGAATTATGTAAATTATATAAATAATTCAGGCTATAAAATGGGCGGTACAAATTATGCGCCTGTGCTTTGTGCGATTATCGAGGGATATGAACAGCACACAGGCGGATTTTTCAGCGAAACTAAAAAAATCAGCCCGATAGTTGACAACGGTGACCCGACTTTTATTCTGTTTATAACAGACGGTGCAAATGCCGACCGTGGCGCAACCAACAGAATTATCAAGAAATGTTCGGATATGAATGTCTTTATCCAGTTCATAGGAATAGGAAATTACAACTTTGACTATCTCGAAAAACTCGACGATATGAAAGGCAGAGCAAGGGACAATACAGGATTTTCAAAGATGTCAAGTCTTGAAAATGTAAGTGACAATGAACTGTATACAGATGTTCTTGAACAGTTTTCCAAATGGCTTAAAGGTTTGCAGTAATATTTTTATGCTTAACCGAATATATTTTAACGGCACACATTTAAAAAATGTGTGCCTTGTGGTGAATGAATGATATGGTAAAAATCTGGCTTAATCACTGGTTCAGTACGGCTTACAGCATTATAGACCTCATGAAAAGGAATGAACCCGAATTTTACATTGTGGGCAGCAATGAAGTCCCTGATGCTGTATACAGCCTTGTATGCGATGAATGGCATTGTGAACCTGTTATGAATGATGATGAATATATTGAATACTGCCTTGATTTCTGCGATAAAAACAGGATAGATGTTTTTATTCCGAGGCGCAAATTGATTGCCGTCAGCAGGAATAAAAAAAGATTCGAGGATATGAATGTAAAAGTAATGGTCGATGACTATGAACTTATTTCAATGCTGAATCAGAAAACAAAGGCATATGAATATTTTTCCGAACATAAAAAACTCAATATCCCTGAATACAGGACTGTAAGAAATTCAATGGAATTTGCTGAGGCTTACAGGGATTTGTCCGACAAATATCAGAAGATATGCTTCAAATTTGCACAGGACGAAGGCGGTATGAGTTTCCGTATAATTGACAATACTAAAAAGGGCTATAATGCGCTTTTCAGATATCGTGGGGCAGGAATGACCTTTGATGAGGCATTTTCGGCTTTGTCCGAAAAGGAGACCTTCCCCGAAATGATAGTTATGCCTTACCTTGCGGGATATGAGGTGAGTGCAGACTGTCTCAGCACCCCGTCAGGACTTATCATAATACCGAGAATCAAGGGGAATACAAGAATTGAAAAGGTAGAATTTGATGAGGAAATACTGAATATGTGCAGGGATTTTCACAGGCTTTGTCCTCTGGAAATGCCGTTTAACTTGCAGTTCAGATATCTTGACGGTGTGCCGTATTTTCTTGAAGCGAATACCCGTATGTCAGGCGGAATACAGATGTCATGCCTTGCGTGTGATGTGAATATTCCGAATATTGCGGTGAACAAGCTTCTCGGAATCGAAAGAAAATGGAAAACAGATAAAAATATTAAAAAAATATCCCATGTGGAGGTGCCTGTAATTGTTAGGTAAAATTGATAAAAGTGAAATAAGCAGGGAATGTTATGAAGTGGGCGCACTGCTCTATTCTCCTGCAAACAGCGGAAAAATCATAAACCAGATAAAGCTTCAGAAAATCGCTCCGCCTTATTCTGTTGCATTGTGCCTTGAAGATGCAGTTGCAGATTCTGCTGTCGAAGAGGCTGAACAGGGTATTTATGACACTCTCAATCAGCTCGCTGAAATTGAGGAAAAAAGCGATGTGTATATACCCAAGATTTTCATAAGAGTAAGACACGGAAAGCAGATAATGAGGATTTTCCGCCGTGCAGGAGAAAATTTCAGGTTTGTACACGGCTTTATTCTGCCGAAATATTCTCCTTCAAATGCAGATGCCTACAATTCCTATATAATCGAAATAAATACCTTTTCACGCAAGAGAAGAATATACATGATGCCCATTCTTGAATCAAAGGAAATTATTTCACTGTGGAGGAGAGCAGATGCCCTCGAAGACCTCAGAGGTCATATAGACGTAATGAGAAGATTTGTCCTCAATATGCGTGTGGGCGGAAATGATTTTTGCAGAATCTACGGTTTACGCAGAAATATTGACAATACAATCTATGATATGGGCGTAATAAATACCTGCCTTATGGATATACTGAATGTTTTCTCAGATGCTTATGTTGTATCCGCTCCCGTATGGGAATATTTTGACACAAAGTCAGGAGATAATGCGTGGGAAAAAGGACTGCGCCGTGAGCTGAAATTTGATATTCTTAACGGCTTTATCGGCAAAACTGTAATTCACCCGTCACAAGTCCCTGTTGTCAATGAAATGCTCAAAGTCACAAAACAGGACTATGAAGATGCCTGCTCCGTTGCAAACTGGAACAATACAGATTTTGGAGTCGGAAAAACTGCTGACGGCAACAGAATGAATGAAGTCAAGTGTCACCAGAAATGGGCTAAGAAAATTCTTACCCTTGCGGATATATACGGAATAAGAGATGATGTATGATGTACGATAAAAGTGATGTAATGCGCCTTGCCAGACGCTGGAACAACAGTAAGCGCAGTTATCTGCTTGTGAATCCATTGCAGGCGAAACATATACCTGTTTCGCCCTCAAAGGCTTTTGAAATGATGTGCAGTCTCGGCAATATTTTAAAAGATACAAATGCTTCACTTGTCATAGGCTTTGCAGAAACCGCAACGGCTGTCGGTGCGGTATGCGCCATGTGTTTCCCTGATGACATACCTTATATGCATACAACAAGGGAAAATTATGATTCGGAAATTTTTCTTGAATTTTCCGAAGAACACAGTCACGCTGTCGAACAGAAATTATTCAGCACTCCTCTTTCAAGAATACGCCCTGAAAAGGTGGTTATGATAGATGATGAAATCTCCACAGGCAAGACTATTGAAAATATAGTTGACGTAATCCGCAGGGAATTTCCGCATTTCAGGGATTGCGAATTTATAGTCGGCTCAGTTATAAACCGTGTGGAAAGTCAGCGTGAAAAGGAACTTTCAGAAAAAAATATAAAATTTATGTCGCTTGTCAGAATGAATGACGACAATTTGGAGGAGGCTGTAAGCGGTATAAATGTCGAAAAGCCTGCTCTCCCCGATAAATCATCGGAATACAGCGGAAAAGTTATTTTCACAAAATCACATATCCCCGATATGAGAAAGTGTTTTGAAATCGGATATATAAAAGAAAAAATTAAAAAATTTACAGATGAATGTATCAGTTATCTCCGTTATGATTTGGACAGTTGCAGGAAAGTTCTTGTCCTCGGTACGGAGGAATGTATGATTCCCGCAATAATGCTTGGAATGTCAATTGAAAAAATATATGATGCGCAGGTTTATACACACTCAACTACACGCAGTCCTATCGGAATAAATAATGCAGAGGATTATCCGTGCAGAAACGGTTTTCAGATTCAGAGCTTTTATGAAAGTGAAAGAATAAATTATTTATATAATATTGATGAATACGATATGGTAATAGTTGTTACGGACAGCAGGAATGATATTCAGTGCGAAAGGGCTTTCCGTGATATTATGTCAGTGTTTCCTGACTGCAAATTTTATCTTGTAAGGGGCTGAGTATGAGAAGTACATACAGGGAAAATGATGTAAATATTCTGTTAAAAGATATTACAGGCATGATTGAACCGCTTGACAATATCGAGCGTGAAAAGAGAATACAGTCAGGTGTGCATTATTCCGAAATGCTCCCGAAGGAAAAACTCCCGTCAGAAGATTATCTTAAAACTTTTTATTCGTCACTTGAAAATTATGCCCTCCCGACTGCTAAGGCTGTTGAGATACTCAGCAGGAAAATAATTGAAGAAAAGGGAAAAGATGCCGTTCTTGTATCACTTGCAAGGGCAGGCACTCCCGTGGGAGTTCTGCTTAAAAGATACATACAGCTTGAATATAACGTGGATATTCCGCATTTTACGATTTCAATAATCCGTGGACGTGGGATAGATAAAAATGCCATGAATTATATCCTGAAATATTATCCTCCCGAAAAAATACAGTTTGTTGACGGCTGGACGGGGAAAGGTGCTATTTCAAATCAGTTAAGAGAGGCTATGAAGGATTTTGACGGCATTGACGACCGTGTTGCGGTACTTTCCGACCCCGCAGGAATAACTGATTTATGCGGTACACATCAGGATTTTCTGATTCCGTCATCTTGTCTTAATTCCACCGTTTCAGGACTGATGAGCAGAACGTTTTACAGGAGCGACATAATAGGCGGAAATGATTTTCACGGGGCCATGTATTACGGTGAGTTTGAAGAACATGACAAGACTAATCTGTTTATAGACAAAATAACAGAAAATTTCGGAAAAAATTACAGTTTCAATGAGATTCCCGTAACAGAATCACCCATTGAAGAAGTTAAAAATATTGCGGAAAAATATAACATCTCGGATATCAATTTCGTAAAGCCCGGAATAGGGGAGACTACAAGAGTATTGCTCAGGCGTATTCCGTGGAAAATTCTCGTCCACAGCTTTGATGACTATGAATATCTTGGTCATATATATCAGCTTGCAAAGGAAAAAAATATTGAACTTGAAATATATCCCTTTAAGGCATATAAAGCCTGCGGACTTATAAAAAGGCTGGCTGACACATGAGAGTATTATTTTCAGACCTTGACAGAACACTTATACATTCTCACAGGCATGAAATTTCAGGGGAAAAAATCCCTGCTGAATACTATAAGGACAGGATACAGAGTTATATATCCGTATCAAATCTGAATGCCGTTGAAATTTACTGCCGTGAAAATCTTTTCGTTCCCGTTACAACAAGGCATATGGCGCAGTATGAAAGGCTTTCACCGCTTTATGAAAAGCTTAAATTCAGGTATGCGCTTATATGCAACGGTGCTGTACTGCTTGAAAATAATATTCCTGATAAAAAATGGAATGACGAATCAGTCAGACTGACAGAGCCTTATTTTAATGCTTTAAAAGAGATACATAAGTATTTTATGACAGTTCATGCAAAGGAACACATTCATTTTATCGAGCCTTTTTTTGTGTATGTGAAAACTGACAGACCCGATGAAACGTATAATTTCCTTAAAGATAAATATAAGGGGATTGATGTTTACTGCAATGAATACAAGGTTTATTGCATACCTGAAAGTATATCAAAGGGAAATTGCGTAAAAAGATTCAAGGAAATTTACTGCAAGGATATGAAAGATTTTGCAGTGGGGGACAGTATGTTTGATTTTCCGATGATGAAAGAATGTTCATATGCATTTGCGCCTGCTGACTGTGATTTTTATGACGGAAATATAAAAAGACTTGATATGCCCTTTGATTTCTCCCGCATTTTTGAGATTATGGAAGATTTTAGGTAATTATTTCCCCTGTTTTTCAGGGGAATTTTTAGTTTTCTGTAAATATTTCCCTTGTTAATTGACAATAACAAATAAATGCATTATAATATATATAAGGTGTTTATTTGCTGAGTGTGAAAATAAGACAAAATTTTTAAGGAGGGATATTATGATAAAAAAATTGTTCCGTCAGATGCTTGCTACACAAATAGTATCAGCTATGACGGTAACTATCTGTATGCTGATTGATATTATCATGATAGGTCGGTTTCTCGGTGTGCCGTCAATGAGTGCATATGGATTTGCAACGCCTATACTGCTTGTATTTGCGGCTGTCGGAAGTATGATTTCCGCAGGCATACAGGTAATGTGCGGTCAGACTATGGGTGTAGGTGACAAAAAGGGGACATATGCCTGTTATACTATATCAGTGATAGCGGCGGCGACAGTTTCAATTGTCGGTACAGCGGCTGTTATTATTTTCACCAATCCCATATGTACAATGCTCGGAGCAGGTGAACCAAGTCCGGACAATGAAGTTTTCGGGCTTACAAGGGATTATCTGAGGGGATTTATAATAGGTGCGCCTGCATTTATAATGGCACAGATAATGGTACCTTATATGCAGATGTCAGGAAGCAGGGCAAGGCTTGTTGCTGCGGTTATAGCTATGACAGCGGGGGATATTGTACTTGATATACTCAATGTAAAAGTATTTCACTGGGGTACATTCGGAATGGGTCTTGCATCAAGCCTGAGTTACTATATTGCGGCAATAATCGGAATAATTTATTTTTTCAAGAAAGACTGCATATTCAAATTCAGGCTCAATCTTTTCAGTTTAAAACGCTGTATACAGTTGTTACATGACGGAATACCTACTCTTGTAAATCAGATAAGCCTTGTATTTTTAACGCTCCTGCTGAATTTTTTATTGAGACAGACGGGCGGAGAAGTTGCTGTTGCGGCATATTCGGTAATATCCACTGTCGGAAATCTATGCTATTCATTCAGTACGGGAATTGCAGCAGTTGCGCTGACGCTTGCAACAATTCTGTATGTGGATTCTGACAAATCAGGGCTGAAACAGCTTGTTGATACTATGGTATTCTATTCAATAGCAATATGTTCTGTTGTAACGGTGGTATTTATAATTGCGGCAAAATGGCTTGTACCGCTGTTTACGGAAGATGCTGAGGCAGGGCAAACAGCTGTATCAGGACTGAAATTATTTGTACTTTCGCTTGTGCCTTGTGCCTTGAATACTTCATTCAAGAATTATTATCAGGGGATAAATCATGTAAGCCATACAATGGTTATATCATTTTTCCAGAATTTTCTTTTAACGGGAATTTCGTCATTTGTGCTGAGTCGTTTTTTAAGTGTAAAAGGCGTATGGCTGGGATTTGTATGCGGTGAACTTCTGACATTTATATTTATTTCGATATATGCAACAATCAAGAATAAAAAATCAGAGTTCGGGCTTATGGCATATTCACTGCTTGACAGCGATTTCGGAATACCTGATGAAGATGTATTTGAATCTTCTGTTGAGTGTGCGGAGGATATTCTTACAGCATCGCAGGAAGCATCGGATTTCTGCAAGAAAAAAGGTATCAGTTCAAAGGTTCGTATGCTTATTTCCCTGTGCATAGAGGAAATGTCAAATAATATCGTAAAACACGGCTTTAAGGGAAGAAAAGACCATAATATTGATATAAAAGTCATGATTCGTGACGGTTCGCCTACTCTGCGTATAAGAGACAACTGCGCCAAGTTTGACCCTGTTAAATATGTAAAAATGCAGAATGAAGAAGATGCTGTTGCACATATCGGTCTGCGAATGGTAATGAAACTCGTAAAAGAAGCGAATTATGTCAATTCACTCGGTCTTAACAACCTTACTCTTAAATTGTAATTATACACATTTTAAATAAATTTTTATAGTATTAATCATATATATCTGCAATATCTACATAAAATTTATTGTTTTTTTGAGCATATTACGAATTGACACATGGATATAAATGTTATATAATCTTATTAACATTATGTTTTTATTTTGTTAATAAGGAGACATTGTTATGAAAAGACTGATAGCATATTTTTCGGCATCGGGAAATACTGAAAAAGTCGCTGAAATCATCAAGAAAACTATAAGTGCGGATATTTTTGAGATAGCCCCTGAAGAACCCTATAAAGATTCAGACCTTAAATGGATTAATCCGCTTGCAAGATGCAATAAAGAAAAAATTGCCGGAAAAGATATTGCTATCGCAAGAGATGTTGAAGGTATGAGAAATTACGGGCTTGTCTTTATCGGTTTTCCGATATGGTATTACGGTGCGCCCAATATAATTAATACTTTTATTAAACAATATGATTTTTCAAATAAAAAAATCGCCCTCTTTGCAACATCAGGCGGAAGCGATATCGTCAAAACTTCCGAAAAGTTAAAGCCCCTCCTCGGTGAATCAGCCAATATAATAGGTGCAAAACGTTTTTATTCGGATACAAGCCGTGAGGTTATTGAAGAATGGGCAAGACAAATGACTGAAAAATAAATTTAAGGCTGTATCTTTAAAGATACAGCCTGTTTTTTATTTCGCTATGAGCAGGGCAGATGAACGTGGACAGAGTGTGAGATGCGATGCATCTTTGAGCGGTTCTCCGTCAGGATAACTGTTAAGTCCCTCAGATGAAAGGACAATATACCATTTTTTATCGGAGGGAATTACAGGGAGGGTAAATTCATGAGTTTCCCAGTGAGCATTCAATGCTATGTATATGAAACAGTCTTTGCCTGTGCCATATTTTGTTCCGTCCTCTGCATACATATATGCAACAGTATGATAGGGTGATGAGGGGTCATAATCCCACGGCTGAGTAGTATGGAAAGAAAGTTCGGGGTAGCCTGTGCCGTTCTGAGAGTTTTCAAAATGCTTGTTTATCAGTACGGGGTGTTCTTTGCGGAAATGAATGAGTGCTTTGACATATTCATAAAGTTCAATATTTTTATCAAGTTTATTCCAGTCAAGCCATGAAACTTCATTGTCCTGACAGTATGCGTTATTGTTGCCGAACTGAGTATTTGCAAATTCATCGCCTGAAAGCATCATGGGTATTCCACGGCTTGTGAAAAGTATGAGGAAAGCATTTTTCATCTGGCGCATACGCAGGGCATTTATTTCGGGGTCGGAAGTTTCGCCTTCCGCACCGCAGTTCCAGCTATCGTTATTATTACAGCCGTCATGATTATCTTCACCGTTTGCCTCGTTGTGTTTTTCGTTGTATGAGAAAAGGTCATAGAGGGTAAAACCGTCATGGCAGGTTATGAAATTGATTGATGCAGTTGCGGAACGTTCGGGGTATATATCGGGTGAGCCGTTTATGCGGTTATAGAGTTCGGGAGCTTGTTCAGCACCGCTTTTGATAAATTTTCTTATACAGTCACGATATTTTCCGTTCCATTCGGACCATCTGTTCCATGAGGGGAATTTTCCGACCTGATACAGACCGCCTGCGT
>DGRR01000206.1 GCA_002389995.1 Ruminococcus sp. UBA4383 | reverse complement strand
CTGAGCCGTAATCGGGCATTACAAAGGCGAGGAGAATTTCACACTGCTGCATACCTTCCGATACGGGGAGGACTGCTCTGCCGTCAGGGAGAGTTATTTCGACATAATAGATATTTCCGTCATACTGAATCGGCTTTGAAATCTGTGCGGGAGCGATACCCTTTCCCGAGTACATAGCCGCCTGATCTCTGTCACATCTTACAACTATATCTTCGGGATTTTTGCCTGCTGCGATAACTTCGCTCATATCCATGAAGTATCTGCATGAAATATTGTCCTGAACTCTTGCGGGCCATGCGGAATGATTGGTAATCTTGAAACTTACGGTCATACCGCTGCTGCTTGAACCTTTGTCGAGAGCCTCAACATAAAATTCAGGTGAATCATGGGCTTCCTTTTCGGGGAATTTCGGGTCGGGAGTACCGCCGTACTTGTCAATCATTTTGCAGAGGAGTGCAGTAAAGCCTGCATTATAGTCCGTTGCGACTTCGTTATTGATAAAGTTCTGTCTGTCGTCCACATACTCACCGTTTTCGGTAGGACCTCCGACAAGCGCACCATAGAGGATATGTCTGTTTGTTGCAGGGATTGCGAGGTCATTTTTCCATGAACCGTGAGCGGTACGGTGATGAGCATTCTGCGGAGACTTTTCACCGTAACCGACAACATAGCTCTGATTGTCGGGATTGTCACCAAGAACATAATTTATCTGTTCCTCATAGAATTTCTCATATGATGAAGTATTCATATCTTTAAGGACAGTATCAGATGCAACAGCGGCTATGAATCCTGCTGCTTCGGCATATCTTGCACAGCCCCATGTTGCATTCCAGCGCAGACCGCCTGCGAGTTTCTTTACATCATTAGTCCAGTATTCAACGTGTTTCTTCACACGGTTTATATATGTGCTGTCATTTGTATTCTGAGCATAGAGAAGCATACCGCCCTGCATGGTATCGTCCCAGCACTGACACCATGTATATTTGAGTTCATCTGAGCCGAGTTCCTTGTCAAGGTGCGGAATGTAAGATGTTGCCTTGTCAAGATAAGCCTTGTCGCCTGTTGCCTTGTAGAGCCAGTTTGCGGAATAGAAAAGTTCGTCATAGAAATGGCTTGAACGGTAGAATCCCGATGCATTGCTGTCGTTATATACGGCATCACTCTTTGAAGCGTCTGCAAGCTTGAATAAATTTTCCGAATGGCTGAGATATTCTTTTCTCTTTGTCTCGTCAATACGTCCGTCAAGGGCGCAGTATCCTGCCGCAAGAGCCGCAGCCATTCCGCCGAATACGCATGAACAGCCTTCGCTTGCGGTATATGTTTCTCTTGCGCTTGCGTATTCCGTGCCTGCGTCCTGCATACCATATTCAATAAGGCTTACAGGTCCCCACCATGTATGGTCAACAGTACCGTTGCCCACCTGAAAAACTGCCTCGTCACCCTTGTCGCAGTCTGCAAGATAATCGAGTACAAATTCAAGGTTATTGACATAGTTTTTCATTTCTCCGCATTTTTCAAGTCCGTCAGGGTACTGATAAAGTCCCCATGCAAGCATTGATGCGGAATATGCCATGGGAAGATTGAATTTTACATGGTCGCCTGCATCATACCAGCCTCCGAGAACTTCGTCCGTCATGGTTGAATCCGTTTTCCATTCAACTCTGTTCCATGACGGGAGAGGTCCTGCCTGCTGACATTCATAGAAAAACAGCGATTTCTGCAAAGCCTCCGCATAATTCGCCTTGAAATCCGCCGCAGCCGCAGTCTGTCCGAAAGGAAGCGCAGATGCCATAAGTGCCGCAGATACAAGACCCGATGTTAATTTTTTCAACATAAAAATTCCCCTCTCAAAAACTTATTAAGATAAATAAATATTAACACATAATTCATAAATTGTCAAGGAAAAAAATTGTGCAGATATTATATTTTTCTATTGACTATTTCGGAAAAATGATGTATAATAGTTGTATCAGGCTGTAATGTACAGCACTTTTATTATAAGGAGTTGAAAAAGAATGAAAAATATTTTATTCGCTGCTTCAGAATCCGTTCCATTCATCAAGACAGGCGGTCTTGCCGATGTTGTAGGCGCACTCCCGCAGTATATCAACAAATCAGAGTTCGATGTAAGAGTAATTATGCCTTACTATACCTGTATCCCCGCAAAATACAGGGACAGCTTCAAGTATATCACTCACTTCTACATGGACTACGGTATGCGCTCAGACGGTGTTCATGTCGGTATCATGGAATACGAATACAACGGCATAAAGTTCTATTTCGTTGACAATGAATATTACTTCAAATGCGATACACCCTATTCATCGGATATGAAATGGGATATCGAAAGATATACCTTCTTCTGCAAAGCCGTACTCGCAATACTCCCCGTTGTAGGCTTCCGTCCCGATATAATCCACTGTCACGACTGGCAGGCTTCGCTTATCCCCGTACTCATGCACTCAACTTTTGCAACAAATCCCTTTTACAGCTCGACAAAAACCGTCATGACTATCCATAACCTTAAATTTCAGGGCGTATGGGATATTGAAACATTCAAGTACAATACAGCTCTCCCCGACTATATGTTCACTTCGGACAAGCTCGAATTTCACAAGGGCGCAAATATGCTCAAAGGCGGTCTTGTCTATGCAGACTATATAACTACCGTTTCCGAAACTTATGCGGAAGAAATAAAATATCCCTTCTACGGCGAACAGCTTGACGGTCTGCTCCGTGCAAGGTCTGCTTCACTCAGAGGTATTGTGAACGGTATCGACTACAACGTCTTTGACCCCTCAAATGACAAGAAAATCTTCGCTGAATACAACCACGACAACTTTAAGGAACAGAAAGCCCTCAACAAGAGAAAATTACAGGAACAGCTCGGTCTGCCCGTTGATGACGGCAAGTATATGATGGCGATTATTTCAAGACTCACCGACCAGAAAGGTCTTGACCTCGTAAATTACGCTATCGAAAGAATCTGCGACGAAAATACTCAGTTCGTCGTTATCGGTACAGGCGACCCCAGATATGAGGATATGTTCAGACATTATCAGTGGAAATACCCCGAAAGAGTTTCCGCAAATATCCTCTACTCAGACGACCTCGCACATAAACTCTATGCCGCTGCCGATGCTATGCTCATGCCCTCACTCTTTGAACCGTGCGGTCTTACACAGCTCATCTCCCTCAGATACGGCACTGTTCCGATTGTAAGAGAAACAGGCGGTCTTAAAGATACAGTCCAGCCGTATAACGAATTTGACGGCACGGGTACAGGCTTCTCATTCGCCAACTACAACGGCGAGGAAATGCTTGGCGTTATCAATTATTCAAAGCATATATTCTTCAATCACCGTGGCGAATGGGATAAAATGGTTCGCCGTGGCATGGACGCCGACTTCTCATGGAACAGCTCCGCAAGACAGTATGAAGGTATGTACAGCTGGATGATTAACTGGTAAAAATTTCAATATTCTCCCTGATTCGTTTCAGGGAGAATATATAGGGAAAGGTGATTTTTTATGAAATATGAACTTATCGGAAACGTAGTTCCTGCCGTTGAATGTACTCTCAGTGCAGGCGAAACTATGTATACCCAGTCGGGCGGTATGATATGGCAGTCCGAAGGTATCACAATGACAACAGATGCAAAGGGCGGTATAAGAAAAAGTATCGGAAGAATGTTTTCGGGAGAATCAATGTTCATGGCAAACTACCGTGCGGAACGTGACGGCGCAGTCGTTGCATTCGGTTCTACCGTCCCCGGAAAAGTCGTACCCGTTGATATCGGAATATCGGGTACTTTCATCTGTCAGAAAGGTGCTTTCCTCTGCGCTGAACACAATATAAGCGTTGAGGCTACATTTACCAAAAAATTCTCCGCAGGTCTTTTCGGCGGTGAAGGCTTCATTCTCCAGAAAATTTCAGGAAAAGGCATGGTATTCCTCGAAGTCGCAGGCGATATCGTTGAGAGAAATCTCGCCCCCGGTGAAGTTATAAAAGTCGATACGGGAAATGTCGTTGCATTTGAAGAAGCTGTAAAGTATGAGGTCGAAACCGTAAAAGGTCTGAAAAATGTTCTTTTCGGCGGTGAAGGTCTTTTCCTTACCAAACTTACAGGTCCGGGAAGAATTATCCTCCAGACTCAGAGCTTCAACGAATTTGCCGCAAGAATAATTTCCAGAATACCTGTAAAAGGCTGATTATGGAAAATAATATCAGAGGCGCAATTTTCGATATGGACGGTCTGCTTATAGATACCGAAAAACTTTACCTTAAATACTGGAAACAGGCTGCCGCAGAATATGGGTATACAATGCTCGATGAACACGTTTTCGCTATACGCAGCCTCGCAAGAAAATATTCCATTCCTAAATTAAAAGGTATTTTCGGAAATGAGTTTCCGACCGAAGATATAAGAAAAAGGCGTACCGAACTTATTAACGAGGATATAGAAAAAAACGGCATACAGGTCAAAAAAGGCATGAGGGAACTGCTTTCCTTCCTTAAAGAAAATAATATCAGAACCGCTGTCGCTACCGCTACAAACCGTGAGAGAACTACGCTTTATCTCAGAAAAATAAATGCGGAAAATCTCTTTGATTCCATAATCTGCGGCGATATGGTCGAAAACGGAAAGCCTCAGCCCGATATCTATCTCACAGCAGCAGAATGTCTTGAACTGCCTGCAAATATGTGCGCTGCCTTTGAGGATTCCCCCAACGGTATAAAATCCGCTCATGCCGCAGGCTGCAAGGCGATTATGATTCCTGACCTGACTCAGCCTGATGATGAGATTATTCCTCTTTTAAGCGCAGTATATCCCGACCTCGAAGCCGCAAAGGATTTTTTCAGATGAGGTGATAATTTGGCTGATACAAGCGTTTCAAAAATTTTCCAGATTCCAAAATTCCACTACTTTGAAAGCGGTAATAACTATTCAGGCAGTAAGGGAGATTTTTCATATATAATAAAAAACGGTGATTCTCTTAAATGCCTTACATGGCACGGCAGATTATGCTCAGATAAAGCCGTCATCGAAAATACAAAGGATTTTGAAAAATCTCAGGAGGGTTTTGACGAGTTGATAAAATGGCTTGAAAATATTTTCCTTGAAGATAACAGGAATATATAACAAAAACTGACTTCCTTATGGAAGTCAGTTATTTTTATCTGTTATTTATTTTGTTTCGGCTGAAATAAAGTCCTACACATTCACTTGCGGAAAGTGTGATGAATACAGATATTGTGCAGACTATCGCCACTGCATACAATACAGCCACAAGCCCCATGCTTCCGTTATGCTGCGGGAACATCGGCAGTCCGGGGAAAACCTGTATTATTCCCGTGACAAGAAATACAAACGATGCAAGAGACTTGAAAAAGCTTATTCCTGTAAGAAGAAGAAGTGAACTAAGTCCTGCCGCACCTGCAATATACAATGCAGATTCGCTTACAGTATTTGCTATACCGCTCATTCCGCTCTTATAGTCAAGTCCGAGTTTTCCTGCATAGAGAAGATAAAATGCAACGGCTGCAACTACTCCGAGAACTGCAAGAATAATGACAATTTTAAAGCCTTTTTGAGCCATTTCAGCCTTACGTTCCTCTTTAAGCTGCATCATCATACGCAGGCTTTCCTTTTCGTCCTTCTGATTTGAAACGAGCTGAGAAGAAACAGCTTTTTTCTTAGCTTCCTCCTTGATTTTTTCGAGGTCTTTGTTGGCATATTTCGGAACATATTCGGGTACATCGGGTTCATCATCGAGAACAGGTGCAGTAATAGGTGTAGCAGGTTCTTCAGGTTCAGTTTTCGGCGGAGGAGGAACATAATTATCCTCATCGAGTACGGGAGCGGCAGGAGGCGGAGGAGGCGGTGCTTCTGCTCCGAGCTGTTTACGGCGCATATCAATTATCATCTGCTGTTTTTCAGCGGGGAGAGTATCGAACATGGTTTTCTGTTCGGGAGAAAGACCTGCAATTATATCCTCATCAGTGAGAATAAATTTTTCGGGTTCTTCCGTATATTCGGAATTGTCGAGTATAGGAGCTGAAACGCCTGTGGGTGCGCCTTTTCTCTCATGTGAATCAAAGTCTGTCATATCATCGAGAATCGGAGCGGAAACGCCTGTGGGTGCGCCTCTGCGTATGCCGTAGCTCATATCTTCCATATCATCGAGTATGGGAGCGGCTACGCCTGTGGGTGCGCCTTTTCTCGCAGTATCCTGAAAATCAATGTCATCGAGGACGGGAGCGGAAACGCCTGTGGGTGCGCCTTTTCTGTCATTGTCCTGAAACTCCATATCATCGAGGACGGGCAGAGAATTATTTTCATCATTCATATTTTTCACCTCGTTTGCTTATTTTAAATGTGGGATATCCACTGATTTTATTGAAAATCACGGTTTAGTTTCCGTTTACAAAGTCATAGATTGAAATTTTTTTACCTGTGGAAATATCTGAATAATAGCTTAAAATAACGGAAGCATCAGAAGAATTTATTATTTTGTTGCCGTCAACATCGGAAGATTTTTTTTGGAGTTCATTCAGTCCCGAAGTTTTTCCCGTTGAAACTCTTGAATATGCAAGCAGTACCGCAGATGCGTCCGAAGAATCTATATATCCGTCCATATCGACATCACCGAGATTTATTTCGGGTTTTGGAGAATTTATATCGTATGCATATTCGGATATCGGATATTTTTCTGCAAATTCTTCTGACAAATAGTCATCATAAAGCGGAGAACTTTCCGCAGACCATACGCCGTATGTATGGGAATTTCCTGTTACAAGAGAGTCCATATCCTCACTTCCACGCATGAAGAAAAGGAAATTTTTAGCTTTTGCCTGAGAATCCCATGTTGAATCGAGGAAATAATATGTTCCGTCAGCCTCAGCGATATTCCACGCATGATTGGCAGAATTTCCCGTACCGGGGATTATTCTGCACGGCACATCACATTCTGTAAGAAGTCTGTACATAAGCAGGGAATATCCCTGACAGACCGCCTCACCGTCAACGCCTGCTCCGTATGCGGAAAATATTTCCGTACCTGTTTCATCGGTTGCATAGTTTACGTTATTGACTATATAGCCATATATTTTCTTAATTTTCTCATAGTTTGTATTTCCGTCAAGAGAGAGATTTTTCTTGATGATTTCTAATTTTTCGGTCAGTAGTTTTTCCTGCTGTGCTGTTGAATTATAGCCGATAGTGTAATTGAGCGTATAAGTACCGTCAAATTTGTTATAGACTATTTTACAGCCGTAAGAACTGAGATTCCAGCGCAGATAGTCGCCTTCGGTGCTTTTGCCTGTTTCGGAAAGTGCATACACAAGAATATCAGTAATTGCATCGCCTTTTATTATTGAAACGGGTACAGTCACGCTGAAATTATTTATTCTTGCACACATACCCTCTCTGAGTCTGTCAGCGGCTTCGGAAACAGAAGATGCTTCATATTCATATTCCTCAGCCGATGCACTGACGGCAGGCATTGTAAGCAGTACGCATACGGACAAGCCTGCGGCAAGCAGTTTGTTCATGAATTTCATAATTAAAGCCTCCTGTTATTCTGAATGGGGGAACGCTGCCGAATGAGCCTTGCCTGCGCTGTCGCTCCGGCAAGACGGCAGCTTATCCCCCAAGCCCCCTGTTATTCTGAATGGGGGAACGCTGCCGATATTATATGATTTATTATTATTGTCGCCGCATGAAGGTTATATTGTCCATGCGGCGGCTTTTCTGAAAATATGGCTTATCTTTCAAGTATCTGGGTTCTGTCGGGACCTATGCCGACCATGCTTACATGACAGCCGACAAGTTCTTCAAGTCTTTTGATATATTTTTTGCAGTTTTCGGGAAGTTCGTCAAAGCTTGCACATTTTGATATATCCTCGCTGAATCCTTCAAATTCCTCATAAACAGGCTCACAGCCGTCAAGTTCTTCGAGAGTGGGCGGGAAATTTTCTGTAACAGTGCCGTCAGGCTTCTTGTAAGCCACGCACATTTTAAGTGTATCAATTCCTGCGAGGGTATCAAGTTTATTGATAGCGAGACTGTCAAGACCGTTTACTCTTACGGAATGGCGGACGATAACTGCATCAAACCAGCCTGTTCTTCTGGGTCTGCCTGTTGTAGTACCGAACTCTCCGCCAACGTTTCTGATTTTGTCACCGATTTCGTCATCGAGTTCAGTCGGGAAAGGACCTTTTCCGACACGGGTAGTATAAGCCTTTGCAA
>DGRR01000018.1 GCA_002389995.1 Ruminococcus sp. UBA4383 | reverse complement strand
TTGTCTCTCTGGTGCAGACCTATACTTGGTTCATCGAGGACATAAAGCACGCCTGTAAGTGATGAGCCTATCTGGGTTGCAAGGCGTATTCTCTGGCTTTCACCGCCTGAAAGAGTTCCCGATGAACGTGAAAGCGTGAGATATTCAAGTCCGACATTTCCGAGGAATCCGAGTCTTTCACGGATTTCCTTTATAATTCTTTCGGCTATGAAATTTTCATGTTCTGTAAGTTTAAGGTTACTGAAAAATTCAAGGCTGTTTTTTACGGATAAGTCTGTCAGTTCGCTTATATTTTTATTTCCGACAGTTACATGAAGAAATTCTTCTCTCAGGCGTTTTCCGTGACATTCGGGGCAGAGAATTTCGCTCATACATTCTTCAATTTCATTTTTTGAATATTCGCTGTTTGTTTCCCTGTAACGTCTTTCGAGGTTATTTATAATGCCTTCAAAAGGGGTATTGTATTTACCTCCACCGAGAGATTTTGGTCTTGTAAGTTCAATGGGAGTGTCTCCTGTTCCGTACAGAAATACATCAAGCTGTTTTTCTGAAAGTTCCTTAACGGGTACATCAAGCGGTATGTCATATTTTTTGGATACAGCTTTGTAATACATTGTGGCTATTGAAGTTTCGTCAAGGCTGTTCCAGCCAGATGCCTTTATAGCTCCCTCCATAATTGAAAGTTCCCTGTTGGGAATTATCAAATCGGGGTCTATGCGTCTGAATACACCCAGTCCCGTGCATTTTGGACAAGCACCTATCGGATTATTGAACGAAAACATTACAGGTTCAAGTTCACCTATACTGATATTATGTTCAGGGCAGGCATAATTCTGTGAAAATATCATTGGTTCGCCGTCAATTACATCGACAAGAGCTATACCTTCGGTGAGTTTGAAAACTGTTTCAAGGCTGTCGGTAATTCTTGACTCAATGCCTTCCTTTACGATTATTCTGTCAACGACTACTTCTATGTTATGCTTTTTGTTTTTGTCGAGTTTAATGTCCTCGCTCAGATCGTACATTATCCCGTCAATGCGTACACGGACGAATCCGCCTTTTCTGAGACTTTCGATTTCCTTTACATACTGACCTTTGCGGTTTCTTACAATGGGGGCGAGGAGCTGGAATTTTGTACCTTGCGGGAGATTCATAATTTTGTCAACCATCTGGTCTATGCTCTGCTGTGAAATCTCCCGTCCGCATATGGGGCAGTGCGGTATGCCTATTCTTGCATATAAAAGTCTTAAATAGTCATAAATTTCCGTAACTGTGCCGACTGTTGAGCGTGGATTTTTGGAGGTAGTTTTCTGGTCAATCGAGATAGCGGGGGAAAGACCTTCTATGCTGTCAACATCAGGTTTTTCCATTTGTCCGAGGAACATTCTTGCATATGAAGAAAGGCTTTCGACATATCTTCTCTGACCGTCCGCATATATGGTATCAAAGGCGAGGGAAGATTTTCCCGAACCTGAAAGACCTGTCATGACAATCAGTTTGTTTCTCGGAAGTTCAACATCTATATTCTTTAAATTATTTACTCTTGCGCCTTTTACAATAATTTTATCCGTCATGGGGTTTCACTCCTTAAAATATCTCTTGTTTCCATAAGGCAGAATCCGAGGAGATTTTTACCTTTCCAGATGTATGGATTCTGAATATTTTCGGTATTTGCGGACATACCTATACCCCATATTCTGTCATAGGGGCTTGCTTCAACGAGTATTTTTTCATTTGTGGAAAGGAGAAATTCTTTAAGATTCTGATTCTGTGAAAATTTTGCGGTGTTTCCTTTTATGACGATATCTGTCTTTTTGGTGTTCCATATGTTTTCGTCAAAATTTTTAATTTTTCTTCCGAGAGCCTTGTATACTGCGGGGTCAGCGGACTGCATTATTTTTTCATAGATTTCATTGTCACCGAATACAAGTGCTTTCTGTGACATCATATACTGTTCAGCCGTATGATACTGAATATTTTCAACTGTGAACCTGCATTCAAACCACTGGCTGAGGCAGTTTTTTCCGACATTTCCGTATTTTAAAGGCTTATGCCCCCAGAAAAAGAGGTATTCCTGTTCAGTTCCCTGTGCATACTGATGCTGAATCATTTCGACTGAATATTTCATTTTCTTCCCTCCAGTTCTTTTATTTTGTCACGCAGATATGCAGCGTGTTCAAATTCGAGCATTTTGGCTGCATTTTTCATTTCTGCTGTAAGTTTTGCAATAAGTTCCTGTTTTTCCTTTGCGGAAAGTTTTTTGTTTTCGGTTTTCTGTTTTAATTTTTCCTTTGAAGTAATTTCGAGGACATCACGCACGCCCTTGATGATAGTTTTCGGGACAATGCCGTGTTCCTTATTGTAATTCATCTGAATTTCACGGCGGCGGTTAGTTTCCATGATAGCCCTTTCCATTGAACCTGTAACGCTGTCAGCGTACATGATAACCTGTCCGTTTGAATTTCTTGCGGCTCTGCCTATGGTCTGGATTAAAGAAGTTTCGCTTCGCAGGAATCCCTCCTTATCCGCATCGAGTATTGCAATAAGGCTTACTTCGGGTATATCAAGACCTTCACGCAGAAGGTTTATTCCTATGAGGACATCAAATTCACCGTTTCGCAAATCCTTTATAATTTCCATTCTCTCAATGGTATCAATATCGTGGTGCAGATATTTTGCCTTTACATTGAGATTCTGATAATATTCCGTCAAATCCTCCGCCATTTTTTTAGTGAGGGCAGTTATGAGGACTCTCTCATTTTTTTCAACACGCTTGTTTATTTCGGATAAAAGGTCATCAATTTGTCCGTCAGTAGGTTTAACTATTATTTCGGGGTCAACAAGACCTGTGGGACGGATAACCTGTTCAATGATTATATCAGTTTTTTCACGTTCAATCTGTGCAGGAGTGGCACTTACATATACAGCCTGATTGATATGGGCGTTAAATTCATCAAAATTAAGCGGTCTGTTATCCATAGCGGAAGGCAGTCTGAATCCGTAATCGACAAGAGTAGTTTTTCTTGCCCTGTCGCCTGCATACATAGCCCTTACCTGCGGGAGTGTGACATGACTTTCATCGACTATGAGGAGAAAATCTTTCGGGAAATGGTCTAAAAGCGTCATGGGAGTGCTTCCCTCCGGTCTGCCTGAGAGTATTCTTGAATAATTTTCCACACCGCTGCAATAGCCTATTTCACGGAGCATTTCCATGTCATAATGTGTTCTCTGTTCGATTCTCTGAGCCTCTATGAGTTTGTTGTGTTTAGTGAAATAGTCAATTCTTTCAGCGAGTTCCCTGTCAATTTCGTTCAGTGCATTTTCAAGTTTTTCATCGCTTACGATATAGTGTGATGCAGGGAATATTGCCGCATGGGAAACGACAGCCTTTACTTCTCCCGTGAGGGCATTTATTTCGGAAATTCTGTCGATTTCGTCACCGAAATATTCAACTCTTACAGCGGTATCGCTTGACCTTGCGGGGAAAATTTCGACTACATCTCCACGCACTCTGAATTTATTTCTTTCAAAGCTCATATCATTTCTTTCATATCTTATTCTTACAAGTTCATCAATTAAGACATCTCTTGGCTTTTCCATACCCTGTCTTACGGAAACTACCATTGAACGGTATTCCTCAGGGCTTCCGAGAGAATATATGCATGAAACGCTTGCAACGATTATTACATCTCTGCGTTCAGCAAGGGCAGTTGTTGCGGAATGTCTTAATTTATCTATTTCATCATTTATTGATGAATCCTTTTCGATATAGCTGTCTGTACTGGGGACATATGCTTCGGGCTGATAGTAGTCATAGTATGATACAAAATATTCAACGGCATTTTCAGGGAAAAATTCTTTAAATTCCGAGCATAGCTGTGCCGCAAGTATTTTATTGTGGGCGAGTACGAGTGTGGGCTTGTTTACATTTGCTATGACATTAGCCATTGTGAATGTTTTTCCCGAACCTGTAACGCCGAGGAGAATCTGTTCTTTTTTTCCTGCGAGGATATTGTCTGTAAGCTGTTTTATAGCTTTCGGCTGGTCGCCCGCAGGAGAATAGTCTGATACAAGCTTGAATTTATCCATTGAATAATACCCCCTGAAAATTAATCCTGAAATTTGATTCAATACAATTATAACATATACATTTAATAAAGTCAAACATTGCAAGAAAATGGCAAGCGGCATTTTTTATGCGGCTTGCCATAAAAATGTATTGACTTTTTGTGCGTTTTGTATTATAATATCTTGTATCAGCTTACTTTGAGATAAGTGCAAGTGTATCTCTTGCTATGAGGAGTTCTTCATTTGTGGGAACAATCCATACTTCAACCTTTGAATCAGGAGTTGAAATCTTTGTAAGTTTTCCTCTTATTGTGCGGTTGAGTTCCTTGTCAATCTTGATTCCGAAATAATCCATTTCAGAACAAGCACCCTCTCTTACTTCCCATGAATTTTCGCCTATGCCGCCTGTAAAGAGAACTGCATCAAGACCGTTCATGGCTGCTGCGTATGAACCGATATATTTTCTGATTTCATATACGAGCATATCAGATACAAGCTGCGCTCTCTCATTGCCCTCGTTTGCGGCTGTCTGAACATCACGGTTATCCGAACCCACGCCTGATACTCCGAGAAATCCTGATTTCTTGTTCATATATTCGCTCATTTCTGCGGGTGTAAAGCCGTGCTTGTCTGCTACGAATGTAACTGCTGAGGGGTCAACGCAGCCTGTTCTTGTTCCCATAACAACACCGTCAAGAGGTGTGAATCCCATTGATGTATCAACGGATTTTCCACCGTCAACCGCTGTTATTGAAGAACCGTTGCCGAGGTGACATGAAACGATTTTAAGGTCTTTGATGTCTTTTCCCATAGCTTCTGCGAGAGCGGCTGAAACAAATCTGTGTGATGTGCCGTGGAAACCGTATTTTCTTACATGAAGTGTCTCATAATCATCATAGGGGAGTCCGAACATATATGCTTTTGCAGGCATTGTCTGGTGGAATGCAGTATCAAATACTACAACCTGCGGTACATTTGCGGGAATTACACTCTTACAAGCTCTGAGGGCAAGTGCATGAGCGTGATTGTGTACAGGAGCAAGTTCCCTGAGTTCGTCAATCTTGTCAATAACTTCATCGGTAACGAGTACAGACTTGTCAAATACGTCCGCACCCTGCACTATACGGTGACCTACTGCGGAAATTTCGTCCATGCTGTCGATAACCTTTGCCTCGCTTTTTGTGAGAGCTTCAACAAGCTTCATGAAAGCTTCCGTATGTGTGGGAAATGAGCAGTCCTCATTGATTTCCCTGCCGTCAGCAGCCTTGTGTGCGATATGTCCGTCAATGCCGATTCTGTCGCAGTTGCCCTTTGCGAGAACACTTTCATCCTCCATATTGATAAGCTGATACTTGAGAGATGAACTTCCTGCGTTTACAACTAAAATAATCATTTGTTTCATTTCCTTTCAGATTAAAATTTGCAAAACTCTGCATATATAATTATATACTATTCCCGACAAATTGCAAGTGTTTTTTTGTAAATTTTCGGAAAACAAAAAATAAAAGTAAATTTCTTAAATGAATTTGTGCATATAAGGCAAAAAAATACAAAAGTTCATTCATAAATAAAAAAATTATGTCTATCAGGTAAAAAAATTCTGAAACTTATTGAAATTTACGGAAAGAGGTAGTAAAATGAAAATCAGCGGAATGGTCTGCGAATACAATCCCTTTCATAACGGTCATCTTCATCATATCATGGAGACAAGAAAAAACGGCGCAACCCATATAGTTGCTGTCATGAGCGGCAATTTCGTCCAGAGAGGCGATGTCGCAGTCATGGACAAGCATACCCGTGCAAAACTCGCTGTAAGGTCAGGTGTTGACCTCGTTATCGAACTGCCTGTCCAGTTCTGCCTGTCCTCAGCCGAAAATTTTGCCGCAGGAGCAATATATCTCCTCAATTCACTCGGCGCAGTGGAGGAACTTTCCTTCGGAAGTGAATGCGGTGATGTAGGTCTGCTCCTGAAAGCCCTCGATACCGTTGAAATGACCGCTGTTTCAAAGGCAAGCGTTATCCGCAGTATCATGGAAAAAGGCTATACTTTCCCGAAAGCCCTCAATTCGGTAATAAACGGCACTGACCCCGAAATCGCCTACCTCATAACCCAGCCAAACAATATGCTCGCCATAGAATATCTCAGAGCATTGAAAAAACTGGCATCTCCCATTGAACCGTTTACCGTGGCAAGAAAATCTGCCCAGCATGACAGCTCACAGCCCGTTGACGGTTTCGCAAGCGCAAGCTTCATAAGAGAAAATATCATGAAAAGAAGCGGCAGTTTCAGAATAGACAGATATACCCCGAAACTCTGGGCTGATGCCTTGAAAAACGACATCTCCGCAGGACGCATAGCTTCCCTCAAAAACCTCGAAAGAGTTATACTCTACAAGCTCAGAAATACTTCTCCGCAGGAAATAGCTTCGGTGAATGATGTCGGTCAGGGTCTTGAATACAGGATTTTCAATTCAAGAAATGCCTCGTCTTTCGAGGAACTTATCTATACCGTCAAGACAAAAAGATATACAATGGCAAGAATAAAACGCATTATGCTGTCTCTGCTTATAGGAATACACAAAGAAGACATGAACTGTATGCCGCCCTACGGACGCATACTTGCTTTCAACGACAGGGGACGGGAGATACTTGCATATGCTAAAAATTATGCATCAATTCCTTATGCCGCTTCAATAGCAAAACTTTCACACCTCAGTGAAACAGCAGGAAAATTCGCTGAACTCGAAGAAAAAGCCTCCGATGTATACGGTCTGGCTCTTGATGCAATAGGTTCGGCTCAGGACGACATAAGGGCAAAAATAATGTTGGATATGGAGTAAATAATGTTACATTTAAAGAAAATTGTTCAGGCAGCTTTTCTCACAGGAATTTTTACTGTCTCCCTTTCATCGTGCGGCACAACAAAAAGTACATATACATCAGCCGAAGAAGATTATGAATACAGCAGTGTTGAAGAACATGACAATAATGTCATCATGACAGTTTCCGCAGGCGAATACATTCCCACACATACAACTGCCGCTTCAGTACAGACCGAAGAAGAATCACAGACCGACAGTTTTGCGTATGAGGCAGGTACACGCTCAGGTACGGGCATTTCAAGAAAACCGCCTGAAGGCTATGAACTTCCCGATAAAAAACAGCTTGAATTTGAAACTGTCCTCCAGCGTCCCGAACTCCCCACAGGCTGCGAGGTTACCGCCCTTGACCAGACTTTGCAGTATTTCGGCTTTGATATTGATAAAGTCGAACTTTGTGAGAAATTCTTGGAAATAGACCTCGATGCCTTTTACAGCATGGACAATGCCTATGTAGGCGACCCCTATTCCGAATATGGTTACGGCTGCAATGCACCTGTCATAACAAATACTGCTGATGATTATTTCGGATATTTAGGCTCTGACTGGAAAGCACACAATATCACAGGTGCGGATTTTAAGGACCTTTTCTATCAGGTTGCCGAGGGCAGACCTGTCATTGTATGGGTGACTCTTGACCTTATGGATACCGATGACCCGATTTTCCAGTATACTTCAAAGAGCGGAGATGATATGTATTTTACAAATCTCCAGCACTGCGTTACTATTTACGGTTACGACAAGGAAGAAAAAATTATCTATACCGCTGACCCCATGAAGGGTAATGTTGAATACGGTATGGAACAGTTTGAAAGAGTCTATGAGGCTATGGGAAAACAGGCTGTTGTTCTCTGGGGTCATGACGATACCAAAGGACAGGATTTGAGTTCTGATGAGGAAAAAGACGCTTACCTCAAAAAAATGGAAAACGCCCGCCTCGCTAAAAAATCCCACTACCTCTCAGTTGCAAGCGGCAACGAAAAACCCGAAACGGAAAAAGTTACAGAAGCACCCACCGAAGCTCCTGCTGAACCGCCTACCGAAGCTCCCACCACTGCTCCCGAAACTACTGCTGTCACTACAACAGTTACTTCAGCTAAAACTACTGCCGCAAGTACCACAGCTAAAACTACTGCCGCAAGTACCACTGCTAAAACTACAACTAGAAATACTGAAAAAACTACTGCTGCGAAAACTACTTCCGCAAAAACGACAACAAAAACCACTTCCGCAAATACTACAACAAAAAATACTGCCGTTTCAACTACTGTAAGTACATCTGTCGTTACTACCGTAACATCTACTGCCATAAGACTTTTCGGAATAAAAATAAGATGATATGATTAAAAGTGTAATATTTGACCTTGACGGAACTTTAATAGATTCAATGAAAATATGGTATGAAATTGACAGAAATTTCCTCACTGAAATGGGTGTTGAAAATATCCCTGACGGTATTTCTGAAAAAATGAAAACTCTTACCATTGAAAAGGCTGCGGATTATTTTATCGAAAAATTCAACTTTGACGTTTCTCCCGAATATATCATAAACAGAATAAGGGAACTCGTCCGCATTGAATATGAACAGAATATCCCCCTCAAACCTCATGCAAGGGAACTGCTTGAATTTCTGAAAGGAAAAAATATCCCCTGCGGTATTGCTACCGCAACTTACCGCTCCCTCGCAGAATCCGTCCTCAGAAGATGCGGTATATACGATTATTTTGAATTTATTCTCAACGATACCGACTATCCGAAAGGAAAAAAATGTCCCGATATATTTTTCGGTGCTGCCGAAAGACTCGGAACTGCGCCTTGTGATACGCTTGTCGTTGAGGATTCGCTCCATTCCATAAAAACTGCCGTGGGAGCAGGTTTCCCGACTGCCGCAGTATATGAGGAAACCGCTTTCAGGGAAGAAGAAGAAATTAAAAAAACTGCCGATATGTATTTTGATTCACTTGAAAATATTATCGGTCTTTTCGGAGAATGATATAATGAAAAAAGTAATGGTCGGCATGAGCGGCGGAGTTGACAGCTCCGCTGCTGCCATGCTTTTAAGAGAACAGGGCTACGATGTTACAGGCGTAACTCTTAAAATGTTTTCAGATGAAGATATAGTTCAGGCGCAGAAAGAAGGTAAAACCTGCTGCGCCCTTTCTGACGTTCTTGATGCAAGAAGTGTTGCCCACAGACTTGGTTTTGAACATATAGTATTCAATTTCAAGGACTGTTTCAGGGAAAATGTAATGCAGAACTTTGCAGACAGTTATCTCTGCGGTCAGACACCTAATCCCTGTATTGACTGCAACAGATATGTAAAGTTTGATAAGATGCTCCGCCGTGCAATCGAACTTGAATTTGACTATATCGCAACAGGTCACTATGCAATTAATGAGTATGATGAAAATACAGGAAGATATCTCCTCAAACGACCCAAAGACAGGTCAAAAGACCAGACATATGTACTCTATTCCCTTACACAGTTTCAGCTTGCACATACTCTCTTTCCGCTCGGAAATCTTGAAAAATCACAGGTCAGAATCCTCGCAGAAAATGCAGGTCTTGTGAATGCTGACAAGCCTGACAGTCAGGATATATGTTTCGTCCCTGACGGAAATTATGTGGAGTTTATCAGGAAATTTTCGGGAATCTCCCCGAAATCGGGAGATTTTACCGATATGGACGGCAATATTCTCGGAAAACATAAGGGTATTATAAATTATACAGTCGGTCAGAGGAAACATCTCGGTATATCTCTCGGAAAACCTGCATATGTGGTCAGAAAGGATATTGAAAAAAATACAGTCGTTCTCGGTGACGAAAAAGATTTGTATACAAATATTCTTTATGCCCATGATGTCAATTTAATATCCGTCCCTGAGATTTCCTCACCTATGATAATAACGGCAAAAACAAGATATTCCCAGAAGGATTCTCCTGCTGTACTTTCATACAAGGGCAACGGTATATATACTGTTGATTTTGATAATCCGCAGAGAGCCGTCACAAGCGGTCAGGCTGTCGTTTTCTATGACGGTGATATTGTAGTAGGCGGAGGAACTATTATTTGATTATGAAATATGAAAAATTAAATGAAAAAATATTCGTCTGCACAAGCGATGACCATACTTTCGGGACTGATGCTTTTCTCCTCGCAGATTTTTCACAGTATAAAAGAAAGGATAAAGCCTGTGACCTCGGCACGGGCTGCGGTATTATTCCGCTTATCATGCAGAGACATGACCCTCCGCAGATAACTTATGCCGTGGATATTCAGGAGGGTGCAGTTGAACAGTTAAAACTCGGTATCGAAAAAAGCAATGTGAATACTATCGTCCCCATATGTGCGGATTTGAAAGAATTATGGGAAAATGCCCCCGTCGGTATGCTTGACCTTGTTACCTGCAATCCGCCTTACAAAGCATCAAATGCAGGTATTGAAAGCTCCCTCACTCCCCACAGAATCGCAAGACATGAAATATTATGCAATATTGATGATGTTTGCAGAAGTGCGGAAAAATTGCTTAAATTCGGCGGCAGACTCTGTATATGCAACCGCCCCGAAAGACTTGCGGACGTTATTTCAGCTATGAAAAACCATAATATCGAACCAAAACGCCTGCGTTTCGTTTCAAAATCCCCTGAAAGCCCTCCGTGGCTTTTTCTGATAGAGGGCAAAAAAGGCTCTAAGCCGTTCATGAAGATTATGCCCCAGCTTTATATCTATAACTCAGTCGGTTTCACGGAAGAAATTCAGGATATGTACAGTACAGGAGAAAATTTATGACATTATATATCATAGGTACACCTATCGGAAATATGGAGGATATAACTCTGCGTGCATTGCGTATGCTCAAAGAAGTTGATTTCATATGTGCGGAGGACACAAGAGTTACAGCTAAAATACTTA
>DGRR01000052.1 GCA_002389995.1 Ruminococcus sp. UBA4383 | reverse complement strand
AACGCAGGCATCTTGAGCAAGCGTATATATGACAAGGAGTACCCTTGACGATAGCCTTAACACGCTTTACATTAGGCTTCCATGTTCTGTTTGTGCGTCTGTGAGAGTGAGAAACTTTGATTCCGAAAGTAACTCCCTTTCCGCATATTTCACATTTTGCCATCAGGCTGCACCTCCTTACAATCTCGTAAATAGTCCCGCAAATCGGACAACGTGAATATTATATCATAAAATTTCAGAAATTGCAAGTGTTTTTTGAAAAAAATTCCGAAATTTTTTAAAAATCATTAAATTTGGCATTAGCACTTGAAAAATTTGTGCATTTGTTGTATAATAGTAAATATGTAATTGATTTTGCTTTTTAGGGGGCTTTGGTTATAGCCGCCGTTTCTGATAGAAAGGAATTTTTTATGAGCGGATTTGAACTGTTTCTCAAATATTTTTCAAGGGCATTGATGATATTGCTTGTCATGCCCGTCATAAACTCTGTGAGGGGACTTGTCGCAAAGTCTCAGGGAGATGATACCGCTGAACAGGCAGGAAGAATAACTCTCAATCCTTTCATGCATCTTGACCCTATCGGTTCGCTTGCAATACTTCTGTGCGGATTCGGCTGGTCAAAACCTATGCCGTTCAATGTAAACCGAATGAAAGACATGAAAAAGGGAATAATCCTGCTTTCGCTGTCAGGACCTCTGACGCACTTTGTTTCTGCAATATTGTGTGACCTTGTAATGAATATAATGCTGTGTTCGGAAAATATCCGCATGAAACTGGCACTTTCAGAAATATCCCCGATTTTCTGCATATTTTTCATACTTACGATAATTTCAGGCATAAATGTATGCCTCGGAGTGATAAATCTTCTCCCCTTGCCGGGAATGGACGGATTCAATGTACTGTATCAGTTTGCACCGCCTAAATTCCTCAACTGGTATCACAGCAATTACAGAATGATAAATCAGGTATCAACAATAATACTCCTTGCGCTTTTCTTCATGCCGTCACTTACAAACGGAATGATTGACCCTCTCGGCTGGCTGATAGATGTTGTAGGCGGCTGGCTTGGTATGCTGACATCATGGATACCGTCAAAATTCGGAAACTGATATGGAAAAACTGACATTCAGCCTTGAAAATTTTGAAGGTCCTCTCGATGTTCTGCTGAACCTTGTAACAAAGCACAAGCTTGATATATTTGACATAGAAATATCCGTCCTGCTTGAACAGTATATGAATTTTCTCGATGAAGCCCATGAAAAGGATATGGAGCTTGCAGGAGAATTTCTTGAAATGGCGGCAAGACTTATATATATAAAAACGGCTTACCTCCTCCCGCAAAAGGAAGAAGCCGAAAAAATGAAAAAGGAACTCGAAGGCGCACTGATAGAATTGTCCCTTTGCAGAGAGGCTGCCGCAAAACTTTCGGAAAATTTTATAGGTGATGATATTTTCGTCCGACAGCCGATGAAATTAAAGGCTGATACCACTTACAGGCTCGTTCATGACCCCGAACGCCTTGTAAATGCCTATATGACCGCAGTCTCAGGGAGAAAAATACATAAGGGCAGAACAAATATAGAAAATAAGATAAATTCTGTCGTCAAACGCAGAATAGTTCCTGTTCTCACAAAAGTAGTCCATATTCTCAGAGAACTCTATGAGACAGGGGAAGTATATATGGACAAACTGTATGAGGGTGCTGATGACCGTTCATCGAGAGTCGCAACTTTCCTCGCAGTTCTTGAACTTACAAAATTCGGACGCATAAAAATAAGCGATGATAATATGAGAGTATTTTTCAGCGGCGACAGGAGGCGCAAAAAGTGGAAATCAAAGAAAAACTCGGAGCAATAGAAGCTATTCTCTTTGCAAGCGGTGAACCTGTCGAAATGTACCGCCTTTCAGAAGCAAGCGGTGTTGATGCAGGCACTCTCCCGTCACTTATCCGCCTGCTCAATGAAAGATATGACGACATGGGCAGCGGTATATGCATTAAAAAGCTTGAAGGCAGTTTCCAGATGTGTACAAGGGAAAAATATTCCCCCATGATACGCACAGCCCTCGAAACAAAAAGAAATGCTCCGCTTTCAAATGCCGCTATGGAGGTACTCACCATAATCGCATACAATCAGCCTGTTTCAAAGGGCTTTGTCGAAAATGTGAGAGGTATCGACAGTTCATCTGTCGTGAACAATCTCGTTGAAAAAGGTCTTGTTGAAGAAGCAGGCAGACTTGATATCCCCGGCAGACCGCTTGTTTACAGGACTACTGCGGTGTTTCTCAGAAGTTTCGGACTGAGTTCAACAGCAGACCTTCCGCCGATTTCAGGGCATAACAGGATACTTATTGACGAGGGTAATATAGAAAGCTGAAAATCAGAGATTTTATTGAAATGAGGTGGTTTTTTGACAGTTGTCCTTATAGTACTGAAAGTGATACTCTGGATATTGCTTGCGGTACTGGGAATAATCATTATTGCGTGTGTACTCCCGATTTCGGGAAAAGTAAGCTATATAGACGGAAAATTTGCATATAAGGCGGCATATTCATATGTTACGCTTATAGATTCAAAGGGCGGAGGTCTTATAAACCGCCTGCGGAAAAGAAAGAAAAAACCCGAAAAAGATGATGACAGCGACAGTTCAGATGATGTCGAAATTGAAGAAGTCCCCGAAATGTCCGAACATTCCGATACTCCTGAAAATCCGCAGGAAAATTCTTCCGTGGAAAACAATATCAAAGATTCGGACGATATCCCCGAAAATGATGACACGCAGGACGATATCCCCGAAGATGATGAGGACTTCATAGGTTTTGACGAGGACGAGGATTATGACGATGATGATGAAAACAGCAGCGGAAAGTCACTGAGCGATAAAATAGAATTTATCCTCGATATATGGAGAGCCGCTGACAGACCGCTTCTCAAAATATTCAAGGGCTTTCACCTGAATGATATATACATTGATTTTATCATAGCAGATGAGGACGCATATAAATGTGCCATGAAATACGGCACAATATCAGGTACAGTATACAATCTCCTCGCATGGCTGGGAGCATTGTTTACGATACAGTTTAAAACAGTTGACATAAATGCGGGATTTGACCTGAAAGAATCACGCTGGGACGCATCTGCAAAAGTTAAATTCCGTCTCGGTACTCTGGTTATTGCAGGAATATGGTTCCTGATAACATATTTGTTTAGAATTTATATTCCAAATAAAACAAGCGCAAAAAAGGCAGCCGCTGAAACGGCAGAATGAAAGGTGATGTTTTAAAATGGCAGAAAAGAAAAATTCCATCAATGACCTCATAGGAATTTCAATGGAGAAAGTCAAGGAAATGGCTGATGTGAACGCTATAATAGGCGACCCGATAAAACTCGATGACGGTACTACAATTATACCTATCTCAAAGGTGACATACGGTTTTGCATCAGGCGGTTCGGATATCCCGTCAAAATATGACAAGGACCTTTTCGGAGGCGGTGCAGGTGCAGGAATTTCCGTAAAGCCTGAGGGATTCCTCGTAATTTCTCCCGACGGTGAGGCTAAAATGATTGATATGGACGCAAAGAGCGACCCCATTACAAGTGCAATAAATTCCGTGCCGAAAGTATTTGAAAAGGTTTCAGGCTTTATGTCAAAGAAAAAAGGTACGTCAAACAGTGAGGAAAACACGGCTGATATTACAATAAACGACTGATTCATATAAATTATTTTTCATGCATATCCTGTAACAAAAACGCTGCGGAGGTATTGTATGAAAAAAATTCTTATATGTGCAGGAATGATTCTGTGTTTTTCCACAAATATGCAGGCTTATGCAGAAGATGAACCCGAAATATCCGCTAAGGCGGCGGTTGTGATATCCGCTGATACGGGCGAAATAATATACGGTAAAAATTATAACGAAAAACTCCCCATGGCAAGCACTACCAAAATTATGACGACCCTCTTGTGCCTTGAAAGCGGAAATCTCTACGATGAATTTGTCGTTGACAGCGATGCAATAAAGGTTGAAGGTTCGTCCATGGGACTTATGGAGGGCGATATTGTCACAAAATATGCCCTCTGCTGCGGTATGCTGCTTCCTTCAGGAAATGATGCCGCAAATGCCACAGCCGTAAAACTTGCGGGCAGTATCGAAAATTTTGCCGTGATGATGAACGAAAAAGCCGAAGAACTCGGTCTTTCAAATACATATTTCGTCACTCCGTCAGGACTTGAAGGAACAGGTCACGGTTCATCAGCCTATGATATGGCGGTACTCGCATCTGTCGCACTTAAAAATGATATTTTCAGGGAAATATGTTCAAGTCAGACCATAAAGCTTGAATTTGGAAATCCCCCGTATACACGCTGGCTCAAAAATACTAACAAACTACTCGCCATGGACAGCGGAGTTTACGGCGTAAAAACAGGATTTACAGACGAAGCAGGCAGATGTCTCGTTTCAGCCTGCGAAAGAGAAGGCGAAAATCTAATATGCGTTACACTCAATGACCGTAACGACTGGAATGACCACCTTATGATGTATGACTATGCATTTGAACAGACAAAAATTTTAACTCTCGATATTCCCGAAAATATAAGCCTGCCGCTCGCAGGTTCGGAAAATAATTTCATAAAAGTCTGCGCTCAGGAGGCTGAAACTGATATAACGATATACCGTGCAGACGAAAATGACATTGAATATAAAGTAATATCACACCCCTTTGTCTATGCACCTATATTCAAGGGAGATGAACTTGCATATATATCAGTCAGGTACAAGGAGCGTGAAATTAAAAATATTCCGCTCTATGCCGCAGAAAATGCACAGTCTGCAATACCTGAGCAGAAGCAGGAAAATATATTCGGAAAAATAAAAAATTTCCTTTTCGGAAAAAATCAGAAGATTTGAAAGGACTATATGGATAATAAAATAAGAATACAGAAAATGATTGCCGACAGCGGTTTCTGTTCAAGAAGAAAGGCAGAAGCCCTTATCTCAGGCGGCAGAGTAAAATTAAACGGTCACCCCGTCAAACTCGGTGACAAATGCACTTTCAGAGATTTGATAACCATTGACGGCGAAAGAATCTCAATGCCCAGAAAAAAGAAATTCATATACATAATGCTCAACAAGCCAAGAGGATATGTAACTACCGTTTCCGATGAAATGGACAGAAAATGTGTCATGGATTTGCTTGACGGCGTTGAAGAAAGAGTTTACCCCGTGGGCAGACTTGACAGAAATTCCGAGGGACTTCTCCTGTTTACAAATGACGGGGATTTTGCCAACGATATCATGCACCCGAGCAGACATATTTCAAAGACATACCGTGTCACAGTCCGCCCCGATATAAGCGAACAGCAGCTCATCACCCTCCAGAACGGTGTTGAAATTGACGGCAAGATGACACTCCCCGCAAATGTAGTCGTTAAAGACAAACAGCAGGGCAGAGTTGTCCTCCTCATTACCATTAAAGAGGGCAGAAACCGCCAGATAAGAAAAATGTGCGAGGCTGTCGGTCTTGAAGTCGCAAGGCTCAGACGCATAAGCATAGGACCGCTTAAACTCGGTATGCTTAAACCCTCCGCATGGAGAGAACTCTCCGCAGATGAACTGCGTGCAATAAGAACCGCAATAGGCAAGGTGAAATAATATGCTCGAAATACAGGAAAAATTTGACATTTCAGGTTATGAAAATCTTGTGGCAAGGGCAGGTGTTAAGAATCTGCATATAACAGAAGCCCTCGACAGGGGAAATGTTTCAGGCTTTATCGCCTATGCCTATGATGCGAAAAAAACAATCGTTTATGATTACAGCGACAGCGGAGATATTATGCTCTGTGACGGACTTGTCCGCTCGGTAATGTTCAAAAGCGTGCTGAAAGGAATCGAAACAATGGAATTTATGCTCGGTGATGATAAAAAGTATGAAAATCTCATAAAGCTGAAATTCCTTTCACCGCAGGAGAATATCTGCGAAAATCTCAGCAGTTTCATGAACTCCTGCGAAAGCTGTAAAAATAAAAAGGATAATTAAAGGAGGTGATGTTAATTGCCGATAAGAATATCATCGGAACTGCCCGCATTCAGAACGCTCGGTGAAGAAAATATTTTCGTAATGTCAAAGGAAAGAGCCGAACATCAGGATATACGTCCGCTGAAAGTAATAATACTGAACGTCATGCCCAAAAAAATTGAAACGGAAACCCAGTTGATGAGACTTCTCAGCAATACCCCCTTGCAGGTGGATATTGAACTTCTGCAAATGGCTTCCCATGTTTCAAGAAATACTTCCCATACCCACCTTGATTCATTCTACAAGAAATTCAGCGAGATAAAAAATAACAGATATGACGGAATGATAGTCACAGGCGCACCTGTTGAACTCCTTGAATACAGTCAGGTAGATTACTGGAACGAAATAACAGAAATATTTGAATGGTCAAAAACTCACGTTTTCTGTACCATGTATATATGCTGGGCAGCACAGGCAGGTCTTTATTATCATTTCGGAGTGCCGAAATATCCGCTGAAAAAAAAGATGTTCGGCATATTTCCTCACAGGGCAGAAGTGGGCAACAAACAGCTTCTTCGAGGATTTGATGATATATTCTACGTCCCACATTCAAGAAATACCGAAGTAAGACGTGAAGACATAGAAAAAATTCCGCAGCTTGAAATACTTACAAGTTCGGAAATGTCAGGTGTGCATATTGTCGCAAATAAAAACGGCAGACAGTATTTTATCACAGGTCATTCCGAATATGACAGAAATACCATAGCTTCGGAATATTTTCGTGACATAAAGAAGGGAATAGATATACAGATACCCTATAACTATTTTCCTGATGACGATACTTCAAAAATGCCTGTGTTTTCATGGCGTGGAACGGCAAATCTTTTATTTACAAACTGGCTCAACTACTGTGTGTACCAGCAGACACCCTATAATCTCGATGAACTTGAAATAAGAAGCTGGACGTGGGAAAACAATTTCCTTTGATTTAAGGGAAGAAAAAATCATGTTGTCAATGCTTCTGCATTGATATAAAAATTATTTATTGAAAAGGAGAAGAAAAACAATGAATCTTTCAAAAGGAAATGGCGGAGATTATAACTCAAATAATGGAGGATACAGTTCAAATAACAGAGATGTCAATGCTGATAAGAAAGGGCTTGCGATAACCGCCTTTGTACTCAGTATTCTGGGATTTATCTGCTGCGGCTGCGGTGCAGTTGTTTTCGCACCCATTTCAATCATTCTTGCGATTATATCGCTTGCAACTCACAGGGGTGCAAAGGGTCTTGCAATAGCAAGCTTGATTGTTTCGATTCTTTCAATACTTGTAGTTGTATTTATAGGTGTAAGCTACAAGGAAGAAGTTAATGACTTCTCGAAGTTTATACAGAACAGCGAACAGTATGTTCAGATGTACAAGGAAACAGGCGAAATTCCTGAGGAATTCCAGAAGTATAAAGATCCCAAGTATGACCAGTTCTGGCAGGACAGCAACTACAAGAACTTTGAAGAATTCTATGCTGACCTTATCAGCAAGGTTGATTCAGGCGCAGCACAGGGTACGACAACAGGTGCAGCAGTTTATTCCGATGCCTTTACGGGTATGAATCTCATACAGGTGCAAGGAGCGGTATAAAGTTCCTTAAAATCAGATAAACAACGGCAGTCCCCAGAGCAATTCTGTAAAAGGTTTTGCTTCTGGGGATAATTTTTATATTTTTTCCGAACACAAAGAAAATATTTTCCGTCCACAGCAGGATAATATATAAAATCACCGCAAAAAACAATGCATTGTATCTCAGTGCATTCAAAACATGACCTTCTGCAAGTTCGTATATACAATGTGTGCCTCCGCAGCCGGGGCAGTATATTCCTATAAAAAACCTTATATAGCAAGGGGGGACATAAATGCTTATTCTTTCCCTGTAAAACGGTACAAACCAGTATAAAAACGGTATTAAAAAAATCGGCAGAGCCGCAAAAATTATATTTTTCGGTTTCAGCTTATTCATATTTTATTATAATCAGGTATTTCTGAAATCTCCTGTAAAAGTTTTATCAAAATCACATAGAGCGATTAATCATGTGCTATATATTTTTCCATAAATTCTTCCGTTGAATAAACACCGCTCCTGTTGAAGCGACCTGTTCCGAGGAGGGATTTAGGGTCACGGGTTATATAATTCGGCAGTTCACGGCAGGTAAAAGTTATGAGAAAGCCGTTTTCTCTGAGCACGCTTCTTGATTCAGGGCTTACCGCACCAAAGGGATATGTGAATATAAATGGAGATATACCTGTATTTTCCCTGATTTTCTCCTGCATGAGTGATATATCCGCAGATATTGCGGAAACGTAGTTATTTTCCGATTCAGATGCATTTTTGGCACAGCCTTTTCTTCCGTTATAGAGAGAATGCATATCATAGGTATGATTACCTATTTCCACCCGTCCTGAATCAAGCAAATCATTTACATCTTTCCATGTAAGGTAGGAATAATTGAGGTTATGCGGGTCATTTTCTGCATACTCATCAGTATATTTTCCGACTATTGAAATCACGGCGCACATATCATATTTTTCAAGCAGAGGGAGAATCTGCATATTATTGTAATAGCCGTCATCGAGGGTAATCATGACGCATTTTTCGGGGAGTGAGCCGTTATTGAAAACGTAATCGCAGAGATTTTGTGCGGATACGGTTTTATATCCGTTATCGTGAAGCCATTTCATATCGTTTTCTAACTGCTGAGGAGTTACGGCATATTCCGAGGGCGAATCCGTATAAATGCTGTGATACATGATAACAGGGAGCTTTACAGGCTTTTCTTCCGGATATGCGATTGAAAAGAGTTTTTTCCCCATAAAGAAAAATGCAATGCAGAGAATAATTATCACGGGGACTATTAATTTTTTTACTCTGAAACATTTATACATAAATATCATCTCCAATAGAGAATATGCATTATGATTCAGAAATATTTCTTTTATGCCCTGAATATACTTGTAAAAAGATATTTTGAGGTGAGAAAATTGACAAGGTATAAAAAAAGAAAAATTATGGGAATAGTTAAATTCTGTGCGCTGATACTCATACCGTTAGGGGCGGCATTCGTAGGCGGAAAAGCCTCCGAAATAAGACAGGCAGCCGAAAAACTCAACAATATAAGTCTTGGCAAAGGCGGGGAGAAAATTGTCGATATAGCCGCACAGCCTGAATATCACAAGTCATCTGAAAAGGATATGAAAGATATTCTCAGCGGTGAGGATATATTATCCGAGGGCTACGGTGTTCAGGAGGAAAAATCCGATGAAAAATCAGGTATAAAGCTTGAAAGTCCCCTCGAAATGGTTTCCGAAAATGCAGGGGATAAGCCGTACCCGACACAATGGTATGAAAACGGTGATGTTATCCGCACAACTTACGGATATTACAGCGGAACGTCATTTTTTGACCTCGATAAATGCGGACAGGTGAACAATAAAACATACTGGTCAAATGATGACCTTTACAATGAAAGTCTCTGTCTGCCGAATTTTACCATAAGCAATACAGATGAACCGCAGGTACTTATATATCATACTCACACAACCGAAAGCTTTGAACCGTATGTAAGGGAACATTATGATACATCTTTCAATTACAGGTCTACTGACGAAACAAAAAATGTTGTCATGATAGGCGATGCGATTCAGGCTGAACTCGAAGCAAAGGGAATAGGTGTGATACACGCAAGGACAATTCACGACTATCCTTCATATAACGGCTCATATGACAGGAGCAGAGAAACTATTATCCCCATTCTGGAGGAATACCCCAGTATAAAGGTAGCACTTGACATTCACCGTGATGCAATATCAGGGGACGGATTCATATATCAGCCTTATGTTGAAATAAACGGCAGGGAAGCCGCACAGATTATGATAATATCGGGCTGTGATGACGGTACGCTCGGTATGCCCGAATACATAAAGAATTTCCATTTTGCGTGCAGCTTGCAGCAGCAGATAGAGGGAGATTTTGCAGGACTTACAAGACCGATATTATTTGATTACCGCCATTACAATCAGGATTTGACAACAGGCAGTCTCCTTATAGAAGTAGGCTCTCACGGAAATACTCTTGAACAGGTACAATATTCAGGACAGCTTATAGGTCAGTCCCTCGCACAGCTCCTCCTCAGTCTCAGAGAATAGCTTCTTTTCAATTTTACCATATACTAAGTTTATTGTCAATTGATTATAAAAAAACTTATTTTATCCCCCTGTATCAAAAAAATTATTCCATTATTTTAAAAATGCTTGACATATCCGCAAATATGTGTTAAAATAAACATTGATTCAGAAAAAAGAAAATTATTGAGGAAACGGCACGTTTTATGTTGATGCGTCTGCCGAAAAATTAATTTCAGGAGGATAAAATAATGAGAAAAAGAGTGGCAATTGCAGCACTTATCGCTGCACTCAGCCTTACACTTGCATCTTGCGGCGTGAAATCTGCTGTCGGAGAACCCCCTATTGACGAACCTTCCTCATCAGTAGAAGAAACTCCCACAAACGATTCGGAAATTGAAGAACTTACTGCCGCACCTTTGGAGGAATCAACAGAAGAAGCAACTGAGGAGGTAACGACAGAACCCGCTACTGAAGCTAAAAAGCCTGTTACCATGCTCGGTGAGGATAAAGAAGGCGACCTCGTTCATAAAGTTGCCCTTACCAACAGCACAGGAAAAAATATCTCGGAATTTGCTGTAAAAGCCGATTTTGAAACAGTATATCCCCAGAATATGATTCCCGATGACAGCGTATTCGGTACACAGGCACCTGTAACTCTTGTGTATGAATCACCTGCTATTCCGCCTGAGGAGATATTCTACTATGACGGTGTAACCCCCACTATAACAACTGAATATTCCATAAAAATTGTATTCGAGGACGGCACAAAGGCTGAACTCCACAGTTTCCCGTTCAATGACTGCTATGATGCAGTTATCATGTATGAAGATGATGTTGCATTTATCGAGTATACTTCACTTTATGCAGGTTCTCTCGTAAATACAAAAGAATCCGAACTCATGATAAAATCCGTAAACGGCGGAGTTTCCTTTGATGACGGACAGTCCGCACCTGCGGCAGATGCAGGCAATGCGGTTGAAAATCCTACTGACGGCACTGAGATTGACCCCTCACTTCCCACTTCAAAGAAAGGTGCTACATATGTCGCAGGGGCTGATATCCAGACAACTCCCAGTCAGGACCAGAATCAGGCTAATGCAAACGGCGGTTATATAGACCCCAATACAGGTCTTTACGTTGACCCGAACAATAACGCAAACGGAGGCTATGTAGACCCCAATACAGGTGCTTATGCTGACCCGAACTATGGATATGACCCGAATTATGGTTATGACCCGAACTACGGATATGACCCCAATTATGGATATGACCAGAATTACGGATATGGTTATGACTACGGATATGACCCCAACGCAGGATATTATTATTGATAAATGACATTGAGAAGCCCGAAACATGAAGTTTCGGGCTTTTTTGATAATATCGTGCAATATGCATATAATAAGGACAGATTTAAAACAGAAAGGCAATAGTAAAATGTTTAAAAAACCTGTCATGATGATTTTATTTGTTTATGTGCTTCTGACTTTCGGTGCATGGATTTTTCTCAATGCCTGCGGAAGTTCATACAACAGACTTTCCGAAGAAAAAATAATACCTTTTTCTGTAAATGCAGACGGTGAAAATGCTGAAATAAAAATACTCGGAAAAATTTTCAGGATAGATATTTCAGGCACAGCACCCGAAAACCGTGCATGGCTTTCATTTTATCTTGCGGTATCGGACGATATAAGGATATCGTGCTGTATTTCTTATTATACAGATGCTTTTTTCCCGTAATCCGACAAAAAATGGCTGTTATGGCAGACATCGTTGTAAAAATAGTTGAGTTCTCCCGAATATATTAATTTTGCATCAGGAAAGGAACGGAAATCGTCGGGAGTATACATACTGAAAGGCTTTTCAAGTTTTATTCCTATTTTATCCATTGTATATGCGACAAACTGGGAACACAGGAAACTTTTTTCCCTGTTCCATTCTATATTGAGGTATATTGCAAAAAGTCCGAGAATATTATAGGAATATATATTTCTGTTGTTGATGAAATGGTTTATAATTCTCTCATATTCTTCTTTCTGCTGTCTTGTGACTTTAATCTGATATATTTCGCACGGTATGAAACCGAATTGTCCGAGAGTTCCTTTACCTACTATTTCCCTGTTGAATGTTGCAGGAAGGGGAAAGGGACGGTATGTACGGCAGAAGCTGTACATTTCCGACAATGATATGTCACCTGATAAAGATACATGGTTATATGGCTTTTTTGTTATAAATTTAAAGAATCTTGCAGGCCTTGTTCCTGTCTGGGCAATTATAATATAAATATAATCAGCCAAAATACCACCTCCGAAAAATATAATTAAAAACAGATTCGGTAAAACTGCAAACTCTCTGATTTCAATAAAAAAATAATTTTTGATCCAAAAAAATTTTCTCATATATTATATCATAAACGCTTGCAAATTTCAATAGTTTTTGATATAATTATGTTAGGCGGAAATAAAAAAAGTGATATTAAGGTGAGAATATCCGTTTTTTCGTCAAAAAATGCGCCTGTAGCTCAGTGGAAAGAGCAGTGGCCTCCGACGCCATGTGCGCAGGTTCGACTCCTGTCAGGCGTATCAGAAACACTCTGATGATTTTTCATCAGGGTGTTTCTTAATTTCGGGGACAAAATTTTTTCACGAAAATTTAATATTCTATTGATTTTTTCAAAAAATTGTGATATTATATTTTCAGACAATTTGATTTACGGAGGGATTCATCAATGAAGAAAGCTAAAAAAATTATAGCTGCCGCTTTGTGTGCAGCCGTAACTCTTTCATCAATGCCCTTTACTCTTATGGCAGATGCCGCAGATGCAACTGTCAAGGATTCAGGACTTGATATCGACTATGCCCGTGCATTGCAGTATTCAATATACTTCTATGATGCTAATATGTGCGGTGATGAAGTAAGTGACCATACACTTCTTTCATGGCGTGGCGACTGTCACACATATGATGCCCATGTACCTATGCAGCCATGGGACGGCTCTCATGAAAATTCAGGAACTAACCTGTCACAGGAATTTATGGACAAGTACAAGGATATCCTTGACCCTGACGGTGACGGTACTATTGACGTTGCAGGCGGTATGCACGATGCAGGCGACCATGTTGAATTTGGTATCCCCGAAAATTATGCCGCAGCTACTCTCGGCTGGGGATATTATGAGTACAGGGATACTTACAAGAAACTCGGACAGGACAGCCATATCGAAACTGTTTTAAGACATTTCAATGACTATCTCATGAAATGTACTTTCAGAGATAAAGACGGTACAGTTATCGCTCACTGTTATCAGGTAGGCGAGGGCGGCATTGACCATGCCGTATGGGAAGCCCCCGAAGTTGACAGCATGGTGCGCCCTGCATGGTTTTTAACTGCTGAAAAGCCGCAGACCGACTATGTAGTATCTGCCTGTGCATCACTTGCAATAAATTACCTCAATTTCAAGGATACTGACCCCGAATATGCGAAAAAATCCCTTGACTATGCAAAGGCTCTGTGGAAGTTTGCAAATGATAACGAAAAAGAACTTTCCGATAATGCTGACGGTCCTATGCAGTTCTATAATTCAAGCAAATGGGAAGATGACTGGTGCTGGGCAGCCGCATGGATGTACCTTGCAACAGGTGATGCATCATGCTTCGATTATGCATACGGAATATTTGACTATTATGCTCCCTCAGGCTACTGCTATAACTGGAACGATATGTGGGGCGGTGCGGCTATGATGTGGGCTGTAATCAATCAGGAACACCCCGAACTCGACCTCGTTCAGAAAATAAGAGATGCTCAGGGCAAGAATGAATATGTATTCGATAATTTCTGGGACGATGACTGCCTCGGAAAATGCCTGCGTACATGGCAAGGTCTTGAAACAGACGGCGGATTTGCATTCCTCAGTGAGTGGGGTAGCTGCCGTTATAATACCGCTATGCAGTTAATATGCCTGCTGTACGACAAATATCATAATAACGGCAAACCGAGTGAATGGAGTGAATGGGCAAGAAAACAGATGAATTATGTCCTCGGTGACAATGATATAACATTCAAGGAAACCGAAAAACAGACAGTTCTCGCAGGCAAAAACGGCACTCACGGTCCGAGGTCATTTGTTGTCGGCTATAATTCAACTGCTGTAAAGAATCCTCATCACCGTGCAGCTTCGGGACTTACAATGGCAGAAGACCCCCGTGAACAGAAACACGTTCTCTGGGGCGCACTCGCAGGAGGTCCTGACGGAAATGATTCCCACAGCGACAGTACCAATGACTGGCGTGAGAATGAAGTAACTATCGACTATAATGCCGCATTTGTCGGAGCTTGTGCAGGTATGTACGAAATGTTCGGTACTCCCGATATGGCTGTAACTGAAAATTTCCCACCCGAAGAAGTCTATGACCCCGAATCAGAGGGCGGCGGTACAGGCTACTGGGTTGAAGCTGTCGCACTTGACAAGCCCAACGGAGGTGGTGCAGGTACTACACAGGTATCATTCAAGGTTATGTCAGGCGTTCCGAAACCTGCAAACAGCCTTTCCGTCCGTTATTATTTTGATGTCAGCGAATGTGCAAAAGGTATTGACGGTGTTACAGAGACAAGAGAACTCTATGACCAGTCAAGTTCAGAAGTAAAAGGTGCAGACGGTGTTCTTACAGGACCTTTCAAGTATGACAAGAAAGATAACACATACTATGTTGAAATATCATGGGACGGCTATACTATCGCAAATTCAGGAAAGAAATATCAGCTCGCAGTGGGTATGTACCACGGTGATGTATGGGACGCATCAAATGACTGGAGCTATCAGACCATGAAAATAGGCAAGGAGGGCGACTTTGCCGCTGTTGACAATCCGCCCGAAGTTCTCAACGAGAATATGTGTGTATATGTAGACGGCGTTCTTGTGGGAGGTACTGAACCTGACGGCTCAACACCCGATACAGAATCCAAAACAGATGACAAAGAGGACATCAAAACAGATACAAATATTCTTTACGGTGATGCAAACCTTGACGGAAAAGTAAGTATATCTGATTCTGTTGCAATACTCCAGAGCATTGCAAATTCTTCAAAATACGGACTTGAACCGCAGGGAAAAATAAATGCTGATGTTGACGGCTCAGAGGGCGTTACAGGTAAAGATGCCGCTGTTATTCAGGGCTATGATGCAGGTATTATAAAGGAACTCCCTGTTAAAAGCTGATTTTTCGTAATGAAAATCTGATGAAATTATTGAAAATACTTGACAAATTCCGTGCGGTAATATATAATTGTATCAGTCAGTGTGAGGTGTAATCCTCACGGAAAGGATAGATTATGAGCAGCAGAAAAGACGAAATAAACCCGAAAAAGGTTCTCAATATGTTTCTTCCCATTGTAGGTGCAATTTTTATTGCACTCAGTTCAATACTTTATATACTCTATAAGAGCTGGAGCAATAAGGTATATTTTGAAAAATGGAAAGACTATGACGATTGCGGGATATAATGAAAAATGCGGCAGATAATTCTGCCGCATTTTTTTAATCATTTTGTCAGTGCATACCGCCCTTTGTGTAGAAGTTATCCTGAATGATGAGCGCACAGCCGCCGAGGAAATTATTTTTTCCTTCGAGTTTGCTGAGGACAACTCTGTCAGCGATATCTTCACTTACAAGGCGAATCATTTCCCTCTTGACGTAATCGAACTGTTTTTCATTGAGCTTGTAATTGTGGAGAACAATTTTCTTTGCAAAATGGGAAATAGCAAGGTTATTCACAAGAACAGTATATTTTGCAATAATATCATCAACGAGATTCTTTACAGGTTCTTCGCCACGCATAAGAGCCATGAATACTTTTTCTGTATTTATCTTGGTTTTGTCGCCGTCAGTGAGTTCATAGAGTACAGGTGTTTTTTCCTTTGAATATATCTCATAGAAGGCATTGAGCATAGCCGACCTTGAAAGTTCAGCCTTTACCGAGCCGTTGGGGTATCCCTCATAGACTCTGCCGTTGGGGCAGACGATATATTTTTCAATCATGGAGGTGTATGAAATATAGTCGTTGGAGAGTTCATTTTTATTTACTATTGCGAGGTTTACCTGATTTCCGTTATGGAGGAAAGCGGTATTTGTCTGATAGCCGTTCTGAACTCTGAAATCATTGCTTGCGAGAGCCATAAGACCGATAGCGTTTCCGCAGTGGATATCGATATCCAGACCGCTTTGAAGTTTTTCGATGAAGTTTGAAAAATCGAGAACGCCGTCTTTATAGAATATTTTAAGCTTGCCCCACATGGAGGGAACGACACCGACACCGAGACCGAGGAGTCTGTCTTTGGTGAGTGCGCTGTTTTCAATCATAGTGTTGCAGGTTTTTATTATGTAGTTGATAATATCCTTGCTTGTAGTTCTTTCGTCGATAACCATGCTGGACTTATCGAGAATTTCAGAATTAAGGTTAGTAAGACCGATGCTTACTTCCTTTTCATCGACAGTTGCGCCGAGGGCGAATCTGCTGTTGATGTTGATGTCGATAAGGATTTTTCTTCTGCCTTTCTGGAGCTTCTCCGCATTGACAGGTGCTTCGCCGATCTCAACGAGAACATCTTCTTCAATCATTTCATTTGTGATAATTGTAACAGCAGCTCTTGTTATTTCGAGTGCGCTTGCGACATCAACACGGGAGATAGGTCCGGATTCTCTGATTACTCGGAGTATCTGCATTCGGTTGCGTCTTTTCAGGTCAAGTTTACTGATACCTCTTTTTTCCATTGGTAAAAACTCCGTTCCGTAGTATAGTAATAAATTTTAAGACTATTGTCAACCAATTGTCTTAATTAGTATATTTATTATAACACATTTTCACTAAAAATAAAACAGTTTTGCGAAAAAATTATAAAAATCAGCGATATATACAAATTTAAACAAATGTTTTTGTTAAAATTTCTGTAAGTTTTGTGATAATTGGTAAAGTAATTACAGACAGTATAGTTCCTGCGGTAAAAATCTCCGATGCATACAGTGAATTTTTGCCGTATCTCAGAGCCTGAAGCGTACACATTGTTGCAGGAGGTGCGGAAGCAGCGATGATTACAGTAAATTTCACCTTTGAATCCGTATCGTGCGGACAAAGCAGGATAATCAGCAGAGAAATAACAAAAGGTATAAAAATCAGCTTTAAGAAACATACTTTGTAAATATTTATATTTTTAATCATTGAAGTTATATTTGTAGCTGACATGGTAACTCCCGATACTATCATAGCCATGGGGGTATTTAAAGATGATATAAATTCAAGTGACTGATAAGGAATTTCAGGCAGGCGTATCTGTGCAAAGAAAAATATTATTCCGAGGTATATTGCAATCATTGTGGGGGAATACAGGACTTTTACAGCCTGTTTAAAATTTTTTTCGCCTGATATCAGAATAATCCCGTGAGTCCATGCAAGTATGTTGAAAACGGTTATATAGGCAGTCAGATAGAAAACGCCTTCACTTCCAAACATGGCATTTACAAGCGGAATCCCCATAAATCCGCAGTTTGAATATACGGAAGAAAATCTTTCTATTGCAGTATCCCTGTCTTTTTTTTCACGGACAATAAATTTTGCAAGTATTATTGCAAGAACCATTGACAGAAAAGAAATCAGAAAAGTAAGCAGGAGATTTTCAGCGAGTTCATGTTCATAGTCTTTCTGATATGACATGAAGATAACAACGGGATTGACGACCTGCAAAACGAATTTTGAAAGGTCTTTGTTTGAATTTTGGCTGATAATGCCTGTTTTTGAGCATAAAACCCCGACAAGCATCAGAATAAGCATTATTAAAGTTTGTTTTAAAATTATAACTGACATTCTGCACCTCACAAAAAACGGCTGCCGCAATATATGCAGCAGCCATTGCTGTATATTATTTTTCAATGTGGATTATCCCTTTGTATACAAGAAAATAAGCTGTAAGAAATACAATCATAGGGATAAATACAAGAATAAGCATGATATTCACTTCTTCCGCACTCAGAGCCGAAGAAGATGCATCTGGTTCTATGAAATTATATATCTGGAGAAAATAGCCGTTTATAAGTTTATGCCAGCGATAAAAGTCGAATTTCCCCATTGAAAGACGAAGTATGCACCAGCTTAAAGCGGCAGGAAAAGATGCGGTTATTCCCATTGAAACGGGAAGCATTATATTTATTTTTTTATTGTTGATTCTTTCGTCCTTTAAATCAGCATTTGCAGTTTTTACAGCAAGTCCCGACAAGAGGACTGCGAGTATCAGAGATGTGCATACTGCACTTATCAGTCTGATTATAAATGTTGATGATGATGCAAGAGTAAGACCGATGAAAAGTGAAAGAATATCCGCAGAAAAAACATAGAGCAAAGTTTTAACTGTTCTCATTTTTTTCAGTTTCGGCACATTCGGCGCATATTCCGTAGAATACGGTCTGCGAGGGGTCAACGATAAAGCCGTGATGACTGCGGATATGTTCATTCACGCCTGCGAGGTGATTGCATTCGAGGTGGATAAGTTTTCCGCATGAAGTACATTTGAGGTGGAAATGTTCGTTGCAGTGTTCATGAACATCAATATACTGATAGCAAGCCCCTGTTTTTCCGTCAAAATTATATTTTCTCACCACACCGCTTTCAACGAGTTTATCGAGCTGGCGGTAAATAGTGGCAGTACCTACTGATGAACCGTCAGCGGAGAGGTAGGCACTTATTTCCTGAACATTTGTATGTTTGTCCTTATTATTTATGAGGTAATCAAGAAGTTTTTCCTTTTGTTTTGTATTATAGCCTGAATCTCTTTTCATTTTTCCTCCTGAGATAAATATATTCTTATTTAATATTATCAGATTTATTTTAATTTGTCAAGAAAAAAACATAAAATGCTCTTTTATTCCGACAAATTTCGCAGGTGATGTGGTGTAAGATAATATAAAGATGATTTTGATAATGCATTAAAAAACAGGGGGTGGGCGGCTTCCCC
>DGRR01000104.1 GCA_002389995.1 Ruminococcus sp. UBA4383 | reverse complement strand
GTCAAGGTTTTAGAACAGGTCTATTGAACGAAAATTCACCTGTTAAAAAAATTTATGTTGTTAACCAATTTCAAGATATATCAAAAAGAATTACTAATTTTGATGCATCATTCAAAATTGAAGTTAATAATAAAACAGGAGATGAAGATAATGAATGAAAATACTGAAACTCGTTATTGTAAGAAGTGTGGCTGTGAACTTATGAGTACCAATAAGAAAAAATTGTGTGCTGATTGTTTCCGCAAGCGAAATGAAAAACTTCAAAAAATAGGATTATATTGTATGAGTGTTATTACATTAATTAGTGGATACTGCATAAAAGGAAAAAATATAAATAGAAAATAATCAGTCAACTGTAATAAAATTTACAACTGACTGATTTATTGCAATTATATCAATTCAGGACTGACAGCAATTTTATAAATATTTTCAATATCTTTTGCAGAAAGTTTTACAAAACCGCCTGTTTTGCCGTCACCAATACCGAATTTTTCAACAAGAGCTGGAATATCTTCTTCTCTTGCACCAAGTTCGGCAAAAGTCAGGGGCATACCGATTTCATGCAGAAAACGTCTGAAACATTTTATTCCCTCACGGGCAGTATTTTCGGGATTTTCAAAATTCATCTGACAACCCCATACACGGACTGCCGCCTGTGCAAAACGGAGAACATTATGTTTATATACAAATTCCATCCATGCAGGCATAATAACTGCAAGACCTGCTCCGTGAGCGCAGTCATAAAGTGCTGAGAGTTCATGTTCAATGCCGTGACTGTTCCAGTCCTGTTCCCTGCCGACACCGACAATATTGGTATGTGCAACAGTTCCGGCCCACATGATATTTGCCCTTGCATCGTAATTTTCAGGATTTGCGATAACACGGGGAGTTTCTTTAATCATGGTCAGAAGAACAGCTTCACAAAGGCGGTCAGTGATTTCAACTTCTGTTGTATTTGTGAAATATCTTTCAAAAACATGAGCCATAATATCAGTTGCACCGCAGGCTGTCTGATAAGGCGGCAAAGTACAGGTAAGCTGCGGATTCATTATAGAAAATCTCGGACGAATCAAGTCAGAACCTGCTCCACGTTTGAGATTTCCGTTTTCTTTTGTGATGACGGAATCGCCTGAACCCTCACTTCCTGCGGCAGCGATTGTTAAAACAGTTGCAACAGGCAAGGCTTTTTCAGGCTTTTTACCACAGTAGAAATCCCAGAAATCGCCCTCATAAGGTACACCCATAGCAATTGCCTTTGAAGAATCTATGACTGAACCGCCTCCGACTGCGAGAATAAAATCAATATTCTTTTCACGGCATAATTTTATTCCCTCATAAACGAGCGTATCTCTCGGATTCGGCTTGACACCGCCAAGTTCGGTATATGAGATATTCTCTTTTTCGAGGGATTTTTTAATTCTGTCAAGCAGACCGCTTTTTACAGCAGAACCTCCACCGTAGTGAATCAGTACATTTGTACCACCATGCTTTTTCACGTATAAACCCGCCTGATTTTCGGTATCTTTTCCGAATACAAATTCTGTGGGACTGTAAAACTGAAAATTATTCATACTTCAATTTCTCCTTTAAATTTTCATAAGATTCAATAATTCTGTCGCACCAATTGTCAAATTCAATGTCTTCTTTCTGAAATTCCTTATGTTCAAAAATATAATGCACAGTATTTCTGATTCCCTCATCTGCACGGACAACGGCTTTAAAATCTGGAACAGCACGTTTAACTTTACTGTTGTCAAAGATAACGGAATTTGCCTTATCCCCGATAAGACTGCCTGTAAGGTCATAATCGCTTACAGCCGCCAGAAAATCAGACGGAATATGCACGGCATTGAGTTTTACTCCAAGAGAATCAGCAATTATCTGATATATCTGATTCCATGTCAGACTCTCATCAGAAGTGATATGAAAAGCCTGACCGACTGCATGAATATTTCCGACAAGTCCGCAGTAAGCCCTTGCAAAGTCGCTGTTATGCGTGAGTGTCCAGAGAGATGTTCCGTCGCCGTGAATAATGACAGGTTTTCCGTCAATCATACGTTTCAAAACCTGCCAGCTTCCATTTTTTCCGTGTACACCGAGAGGAACACTTCTTTCGTCATAGGTATGGCTCGGACGGACTATTGTAACGGGAAAGCCGCTGTTTCTGTATTGATTCATAAGATATTCCTCGCAGGCGATTTTGTCACGGGAATACTGCCAGTAAGGATTTGAAAGCGGTGTACTTTCCGTAATAACACAGTTACTTAAAGGTTTCTGATAAGCTGATGCAGAACTTATATAGATATACTGCCTTGTTTTTCCATGAAACAGCCTTACATCACGCTGAATCTGTGACGGGATAAAACCAATAAATTCCCCGACAGCATCAAAATTCATTCCCGACAAAGCCTTGTTTACGGCAGATTCATCATTTATATCCGCCCTGATTACCGTTACATTTTCAGGAAGTTCAGGATTTCTGTTTCCACGGTTCAGGATATAAACTTCATGCCCCTGAGAAGAAAGTCTCCTTGTGATTGCCATACTTATTGTACCTGTTCCGCCGATTAGTAAAATTTTCATATATTCCTCCGTTCAGTCACATTTCAGTCATTTCAAATCTGCATTCATGCTTCTTGGATTTTTTATCATA
>DGRR01000088.1:1212-3745 GCA_002389995.1 Ruminococcus sp. UBA4383 | reverse complement strand
TCCTCAGACCGAAAAGGAAGAAGAGGAAAAAGATGAAAACGAAAATGAAGATGCCCCCGAAGATGAGGGAAAAGTCGGAAGTATCAAGACTATGCTCACACCGTCAGGAGATTTTCAGTATGAACTTGAAATAGAGAATAAGATTTTTGATGACTTTATCCCGCTTTTTGCCGTTGCAATAGACCTTGCATTCGCAGATATGAACAGGGGATAGGCTGTCAGACAGAAAGGAATTATACAAATGAAACATTTACTTAAACTTCTCGATTTAAGCACTGAGGAGATTATTGATATATTAAACCTCGCAGACCAGCTTAAATATGAACTCAAACACGGTATACCCCACCCCCACCTCAAAGGCAAGACTCTCGGCATGATTTTCCAGAAATCTTCAACAAGAACAAGAGTTTCCTTTGAAACAGGTATGTATCAGCTCGGCGGATATCCGCTTTTCCTCTCCTCAAATGATTTGCAGATAGGCAGAGGCGAACCCGTTCAGGATACCGCAAGAGTTCTCTCACGCTACCTTGACGGAATCATGATTCGTACATTTGAACAGGCTGAGGTTGAAGCCCTCGCAGAATACGGAAATATCCCGATAATTAACGGTCTTACAGACTTCTGCCACCCCTGTCAGGTACTCGCTGACCTCATGACAATAAGAGAATTTAAGGGGAGCTTTGACGGTCTTAAAATGTGCTTCATAGGTGACGGAAACAATATGGCAAATTCCCTCATCGTAGGCGGTCTTAAAGTCGGAATGTCAGTTTCAATTGCCTGCCCGAAAGACTACCGGCCCCCGAAGGAAATTCTTGATTTTGCCGCAAAATACGATAATTTCGAGATTACCGACTCACCTGCACAGGCTGCAAAGAATGCCGATGTACTCTATACAGATGTATGGGCATCTATGGGTCAGGAGGGCGAAGCAGAAAAGAGAAAGAAAGCGTTCGCAGGCTATCAGATAAATGATGAAATTATGTCTGTCGCAAATGCAGATGCTATGGTTCTCCACTGCCTGCCTGCACACCGTGAGGAGGAAATAACTGCAAAGGTTTTCGAGGAACACGCCAACGAAATCTTTGAAGAAGCCGAAAACAGACTCCATGCACAGAAAGCTGTAATGGTAAAATTAATGGCTTGAAATGTGTAAAATTTATTAAGCTTTGGTTTTATAACCGCTATATAATAGAATTATGGCATAAATAAACAAAAAAGTCCGCTGAAAATCAGCGGGCTTTTCTACATTGTGTATATAAATGTAATTTTTCTGTAATTTTTTCTCTTTTGATGTTGACAAATTGTAATCGAACTGTTATAATATGAGTGCGAAAGCTCAAAAAACCGATTAAAATTCGGTAAAGTCAGTTTTTTATGCAATCGGCATATTATTTTTAATTAATTTGCTTTCGCATTTTCTAAGGAGGAAATTACCAATGCACAGTAAAATTACAAAGTTAATCCTTTCCGCAGTATGTACAGCAGCCTGCCTTTGCGGTGCTTCGGCATTAAATGCTTCCGCCGCATATGCTCTCGGCGATGTAAACGGTGACGGTGCTATCAATTCAAGTGATGCGTCCGAAATTCTCAGACAGTACATCAACATCGCAACAGGCAACGGTGTGACATGGAGTGCTGCCCAGATGAAGGCTGCCGACATAAATGCTGATGACAGTATTGATTCGGCTGATGCTTCTGACCTTCTCGGCTATTATGCCTATATCTCCGCAGGCGGCAGCGAAACAATCGACCGGTATTACAATGTTGCAAGCGCAAAGGCAAGCGTATCCGCTGGACAGCCTTCTGCTCCCGTAACTACAACAAGGGCAACTGCACCTGTTACTACTACAACAACTACAACAACAGCTGCTCCCGTAACAACAACGGCTGCTCCCGAAATTACTGCTTATGAATTTGAGCAGGTTAATTTCAATGTTGACAATCTCTACTCAGATATAAATGTCATCGAAAGCTATGATGCTTCCCTTAAACATTTCGGTCTCAGGTGGAACGAAATCGAGGGCGCAACAGGCTACCACGTTGAATTTTATACAGACCAGCAGTATGACGAAAACGGTCAGCCCTACAAGTACGAAAAAGATGTAAATTCAGCTCAGTTCACAGCACTTCTCCCCGCTGAACTCGGCGCAAATGCTTACAGATACAGAATTACTCCCTATGCAGAGTTTGAAGGACAGATTAAAACTGCCGAAAAATCCTATACAAACGGTACTTATGAACACGAAAGCATTGCAGGCTATTTCGTAAGCGAGGAAGATGATATAAAACTCCTCGTAAATGCTGCAAAACTCAGCCCCCGTGACTACTATCCCGTTTATGAGGACTATTCAGGCTATGCTGTAAGATATGATACATTTACAGTAAGCGACAGAGCAAAGGAAGTAATTGACCAGTTTGCCGCTGAACATTTCTATCAGGGCATGACAAACTATGACAAGATTCTCTATTTCATGAACTATATCCATGATACAGTAGTATACGCAGACGGTGTGAACGGCAGACCTGCTTACAG
>DGRR01000088.1:0-1098 GCA_002389995.1 Ruminococcus sp. UBA4383 | reverse complement strand
GTACAGTATAACGGCGCACTCGATGAACTCCTCTGCTACATGGGCTACAACGCATACATGATTCACACATCAAGACCTCATTTCAGAGCAGAAGTTGAAATCGATGGCTATATCTTCGGCATGGAAGTCGGTGAAACAGAGTACGATTACCCTGCAACAGGTTACAGATGGTTCTGGGCATTCGACAGAAATGAAGCTCACCTCACACCCGAAATAAAAGCAAATGCAGATATGAATGCAGGCTATTGATTAATTAAAACGGACAGTTTCGGCTGTCCGCTTTTTTTGTATGCGGAAACGGTTCACTTTTTGCCTCTTTTTTAACTCTATACTTTCTTAAATTTGTATGATAAAATTTATTTATAGAGAAATTACAAAGGAGGTGAAAATATGGACGAATCATTAGGATATGTAATTGGTGTTCTGATATGGGCTGTAATATGGGGCTGTATAACCAAAAAAATCAACGAAAACAAAGGCTATGTTGGAGGATTTGCATGGGGATTCTGGCTCGGATTCATAGGGCTTATAGTTGTGCTTTGCAAGCGTGAAAATTCAAGCAGTTCATACAGAAATAATCAGCATTCCGGTCAAAGTTCATTTGGAGACAGCGAGTATAATTCTGCACTTAGTTCATATGCAACTGAAAAGGGCAATCAAAAGCTTATTTCTGAGGGTGGCTGGAAATGTCATCATTGTATGCGTGTCAATGCAAACTATGTGACTACCTGCATATGTGGAATGTCTAAAAGTGAAAGCGACAATATGGTGCGAAAGATAAGCGAAAACTCAACCAGAAACACAACTAAATCTGAAACTAAATCATCAGCAGATGAATTAAAAAAATTTAAAGAACTTCTTGATGATGGTGCAATAACGCAGGAAGAGTATGACAAAAAGAAAAAGCAAATTCTGGGATTATAAAGAAAGGGCGGCAGAAATGCCGTCTTTTTTATAGTTGTTAAAAATCAACAAAAAAACGTTAAAAATCAATTGATTCTTTTACTTGACATTTCAGAAAAAGCATGATATAATAATAAAGCTGTCGGACGGAGAGACAGGGAAAAATAAGGAATTTTGGAAGGAAATGTTTTTTGG
>DGRR01000038.1 GCA_002389995.1 Ruminococcus sp. UBA4383 | reverse complement strand
GGAAGAATCGTTTCAGGCGAAGCTTTCGTCACAAGCAACGAACTTAAAGAGAAAATCAAAACAAATTTCAATCCCTATGCCGTTGATATGGAAAGTGCCGCTGTCGGTCAGTGCTGTTTCCTCAACAAAATGCCCTTTGTAAGCGTCCGCTGTATATCCGATAATGCTGATGATGAAGGTGCTATGTCCTTTGAAGAATTTGAAAAAATCGCTGCAAAACGTGTTGCTGAAACAGTTCTGCGAATGACTGAGATAATATGAAAAATGCCCCTGATATCAGGGGCATTTTTTTATGATATGTGATAATTGTCAACGTCTATTATATTGCCGCTGCCTGATGACTGTCCGTGTCCGCTGTTGAAAAGATTGAATACAGCCATTGCAATAAGGGCAAGACCTATTATAATTCTCATTGTATTTGAGATATTTGCATTGTAGAAAATAAGTATTCCGCCTGCTATGACAAGTACCGCTCCCGTTATTATACTGCGTTTTCCGCCGCCGTATGAAATTGACCTGACAAGCCTGTCGATTCCCGAAAAGCCTATTATTATTCCTGCGATAAGCGGTATGCCCGTATATACAAAGGACGGGAGAGCGTTTATTATCAATCCGACTATTATTCCGATGATATTGTTTACTGCTGATGATATTCCTCCGCCTGAAAGGAGTTTCATAATCAGAAGTATGATATTTACTGCTATGACAAGTCCTCCAACCATGTAAAACAGTGTGTTTATAACCCCCGGGAAAAATGCTATCAGTATTCCTGATACAGCCATTACAGTGGCTTTTCCTATATTATCCTTATTAACAGTCATAATTTTCCTCCTTTAAATAAGTGCCTTTAAGTATTTCATTTTTATTTTTCCGATAACAGATGATTTTTCGGATATATTTGCGGTGAGAACGCCTATAAATTCAAGCTGCTGATTAAGCTGTTCGTCTGTCGGTTCATTCGGACTGAACTGCGAATTAAGTGCGCTGTCCACAAATTTTTCAAACATACCACGTTCAAAATATTCTCCGCTGAGTTTTTCCTCTGCGAGTTTTGAATATTCCTTATACTGCATCTGTTCCCTGCTGATTCCGAGTTCTTTTATAAGTTTTTCGGCATATTCATACATATAAGCCATTCTTGCGGAATGTTTTCCCTCTGTGAAATGTCTTTCCCTTAGCTGTATCATCAGCATTCGCCTGAGCCATACAAGAATAACCGCAAGCAAAACTATGAATATTGCTGAAATAGTTTTTCTCAGCGATTCGGGGACAGGTTTTATCCCCTGTGAAGCTTCGGGACTGCCCGTATCAGTACCTGTAACTGTTGGTGAAGGCGGTGCTGTTGTAGTGACTGCGGGTGAATTATTCTGATGTTTTGCAGTAGTGGGACGGGGAGTTTTACTTTCATTTTGAGAAGTTTCTTCTGCGGCGGTAGTGACTGACTGAGTAGTTTCCTGCGGTGCTTCTGTCGAGGGAGTAGTGTCAATAGTCTGCTGTGAATATCCTGCGGTAAACTCAAAGGGAAGCCAGCCGTAGCCGTCAAGATAAATTTCAGCCCATGCATGGCTTCTGTTATCTTTCAGTTCAATGGTATATGAGCCGTCACTGTTTCGGTTATCGCCTGTGAAGTCGTCACCTACTACTATATATCCCGAAGCATATCTTGCAGGTATTCCTGCCATTCTTGCGAGGATAACGCCTGCTGTTGCGTAGTGGGTACAGTAGCCCTTTTTATTTTCGAGGAGAAAATAATTGACGAAATCACGGTTTCTCGGAGTACGTCCCGGGTCGAGGGTATATTCCACACTTTCTGCGATTCTTTCCCTTATTTTTTCGAGGACGGACAATTTATCCTGTGCAGTCTGTGCATATGCGCCTTCTGAGATTATATCCGCATATTCTGTTTTTATTTCCTCCATATTGGAATTTTCAGGTACTTTGAGATAATTTTCGTAGACGAAATTTTTATATTCCGACTGCAAAAGCTGTGTAATCACAATCTGCGGATAGGAATATAAATCAGCGACTGAATAAAATTCGGAATCAACCGAAAAATATCCGTAATCGTCAAGCAGACCGTTTGATGAACAATATCTGTTTATTTTATCAGCCCAGAGTTCGCTGTTGTCAAAATCATAGGGAGAATATGTATTTCTTATGGGATAGCCGAGCATCAGTGCGGTTTCATAGATATCGGTACGGCTGAATGTATAGGAATAAGTTTTTTTATCCTCCTGTTTTATTTTGATATCTCCTGAATTTTCGTAGACAAGTTCATTTTTGTTGCGTACTGCATAGGGAGTGAGAGTTCTTCCGCCTTTGAGGTTTGAATTGATTGTCAGTTCATATCTTTCATCGTTCTGCATGGCAAAATTAAAGACAGACGGAAAATCCTGCGGATATATATTATAGTCACGGAAATCTTCAAATATTCTGTTTTTATATGAATCGGAAGTGAGGTCAAACCATTCATTGTCCGCATAGTCACCGCAGGTAAATTCTTTAAGATATGCAGCACCGTCATATTTATGGTCAAATGTAGCTATGATATCCGTGACATTTTTATATCTCATATGGTCAACATTTCCGAGTTTATGGCTTTCATACTTAAAATCAAGTCCGAATGCGCTTGTTATATCCGATATGCTTTCGGCAAGATTTTCGATAGAAAAAGACTGTACAGCATCTCTTACATCTATTCTCTTTCTGTTGATAGCTTCACTTCTCTGATAATTTGTGATTTTCATGACACCTGCCGTGACGAATGCCACGGATACTGTCAGAAATATGAGATACATTCCGCATTTTTCGGTAACTTTGAGTCTCATTTGTCTTTTCGGGAAAAAGACATTTTCTTTTCTTACAAAACCGCCGCTGCCGCCTGAATATTCACCGAGGTCTGTATTTGTCATAGACAACAGTGCAAGCCAGTAAGCCACGACAAGTATTCCGTACCTGACAGGAAGTTCAATACCGTGATAAAGTCCGACTTCAATCGGCGGAAATGTTATAATAAGCGGAAGTATTGTATTCGGGTGATGTACTGTGAAGAAATATATTATAAGTGCCATAAGCCACATATATAATATAAGAAATGCCGTAACCGAATCATATTCGCTTTTTGGTTCAACGAATTTATAGTAATTTATTTCAGTAAAGTATGCTGTTTTATAGATAGTATTGTAAATAAATTTATATCCGTCTGCAATCTTGTCTATATTTTTATATGCGACAAACATCGCCCCGAAAGAAGAAATTAAATTCAGCGGGAGAAGTTTTTTCCCTATTGCCGAAGCAATACCGTGAAACAATGCAAATGCGACAGCCGCAAATATTATTGAACTCCTGTTATATTTCAGATGAAACATTGAAAGAAACGACATTATAACCGAAAAATAACCTATTGATGCTATAATCAGAGCTTCAAACTTTCTGAAATTGGTTTTCTTGTGTCTTACTGACATTACAATGCTGTCGCTTATAGTAATGCCGTTGCTGTTTGCAGATTTATCCTTATTTTTTTTCATTACAGCTCTATATCCTTTATTGAATTGCTTATTCTGCCGATTACAACGGGAATTTCTCTCATTTCGCCGTATATATTTTCTGTTTTTGATTCGTCATAATTTTTAACGACAACTATTGCATTTTTGAAATCAGCATCAACACTGTCATTTATATATGAGAGAATGTCTGTATTCGGTGCAGATGTCACAAAAGTGAACGATGAAAATGAAAGATTCGGATTTTCAGCGAAATACATTTCAGGAGGTTCACAGTACAGATTATCGCTTATTGAGAATATAAGTTCAGAAACAACTTCGGACAGTTCATTTGTGTCTGATATTGTACGTTCCGTAAAAAACCCCTGATTTTCATTGAAATATACTACACTATGTATTCTTTCGTTTTCAAGCATAAATTTTGATATTGATATAAAGGTTTCCATAAGAGTATCAAATACAGGCAGAGTATACTCAGAATCCTCATAACAGCGCAGATTGAGAAATATAACGGACGGCACATCAACGGGCATACTGTATTCCTTTACGATGAACTCATCTTTTTTTGAACTGAGTTTCCAGTGGATTCTGTTGAGTTTATCGCCTGCAATATATCCACGCAGGTCGAATACTTCCGAGGGGTCATCTCCTGACTGTATATCAGAAAATTTATTGCTTTCCTCGTTGATTCTGTCGGTATAGCTTACAGTACCTGCGATATCGTGACCTTCGGGGACAACGGCAATTTCTGTTCCTATATTTTTTCCGACTTTGAATTTAAACAGTCTGAGGGGGTCGAATATATTTATATATGCACATCTTATCTTGACTATTCCGCAGAATTTTGAACTTATACGGAATGAAACGCTCTGGTCATTTTTTGCCTGTATGGGAAGCAGAAGCCTGAATGAATGTATCTGGTTATTGAATACATTGTAATATTCAACAACAGCCTCCGCCTTACCTATCGGGAAAATGCTTTCATTTTCTATATTCAGCTTTACAGGAAATTCCTGATTTTTCATAACTGAACGTTCTTTCAGTGAAAATTCAACATTTATTCTTTTCTTTGCCATATATCCGAAAATAAACATCAGTACAGGCATGGCAAGCATGACAACAAATAATACAAGTGCAAAATCCCACAGGTACATTACATAGAATATTCCGCTTATTACAATAAGTACAGCGAAAAGTATCTTCATTATAACCATATTGATTAACCTTTTGCAGATATTCCCGGAGCAGGAACTTTTCTGATAATGTCAGCAACAATGCTTTCAGCACTTGTTTCTGAAAGTTTCGCCTTTGAACTGAGCATCAAGCGGTGCGAGAAAACATCTGCACATATATATCCCACATCATCGGGAATTACATAATCCCTTCCCATAGCGACTGCGATTCCCTTTGATATCTGCATGAGTGCAAGAGTACCTCTGGGGCTTATTCCGAGTTTGAGCATGGGGTGATTTCGTGTAGCTGCTGAAAGAGATACTATATAATCATAGATTCTGTCATCAATATATATATTTGATATGTATTCCTGCAATTCGAGGATAATGTCTGCATTTGCGACAGCTCTGACTGCATTGAGCGGATTATCATTGAATTTTGATTTTAAAATAGCAACTTCTCCCTGAAAATCGGGATAGCCCATACTTAATTTTATCATGAACCTGTCAAGCTGTGAATCGGGCAAATTATGCGTACCTGCCGAACCTATGGGATTCTGAGTAGCTATTACTGTATAAGGCTGAGGGAGTTTATAGGTATTTCCGTCAACGGTTATGCTTTTTTCCTCCATAAGTTCGAGGAGTGCGGACTGAGTTTTGCTTGATGTACGGTTTATCTCGTCCGCAAGGAAAAGATTGCAGAACGCAACGCCTTTTCTGAACTCAAAATTATTTGTCTGTTTGTTGTATACTGAAAATCCCGTAACATCAGAAGGGAGTACATCGGGAGTAAACTGCATTCTGTTGTGTTCAAGCGACAAAGCCTTTGAAAATGCAAGTGCAAGAGTAGTTTTTCCGACTCCCGGTATATCCTCGACAAGAATATGACCCTTGCAGAGTATTGCAAGAAGTACCTTTATTATTATCTGGTCTTTGCCTATAACAGCCTTTTTGACCTCATTTACAATTTCGGTTATTTTATGCTGATAATTATTCATAATAACTCCTTATTTAAAATCGTCAATTTTTGCCATTTGAGCCTTGCACTTTCATTCACTTCACTCCGTTCCGTTCATTCTCAGTGCAAGGGCAAAAATTTCCTCTGTAATTTATTTATAATTTGTCCGTCCATAATATTATAACACGTTGTTTCAATTATTGCAAGTATAAATTAAAAATCAAAACCCTTGCATAAAGTATGAAAATATGTTATAATATGTCATGAATAAAATGAAAAATTTAAACAGGTGATATTATGGATAAAAATAATAAGAATAACGATGACGAAAAACTGCATATATCCAGAAGTGTATTTGAAAATGCAAGAGATATCCGGCAGAAAAAATCAGAGGAGGAAAACCTTAAACAACAGGAACTTCAAAAAAAATTAGCCGAAAGAGAAAGAAAAAAACGTGAGGAACGTGACAAACGCCTCGAAGAAGAAAGAAAAGAATTAATCCGCCTTAAACAAGGCATTATTCAGGAAAGCGAAATAATTCACGAAGAACAGCCCGAAGAAATTAAACTCTCATTTTTCCAGAAAATAGGAAATTTCTTTTACCACAGCAAATGGTGGCTCGGTATGGGTCTTGCCGTTGCATTTATCGTTGTATTCCTCATAATAAGCCTCGTAAATAAACCCCGTCCCGATATGATTATTCTTTTCATAGCCGAAAATCAGACCGTCTGCGAAGAATCTGACCTCGATAAATATATCGCTTCTTTTTCCGATGACAACAATAATAACGGTGAAACCCTTGTATCACTATATTATATTCCCTATACCGATAATCCGCAGAAAAATTATGCAAACGGTGTTGATACAAAGCTTACTGCTGAATTGCAGTCCGCTGATTCGGTTATAGTATTCGGAAACAATAAAATTGAAGATGTACTCAACCCCGATGATGTATTTGTCGATTTAAGCAAAATATATCCCGACAATCCCAATGTTGACGGCTATAAATTCATGGTTGAAAATACAGATATCGCCGAAAAAATAGGCGTTGACAAAAAAGATGTAAAGGACGGTCTCTTTATCGCCCTGCGACAGCCAAGAAAACTGATGTATTCAAGCAAGGACAAAATGCAGGAAACTTATGACAGGGATTTCAAGGTTTTCGACAAGATAGTAAGTGATTTATCAGAATAATAACTGCCCTCCGCCTATGCGGAGGATTTTTTTTATAAAAATTTCAAAATACTATTGACAAACTGAAAAATATGTGATATCATATAAGTGTAATAACCGTACCACATGATATAGTACACCTGTTACAGAAAGGAGTGCCTATGTTTTCTATCGACCTCACAAGCCGTGTGCCTATCTATGAGCAGATTTGCAATAAAATTACAGACCTCGTACTCAACGGTACACTGAGCGAAAATCAGCAGCTCCCAAGCGTCAGGAGCTTCGCAAAGGATTCAGGAGTTAATCCTAACACTGTCGCAAAAGCCTATCAGGAACTCGAAAGAAACGGCATAATTTATTCCGTGCCGGGGCGTGGAAGTTTCATAGCCAAACAAAAAATGGAAGAAATCAGAAACGCTGCCCTCAGAGATTTCGATAACGTCACCGTTTCGGCTTTCGACAAGGGTATTCCTCCGAATGAATTAAAGGAACGTATCGACAAACTGCATAGTGATTACGGAAAGGGGAAATAATTATGATTGAGCTGAAAAATACTGTGAAGAAATTCGACAGCTATACCGCTCTTGACGGGGTAGACCTCACTATTGAAAAAGGAACAGCTTTCGGACTTCTCGGCTCTAACGGAGCAGGAAAATCTACTATCTTACGCCTTTTGTCAGG
>DGRR01000053.1 GCA_002389995.1 Ruminococcus sp. UBA4383 | reverse complement strand
TGATAACTCTCTCAATATTGTCGTTGGGGACGTTATTAGCCTTTGCCTTAGCGATAAGGTCACGGAGTTTGCTGTTATTATTTGGGTCCGGACCGCCTTCTCTTACGACAACGGTAATTTCTCTGCCTATTTTGGTAAATATTTTACCCTTGACAGCATCAGTAGCTTCTTTTTTACGTTTGATATTATTCCATTTTGAATGACCTGACATATTATACCTCCATTATTCGCCTGATGAGATATAATTCTCATCGGAATCCCTGTGTATTCTTGCGAGATTTTTCTTTTTTTCATCGTAATAATCTATAATAGCCGCCACAAGTGCGCCCGAAATGAATCCCACTGCAAAACCTGTGCCGAAAGTTGTGACAAAATCACGGAAATTGCTGTTATTATCCATTAGTTTCCCCCTTATTTATATTATCTGTAATTATGCAGAATAATTCTCTTATTCTGTCCGTATCGCCAGTTAAATACAGATATCCGAAAAGACACTCGACAGCGGTAGCACGTCTGTATTCCGCAGTATCGGCGTGTTTCGGGACAGTATTTCCCGTGGCATTTCTTCCTCTTTTAAGGATAGCGTGTTCATTTTCTGTTAAAACATTTTCAATAAGAGAATACATTTCCGACTGAAACTCAGCGCAGACGAATTTTATTTTTTCGGCATGGAGTTTTCCTGCGGGCATATTGGATTTTTTGAGCAGATATTCTCTTATGAGTGTATCATAAACGCTGTCGCCAAGAAATGCGAGGGCAAGCGGACTGTATGCCGCCGCCTCACGTTTTGTAAGAAAGTTCATATCAGTATACAAAGTCAAATTCAAATCCTTCAAGGTTTACCGTATCGCCTTCATTTATTCCCATTTCTTCAAGTTTAGCGATAATTCCGCTGTTTATGAGAACTCTCTGGAAATATTGAAGTGATGAATAGTCATCGGGATTTATAGTACGCATGATAGGCTGTATCCACGGAGCATTGACAAAATACACACCGTCCTCAACAGTGATTTCAAAGCTTTTTCCTGCGCCTGCCATTTCATCGAGCTGTGCCTGAGGAATTGGTTCAGCCTCAAATTCTCTTATAGGAGGGAGAGTGTCGAGCATTTCGGATATTTTCATGACAAGTTCATGAGTACCCTTTGTAGTGGCTGCGGAAATACAGTAGAAAGGTATACCTTTTTCCTCAATAAATTTGCGGAAATCGGCAATCTGTTCATCTGTTGCCATATCGGTTTTATTTGCAGCGACTATCTGGGGACGTTCTGCGAGTTCGCTGTTGAATTTTGCAAGTTCCTCATTGATTATGCGGAAATCATCTTTCGGGTCACGGCCCTCAACGCCTGAAACATCGACAACATGGACGATAAGACGGCATCTTTCGACATGGCGGAGAAACTCATGTCCAAGACCTACGCCGTCACCTGCGCCCTCGATAAGTCCGGGGATATCAGCCATTACGAATGATTTTTCCTCGCCTGTTTTCACGGCACCGAGAACGGGAGTAAGAGTAGTGAAGTGATAGTTGGCGATTTTTGGTTTAGCTGCGCTGACGACTGAGATGAGGGTAGATTTTCCGACATTCGGGAAACCGACAAGACCCACATCTGCGAGGAGTTTAAGTTCAAGAGTGACTTCAAATTCTTCTCCGGGGAAGCCCGGTTTGGCGAATCTGGGAATTTGTCTGGTAGAGGTAGCGAAATTTACGTTACCTTTTCCGCCGTTTCCGCCTCTTGCGAGGACTTTTGGTTCATCGGTGGACATATCCGCCATAATTCTGCCTGTTTCGGCATCTTTGATGACAGTGCCACGGGGGACTTTGATTATAAGCGGCGGTGCGCTTTTGCCTGTGCAGTTTCTGCCTGAGCCGTTTTCGCCACGTTCGGCGGCATATTTCCTCTTATATCTGAAATCAATAAGGGTAGAGAAATTATCATCTACCTGAAATATGATATCTCCGCCTCTGCCGCCGTCACCGCCGTCAGGACCTCCTGCGGCAACATATTTTTCACGGTGGAACGACACAGCACCGTCACCGCCGTCACCTGCTTTAATTTTAATTTTCGCATGATCAACGAACATAACTTGCACTCTCCCTCTTCCTAAACAAAAATCCCAAGCCAAAGCTCGGGATTAATAACCTTGACTGCCTTTATTAGCAGCACTGAGCCGCAATTACTGCTCTGTATAAACAGAAACCTTTTTGCGGTCACGACCGTAGCGTTCAAATTTAACTCTGCCGCTTACAGTTGCGAATAATGTATCGTCTGAACCGATACCAACGCCCTCACCGGGGTGAATGTGAGTACCTCTCTGGCGAACGATGATATTGCCAGCCTTAACGAACTGACCGTCAGCTCTCTTTACGCCGAGTCTTTTTGACTCTGAGTCACGACCGTTCTTAGTAGAACCAACACCCTTTTTATGAGCGAAAAACTGCATACTAATCTTTAACATACTTACACCTCCGAAATAGTGATATTGATATTTTCGGGAAATTCCTCCTGAACAGATTCAAGGTGAAGTCTGAACTGTCCGAGGACTGTGGACTGCAAATCACCTGCTGACGGGAGAACACATTCAACGGTATTTTCACCGAGTTTAACATCGGGCTGTAAATCCAGAGCTTCGAGAAGATTTGCCGTAAGCTGGACTGCTGACGAAACAGCGGCGCAGACGATATCCTCACCGCTCTCGGCATAACCCGAATGGTCATTCACACGGAAACCCACAACTTCCCTGTTTTTCTCAAAAAATTCTGCCTTTATCATGTTTCAGGGATTCAAGCCTTGATAGCTTCGATTTTAACCTGAGTGTAAGGCTGTCTGTGACCCTGTTTTTTCTTTTCGCCCTTCTTGGGTTTATAAGTGAAAACAGTGATTTTCTTAGCCTTTCCGTTTTTGAGGACTTTTGCTTCAACGGCTGCTCCTTCAACATAAGGAGTACCAACCTTGATACCGTCCTCAGCACCGAGGGCAACGACCTTGTCAAAGGTAACTGTCTGGTCAGCTTCAACAGCGAGTTTTTCGATGAAGATAACATCTCCCTCATTAACCTGATACTGTTTTCCGCCTGTTTCGATAACTGCGTACATAAATTCGGCACCTGCCTTTTCAAAAAAACTCGCTGTGACAGGCGCATAACATGACTTAAAAGCCTGTTCACAAGCGGCAATAATATTCTAACACATAATAATTGTTTTGTCAAGGGATTTCTGAAAAAAATTTTCTTTCCGCCTTAAAAAGGCGGAAAGAAAAATACAATTACCATACCTTATAGTTTTCCACACCGATTTTGAAAGAAGTGCCGGGAACGAAAAGGTCTTTGGGTTCGTGACCCTGTTCATTGGCTTTTTTGAGTTCTCTGAAAGCAACGCTGTTGACAACGATTTGCTGAACGTCCTCCTTTGGAGGTCTTGTAGCGAAATATTCGAGAACTACCTGCTGAATATAGAAATATGAGCGGAGCTGAGTTTTCTTTATTTCGATACTGGAATCGTCCTGCATAACGAAGAGGCTGTCGCCTTCCTGATAGCCGAGGGTAAGTTTGGCGAATATTTCGGGGATAAATATTCTTACCTCAGCGGCAACGGATTTATTGCCTGTCATTTCGTCAAGTTTTTTAGCCATAGCCTCATAATCCTCACGGCTTTTTATTTTAACCATCATTTCGATAGCGGCTTTGGCGGCATCTGTGACGAGTTTTTTCTCAAAAGGACACTGGTCGTCCTCACGCTGAACGAAGAAACCGTACTGTTTTTCGCAGATAAGCTTATCGGATTCCTCCCATGTATCTATATAAGGCTCAAAGAATCTTGAAAGCTGGTTGCATACAGAACCGTTTACACGGACTTCGATTATGCGTTTTTCTCTGAGTTTAGCGAGATAAATTCTTATCCAGTAATATTTTTTTGAGCCGAGATATTTTGGAATTTCAGCCTTTATGAAGTTGAGGAGAATAACGGGTTTTTTAGTTTCGGGAACGCCTATTCTTACAACTGACTGGCAGTACATATCAAAATCGTAGTGCTGCATGAGGTAATTTACGGAAACGTGGACAGGATTTTTCTTCTGGGAAGCCTGTTCTATGGGGTGCCATACGCTGCCGTAGAAGATTTCCGCAGCCATTTTAGCGGCATCGTCCATGGATTTGCCCTGAGCGTCAACAGGGTCGATAAGAGGTTCATCGAAATCGTCTTTTCTCACGATGAAAACGAACTGAGCGAGAAGAATACCGTCTTTGACATCTCTTCTGCCGATAGAAACATCTATTGTATAGCCGCCTCTCATGATAATGCAATTATCATAGATAGTACCTTTAAGCTTTTCGTTCAGCATTTCGAGAGCCTTATTTTTAAGAGCGGTTATCTGTTCACCTGAATTTTCGGCTGTTGCTGATTTATTTTCAATTTTCTCATCATTTTCCTTATTTTTTTTCTTAAACAAACCCACTGTTATCAATCTCCTTGTATTTTAAATTTTAAACAGATATCTTTTTAGGCAAAAGATACAGACCTGACAATAACATAATAACACATTTATTATAATTTGTCAAGGATTATGGTAAGAATTATTTTACAAATTGAACAGCCGCCCAGCCTTCCCTGATATTCACGGACTGTTTTGTGAAGCCTGTTTCTTCAAAGGCTGAAATCACTTCATCAGCTCTTTCCTCGATGATGCCTGATATTATGATAATACCATTGTCTTTAAGGCAATGTCTGAAATAGTCTTTCATAGCTATGAGGACATCTGCGACAATATTTGCGGTAATTATATCATATTCGGATTCAATTTCTGCGGCGAATTTTTCATCTGTGAGGACATTTCCGAAATATGTATGGTATTTACTTTCAGGGATATTATTTTTCTGAGCATTTTCGAGAGCGGTAACAGCGGCATTTTCCTCTATATCGACAGCGACAGCATTTTCCGCACCGAGGAGAAGCGCACCTATTGAAAGTATACCGCTTCCGCAGCCCATATCGAGGATTTTATCGCCTTTGTTTATGCATTTTTCGAGGAGTTCAAGGCAAAGTCTTGTGGTATGGTGCTGACCTGTGCCGAAACTTGATGCGGGGTCTATTTCGAGGATAATTCTGTTATCGTTGTCGTCATATTCTTCCCATGAGGGTTTTATCAGGAGTTTTTCGCCTATTTTGACGGGCTTGAAATATTTTTTCCAGTTATTCGCCCAGTCCTCCTCATGGATACTGCTGAAATCTGTTTCAAGTCTGCCATAGATATTTTCCGTATCTGAATTTTTGAGTTCTTTCAGCATAGCCTTGATATTCACGAGCATATCCGCACCCTGTTCATTTTTGGGGAGGTATACGGTTATGCAGGTTTCACATTCGGACAGTCCCATTAAATCATCATCAATATAGTCCCACTGACCGTTTTTATTTTCGAGGAACTCTTTAAAATCCTCTGCATCTTTTATTGAAAAGCCTTTTATGCCGATATCCATGAGTTTTGAGCAGACAATTTCAATCCCCTCGGTAGTTGTGTAAATATTAAGTTCAGTCCATTCCATAATTAATCCTTTCTCATATGCAAATCTCACTTATATATGAGATAATGTCTTTTTTGTCGATAATTCCGTCTGAATTTATATCAGCAGCTTCAAGCTGTCCGACAGTCAGGAGTGATATTTCTTCGGGAGAATTTCCAAGTGAATCAAGGTAGTCATTCAGCAGTGAAAGGTCACATATATCAATAACTCCGTCATTGTTTATATCGCCTTTTTCGTAGGATTCTGAATTGTCAGCCTTATCGAGAATACTTGTATCAACCCATACTTCATTTCCTTCAAGGTATATTTTTCCGTAAGCGTCATAGATGTCAAAAACCTTGAAAACATATCCGTTCGGGATAGATGCGACAGGTTCATCTGTATTGTCGGGGGCGGAATAAACGTCCAAATCTCCCTCACCTGAAAAATAATATTCATCTGCAACAGTAGTTGTAGTTTCTTCTGAATATTCAGTTGTTCTTCTTGTTGAAGTAACAGGGGGATTTTCCTCTGTATTTTCATCAGGCTGAGTTGTTTCTTCTGATTCGTCTGATTCTTCTGTAACTTCTTCATCTCTCGGCGGATAGTTTCCGTTTTCATCGAGGACAACTACTTCTATGCTCTGCCAAGCCTGCAATCCGTAGAGTTCCGCACAGAAATATATATTGTAATATCCTGCCTTTGAACTGTCAAATTCGGAGGTATAAGTTGCAAAGCTATGGGCATTTCCCATATTTTCCGCATGGAGAATCCAGTAATATCCGCTGTCGGGGTTTATTCCCGTAACGATTCCCACACCGCCCGCAAGGTTAAGCGGTTCACCGATTCTGTAAACGGTTTTGTTCGGGTAATAAAGCAAATCAAGTGCAATTTCAGGCTTATATGATGCAGGCGGTTCTGTGTAGGTATCAGGTGAATCAGGTCCTTTTATAACAAGGTAATCAGCCGCAAACTTATACCAGTAAGTGCCGAACATATCCTCACTCCACGAGCCGGGGTCATTCATCTTGACATATTCGCCGTCTATATCTTCAATATACACAAAATGTGACTGCCAGTAGCCGTTTGCGTCCATGTAATATTTTGTATGGCAGATAATATAATATCCCTGATCCATCCAGTATTTCATTTCAGCGGCTTTTCCTGCCTTGGTTGATGATTTATAGCCGTAGTTGTTAATAACTTCAAAGCCCGGAATAAGCTGTGAAACCTGCTTATAACTGAGTAATTCACCGTATGAACCGAATCCTCCGACTGAGTTCATCTGATTTATGAATGTTGCAGGACTGAAATTGTCAACGCTTTTAGCTCCGCAGTCAACAGCGGCTATGCAGATTGAACCGACAAGACAGCCTATTGCAGTCATGGTGTTGTATACTCCTCCGCCAAGGCTCATATTTCCCCAGCGGTCATCGAACTGTTTCCACCGGTGATAGTCCTCTTTCGGGGTATTGTCTTTGGATTCTTCAATTTCTTCGGATTCGTCCGCACTTGCTGTAATGGTAATTTCGGTTATTCCGCTGAATGAACCCGTAAAAACTCCCATAATCATGAGAAGTGATACAGCGGCGGATAAAAATTTTTTAAATAAATGCATTGGAAATTTACCTCCGTTTTTCTTTTTTGCGCCTGCGGTTCTCTTTTTTTGCCTGTCTGAGAGCGTCATAGGCGGCAATATATTCTTCCATAGATTTCTGTCTGCAATTTTCGTCAAGTTTTTCTCCGCCGTATTCTGCCCTTTCAAACATAAGCACAGATTCGGAAATATCCGCTCCTGAAAAATCCTTTATTATTTTCATGGCATCATGGGCAGTATTTCCCTCTGTCACGTTATAAAGACGGCAAAGGCGGTGAATCATCATGTATACAGCTTTATTCGGGTCACGCTTATTATTTTTCCTTATGAATATCCTGTGCGATATGGCAGGATACAGCAAAATTCCTGCAAGTGTCAGCAATGCCAGTATGAGTATAAACAATCCTGCTCTTGAAAGATTTGCGGAAGCACTTGATTCTTCCTGAGCGGGAACGTCCGACATTGTAGGTTCAAATGAAAGCCAGCCGTAACCTTTCAGATAAAGTTCAGGGAAACCGTGAGCGTCCTGAGCAGTTACAACATAATCAATATCATAGCCGTTAGTTCTTGCGTTTTCGGATTTGAACTCCGTCTGCATATTGAATCCCTCGCAGTATCTCGCAGGAATACCAATACTTCTCGCCATAAGTGTCATGGCAGTTGCATACTCATAGCAAACGCCTGTTTTTGTATCGAAAATGAAATCCTCGGCATTTTTGCCGTTTGTATCGAAAGATGTATCATATGTATAGCCATTACTGTAAAAATACCAGCGCAGTTTTGAAGCTTTTTCGTATTCTGTCGTACAGTCGGCAGTTAATTCCTCGGTGAATTTTTTAATTCTTTCGTTATTGCCGTAGTCGAGATAATCGGTTAAATATGTTTCATAATATTCCTGAGTGAACTGCATTTCAAGCATGAGATTTCCGATATATTCAATATATTCGTCACTTTCGGAATCATCATCAACAATGCGTACATATTCATCTGAGAGAATACTTTCCGCCTGCATGGTCATATCATAATAGTCATCACGTTCAAGGGAATGTACAAAATTTTTATTGATATCATTTGCAAAGAAAATATCAGGATAATATTCATAGTCAAAAGTATTTGTCTGCATGAAACTTCCGTCAAATGATTTTATAAGACCTGTGGGAGTAAGACCTATTCTTCCTGCATAGGTTGTCCTTGTGATTGTATGTGAGGACTGCGGAACGGGGGCATATTTACCGCTCTGGACGGCTGAATATATCTTTACTTTTTTACTCTGCGGAATTTTGAGCTGTGTATTGATATCTATATTATATTTTTCTGCAAAGTCCTTGTCAAGCTGTGCAGCTTTGAGGATAGCCTCTGCATATATGCCGTTTCCTGTCATTTCCATAGGCATATCGGGAGTAATTCTGTGGTCTTTTTCATCGAGCTGACCTGCTGACCATTTATCTGTTGAAAAGTCATAGCTTGTATAAGTAAGGGTTTTAAGTCTGAGGGATTCATCTGCACTCACATAATATACAGGAATATCGCTTGCGGTACTTCTGAACTGGCTTCCGTCGGTATCGTCACGGAAAACATTCAGCATGGCGATAAGTCGGTCGGTGAACTGGTCTGCATTGATGAGAGTTTCTATAACGGTTCTGTCGGCTTCTATTTCGGGCTTGGGGATAGTTGAGGATATTACTGCAAATATAACGGTAAATACTGCCACTGAACGCCATGTATCGGATTTATTCACGACAGTTACTCCCTTTGTTTCATCAAGCGAGCGCATATATATCATTATGAGTATATATCCCAGAGCCATTAAGATGATGAAATAGGTCGGCATTTTTTCGTATTCTTTACCGTATATTGCGAAAGGAATGATGAATATCATGAAATTCATGAATATTCTGTATCTTACTCTTGTGAAGTAATATATTACAGATGCCATGAATATGTCAAACAGCAGAAACAACGCAAAAGTATACCAGAAACTGTAATCAAGTGCGTCCTGCGGTGTCAGAAACCATACGCCCCATGTGAGGGGATATGTTTCCCGTCCTGCTTCGATGCAGTATCCTGAAAATCTGCCAATAAACAAGGCTGCTATAATGTACAGGATACCGCCTATCAGGTTATGTTTCTGCATATATTCAAACAGTCTGAAAAATGCCCAGCCGCTTATATAGGCGAGTATTCCGTATACAGGTGTCATAGCCGCCCCGTAGTGATACATAATTGACATCATGACGACTGTCATATATATGAGTACAGGGTCTGTAAGGGTTCTGAGGAAAAATTCTTTTAAATTCTTTTTCATATCTCACACCATTTTGAAGTTATTGTCGCCGTCAAGATACCACATAGGGAAATTCGTAAGATTTTCCTGCTGTGCGGATATACCCATAAGGCTGACATTATCGGGACTTTCAATATTTTTTGTTATAGCTGAAATTCCCTCTCCGAAATCTGTTGATGCGATTATGCAGGCACATATTGAATCATCAAGTGCATCAGTATTTATTCTCCTGTCAGTTTTTACCTTTACAGCAAGGACTTTCAGCAAAAGCTGTGCAGGGTAGTCGGGATTGTCGATATTTTCGCTTATGACTTCATCGCCTGCACCGTAATATACAAAGGTACAGGCTATACCCTGTCTGACAAGTGCAGAAAGAAGTCCGAAAACTGACTGAATAAGTCTTTCTTCGCTGATTATAGCCATATCGGGCTTTGAATCGTTTTTCCTGAAAAGGTCAAACAATATCATGGGCTGTGCGGAGGCGGCAGCCTCATCAAGCCGCACCATTAATTTATCTTTTTTGGTTGACAATTTCCAGTTGATACGCTTTAAGGGGTCGCCTGCGACATATTCCCTGTGTTCATAGCCGGGAGTAGTATTTGAGGAAAAAAGCATCATAGTATCATTGTCTTCTTCCTCATCGCTTGTGAGAACTACATCGGCAATATTCCTGAAAAACTGAGATGAAGTTTTTATTTCGGGGATTTCGGGGATAACGCCTATGCTTACAGGCTGGAAAATATTATTTACCTTAAATTTAAGGAATCCGAGAAATCCGCAGGAATATACATTTTCCACTGAAATTTCACCGTTTCCGCCTGTCTGTGCCTTATATTCGAGGGTAAAGGTTTTTTTGTTCTCTCCAACCATTGAGAAACGGTAGATTTTATCGTTTTCCTCAAAGACTTCTGAGGCTTTAAGTTTTACTTCCACTACCGCAAGCGGGAAAAATCCTGTTTTTTCGGCTGTTACAGTGACTTTGAGGGTACTGTGCTTTTTGACGTATGCATCGCAGTTAAAGCTTATTTTTATGCGGTCTTTTGCGTATACTGCCATTATGACGGATACTATCGGGGCAAAAATCATAAATGCTATGAGAATCATTCCCATTTCACCGTCTATGTAGAAAGTAAAAATATATAACAGATATGCAACGGCTGCAAGTGCGGCAATACTTTTTAATCCGCCTGAAAATTCATTTCCCTTTATGGAAAAGTTATTTTTTTTCTTTTTGTCTTTCATATTATTTTCCCATTGACGGAACAGGAGTTTCTGCTATTATATGTTTTACATATTCTTCGGGGATACCGAACTGACTTTTTCCCTGCGGAGAGAGAATTATTCTGTGGGCAAGTACCGAAACAGCGGCAATTTTCACATCATC
>DGRR01000189.1 GCA_002389995.1 Ruminococcus sp. UBA4383 | reverse complement strand
AGATAAATTCTTCAAGTTCCCTTGCTTTTTCGGGTTCGGGAGAATTTCCTGTTTCGAGCTGATACATTATCATTCCCATACAGAAAACGGCATCTTTTTCCTGAATTTTTTCGCATTCGGGGACTGGGAAGAAATTCTCATCAAACGGCAGGTTCATCTCATATGAAACATCGAAATATTCTTCTGAATCCGTACTTTCCTCAGCTTTGCCGACAATAAAATTTTCCGTTCTTATTACAAATGACGGGTCATTTTCATTTTTTTTGTATAATTCTATTATCTGAATCAATATATCGAGAAGTGTTTTCTGTGAGCCTTTCCATTCTGTTAATTCATTAAGCCGCATCAATATCCTCCTTTAAAGCCTGACATCGAGCATAGTTTCAGTACCGTCATTTTGTGTAACGATTATTTTCAATATTTTGTCCTCTGTAAATCTGAAAGCAAATTTCAAAGTTCTGTTTCTGCCGAAAAGGCTTTTTTTAAGTGATATGACCTTGCTCATAAGGGTAGTATATGAAGAAACAGAGAATTTCCCCTTAAACTCGACAACTGTTATATTTATTTCCCATGCACTGCTGTTTATTGTACTGTATTCTCTTTCAGCGCAGAAATTCTCATCAACAATATCGCCTTCATTTATTATTGTATCAACGTCTGTACGGTTTTTAATGAGAACGCCTATTGAGGTATATGCAACATTGTCAACGTGTATCTGAGCCTTGCTGTTGCATATTGCAGCACCTCTTGCGACAAGGTACATTGAATCATCCGGGATAAGGATTTTTTCCTTTCCGAAAAATTCCTCAAGAATTTTCAGAAGGCAGTATTCATGAGCCATTCCGCCCACGACAAGGACTTTGCTTGTAGTGTTCATATCGACTGCATTTTTCCTGTATATTCTGCTGATGATATCTTTCATTCTGTCTGATATTTTCTGCATTGATTTTTCATAATCACTTCTGCTCAGAGTGAAATAGAAATCATAGTCGGGAAGGAGTTCATCAATATAAATTTCGGCATCATCATCGCTGTCGGAATACAGTTGTTTTTTCAATGGTTCTATATAATTTCTCAGCATAGTGGCAGCGGCAGACTGTACCTGTGAATATCTCATATCATTTGGCGGAGCAGAGAGGTCGTCCTCTCCTTCGCTGACGATTTGTCTGCACATCATTTCAAGGAGTATTTCATCGACTGTATTTCCGCCGAGATACAGGTCACCGTCCCAGCCTATGGGGATAAGGCGTTCTGCGGTTGCAGAAGTTCCTGCTATTTTTGAATGTATAAGTGATATATCGAATGTACCTCCGCCTATATCCACAACAAGAAGCACATCACCTCCGCTGAGGTACTTACTGTACGCAACAGCGGCTGATATAGGTTCATCTGTAAGTGAATTTTTCTCATTGACTTCAAAGCCTGCTTTTTTGAGAGCTTCTTTTGTAGCGAGTCTTGGAATCTGCGAATCGAATCTTGCGGGGACAGTCACAAACGCATTGAATGAACTTTCATTCGGAAACTGTTCTGAAAGTTCACGGTATACTTCTCTGAGGATATACTCTGCGGCATCTTCGGCAGACAATGAAGTTCTTCCCACGGTCCATTTCTTGTCTGTACCCATATAATATTTTGTATTTTCGAGTACAGTTTCGGGCGAACTGATTTTTTTGTCAATTGCAGGCTGACCGACAAGGATTTTATTATTTTCGTCAACGCAGATGCAGGACGGCAGCAGATATTTATTTTCAGTTCTTCCGTTTTTAAATTCAATTTTGACTATTATGCCTGCATCATTCACATAGCAGGCAAGAGTATTTGTAGTGCCAAGGTCTATTCCGACATTCATAAAAATATCCTCCGTTTATGAAAAAAAAGTTGTAAATGAATCGAATGTTTTAAGAAACAGATTAATTCCCAGTGGTGTATAGAATGCAAATATCATCATGAGAGATGTTATTGACCTGAATGCTTCGGGGGCAAACGGAGGTATAACGTGCCACATTACATATTTTGTTACCGGCTGTGACATATCTCCATTGTTTACAGTCAAATCATTCCAGCGAAAGGCGGTAATTTTTGTTATTCCCTTTCCCATATACTTTGCAGTTTCGATATCGAAAACACCTTTTTCAAATTCCTCGTTTAAGATAACATCGAAATTGAAGTCATTGCCTCCTGATAAAGCCTTATATTTCCAAGGTGCGTCACCTGTTCTCAGACCGCTGCCCTTATAGTAAAGGAACGAAATATTTTTCACATCAGTTTTATCGGGTATAATATTTTTATTTTCCTTTATACATTGACAGCCGCACACTCTGCCTGCACGGACAGGTTCATTGTCGCCTGACAAATCCGATTTGTTTATATGAAAGCAGACGGCACTTTTTCTGTATCTTGAATATGATGACATAAACATCAGAAGGAGTACAGCCGCTGCCAGAAAAACGGGAACAGATTCAGCATTCAGAGGAAAATTCCATTTAAGGTGTATATGTTTTCTATAATAATCAACAGCATACTCTGAAATATAAATTCCTGCAACAGCAAATATAAGCGGAAGCAGTATATATTTTTTTTCCAGAGGATAATCAAACATATTCAAGGACTTATTTTTTGATATTTTACTCATAACAATGCAGCATATAACAGAAACTGCCGTTCCGTAAAAAGGAAATACAATCACGATTATAAGCCAGAAAACACGGTTAAAATTTTTTTTATTTTTACAGGCTGTTATAATTCCTGTAACAAGAAATAAAAGATATGCAATAATAAACCATTTCGGAAAAATTTCTGCATATCTGTCAGTAACACTTATTATTTCTTCCATTGTCCAACACCTTTCATTTTTATAAATACAGATATTACAATATCTCAAAACATATTATAATTATATCATATACCTCATTAAAAGTCAATATTTTATGTATTATATCAACAAAAATGTCGATTTAACCATTTTTAAGCAAATCAATTGTTAAATATGCACATTTTAAAACGGAGCAGAATGAAAAGCCTGCTCCGCTACGGTATTTTATTCAGTTTTGTCCGTTCTGTACAATACAGTACAGCGTATCAATAGGGTCATAAGAATTTGCACAGTACAGAATCAGGCAGTCAAAAGGGTGGCGCACATACAGGCGGGCAAATCCGCATGATGTGAGAACGCTGTCCGTTTCCTCATGAAAATCCATAAGATTACCGCCGATTGTGTACTTGTCGCAGTTATCAGCTTCACAGTAGAAATTATAAAATTTCAGGAGTATGAGAGTTTTACGCAGGAGGTCATATAAAGCGACATCTCCGTTGATTATTTTTCCGAGAGTGACATCATTGGGGAGGGATTTTGTGAATCTCCGTGGAAGTTTGCTGTTTCTGATTTTTTTCCCTGAACCCTGATACTTTATACCGAGGAGAGTTTCTATTGTCAGACTGCCGAGTCTTTCAGGTGAAAGAATCCGTTCATACTCATATTTCACAAGTCTTTTCTGAACGGTTTCGATTTCTTTTCTGATGATACTTCTTGCGAGCTGAAACTGCTGTTTATTGTCATAGCAATGTTCTGACAGGTAGTGCAGGAATTTTTGGTCATCATTGATACTGAATATCATATCTGCAATCTGAGAAGTTGAAGTATGAGCTTTTTCCTGAGACACAAAGCACTCAGCCTTTTCGAGAAATTCAGCAACCAGAGAATAAGGCTTTTCGTGGTACATACAGTAGAGGAACACTGCATCTGTGCTGTTTTTTATATTGAAAGGCATTGCAAGGTAATGTTTCTGAAAAAAGACGGCTGTCTGTTTGCAGTCCATTTCAAGGGCAAAACAGAGGTCATAATGATTCTGTCTGTTGGTAATTCCTGGAGGTGTACCGATGCACCACTTTCTGACGGTACGGGGGCAGGTTTTGCCGAGTACGGACTTATAGCGTTTTTTAACTTCTGCGAGCATAATTTCGGTATCATCGGGAGTGCATTCAATGCCGAGCTGTGTAAGTCTTGCGGAAAGTCCTTCCAAGAAAACGGGGCGTTCATCGAGTTCGATTGCCCTGTTGATACCGTCTGTTACATCTTCGGGGGTCTGCACGTTTGCAGGTTCTCCGAAACAAACCTCATTGTATATATATTCTGTATATTCATCACGGGTAAGTTCATAATTACTATCGGACATAATACAAATCCTTTCCGCACTGACAAGCTGTAATATACAAGATTCATATTTTACAATTTTCTTTCGGTTAATTTTCCTGTGCGGACTTATACAATTCCTTTCCCGCATTCCAAGCCTGACCGACCTTTTCGGTAGCTACATAGTAACCTGACCGGAACTGGTCAAAAATGAGTGCATTAAGTTTAACGGGGTCTATTTTTCCGTTATCTGATATGACATTTTCATCAGCACTGACATTTAAAATTTTTCCTACGACAGCGTGAAGATTTTCCGTTTCTGTAATTTCAGCGAGTTCACATTCCAGTGCAACGGGAAACTCAGTAATAATCGGAGCATTTACATATCTGCTTTTTTCGGCATGACAGCCTGATTTTTCAAATTTATCCTTCATTTTGTTACCCGTAGCGATACCGTAATAATCCGCAGCGTCCATATGGTCTTTATCAGCAAGGCTTACAGTAAAAGCCTTAGTTTTGCGGATTGCCTTTGTAGTAGCGTGTTCCTCGTCAATAAAGAGGGCAATTTTATCCATATCGCAGATTGAACCCCATGCGGCATTCATGACCTGAACAGTTCCGTTTTCGTCATATGCCGCAACGATAAGGACGGGCATCGGGAATACTGCGGGCTGTTTTCCTAAATCTTTTTTCATTTTAAACGTACCTCTTTTACTTAATATTCAGGCTTTCCGATAAAATTCGGGAGCATTGCAGTTTTTCGGAAAAACTCTCATGTCAAGCCTGTTACTGCATTATAACACAATTCCGAACCTGTTGCAAGTGCAGTTGTTGAAGTTTTTATTTCAGTAATTTTTCGACAATTACCTCTGTTGAACCTGATTTCAGGCGGATTTTCACTTCATCGGCGATATTTGCGATAATTGACTTTTCGATTTCGTCCCAAGCCTCATTATTTAATTCTTTCCGGTCTGAAACATTTTTTCGGTAAGTCTGCATTGACCACAGAGCGGCATCTGATGCAGCGATTTTATTTTTACTTGTACCCATATTCCACCATGCATCTACAAGCCGGGAATTTGAATTTCTTTCTTTTTTCGGAGGCGGCTGGACGGACATTCTGACAAATTCTCTGATTTTGCCTATAATGCCTTTTGCGTTCATATTTTTGCCGCTTGACGAAACGGAGATAAACTGCATTTCCTGTTCGCAGTCAACAGGTCTTGGAACGGAAACGCACACACGGCACAGAAGTCCCTCGTCTGTTTTCCTGCTTTCGAGCCAGAAACTGCCTGCAAAATCGTCCATAATGCCATGAATCATGGAGATTGTTTCTTCTGTAAGCAAATGTATATGTATGGCATTTTTACCTGTTATTTCGTTATATGCGATAAATTTGTCTGTTGCTGAAATTGCCTGATGACTTCCGTTGAGGTTACTGTCAACTTTTATAACATCTGTTTTCATAGATTACTCCTTTGTGGTATTGTCTTTCAGTATTCCTACAACGACAAATCTCTGAGAGCCGTCATCTGTGCAGGTTATGAGGGTAATTCTGTTATCCCCGAAATCGTCAAGGACCCATGTTTCGCTTGGTTTGACGATATAGCTTTTATCTGCGGTATAGGTATACTGATTTTTATTCACATCATAGAGTACGATATCCGTACCCATGCTGATATTTTTGAGGTTATTGAAATATTCCTTATAGATTGTACTGCTGTGGGCGGCGATGCAGTAATTTCCCTTTCCGAAATCGCCTGTATCGGTAAAATGACCTGCTGCCTGTGCGAGAGTCTCATTATCAGTACCTTCCAGAACGGGGGCTTTTATATTGATGTCGGAAATTTCGATTACAGGATTTTTAGACATAAGCTTATATTTTATATATTCTCTGTGCAGTTTTCTGACAGCGAAAAAGCCGAGGACAGACATACCGATTATGACAGCGGCAAGACCTGTAAAGAAAAAAATTTTTTGTTTTAAAGATTTATCTTTTATATTATCGCTCATATTTGTATATTTTTTTAGATTTGCCGATTTATGAATCCTTATTAATTATACCACTTATACAAAACTTTGTCAAGGAAAAATTTTTCCTGTCGTTTTCAGTAATATAAACGAAAAAATGAGTATGCCATGATACAGGCACACTCATTTTATATTGGTTATAATTGTTTACAGTAATTTTTTCATTTCGCACAAATCAAAAACGTCAAGGATTTCATCTTCGCACAAGTCAGCAGAAATGTCGCTGTCCTTTTCATTTCTGACACTCCTTTTTTTAGGGTTATATACTATAATTCTATATCTTTTTTGTCAAAATATCAACCTTAAAAATGCAGATTTGGCGGATAATTTGTATAAAAATAAATCCGCTTATATTTTAATTGTATATCCCTTGATTTTTTAAGAAAATTATAGTATAATCTTATCAGGTTTATAAGTATCCTATAAATTTTATCAACCATAAGGAGAAATGTCTATGAAATACATAAACATACTGAACGGTTCGCAGAATGTTTCCGCAATCGTACAGGGCTGTATGAGAATGCCTGCACTTTCAAAGGAAGATGCCTCAAAAGTTATCCGCACAGCTTACGACAACGGCATAAATTTCTTTGACCATGCAACCTGCTACGGCAACGGTGAGGCTGAAACAAGATTTGCAGAAGCTTTTCCGCTCACAGGTCTTAAACGTGAAGAAATAATCATTCAGAGCAAATGCGGACTATGTTTTGACAGAAATGAATTTGACTGGACAAAGGAAAATATACTTTCAAGCGTGGACGACAGCCTTAAACGCCTTGACATTGAATATCTTGATGCACTTCTCCTGCACAGACCCGACCTTATATTTGAACCCGAAGAAGTTGCGGAAGCGTTTGATACCCTCGAAAAATCAGGAAAAGTCCGTTTCTTTGGTGTAAGCAATCTCATGCCCATGCAGATTGAACTGCTGAAAAAATATGTAAAACAGCCCCTCATCATAAATCAGGTTCAGCTTTCTCTTGAACAGTCCCAGCTTATAGACCAGTCTTTCTACATGAACAACAAGACAACTGATATGTCTGTCAGCCGTGACGGAAGTCTGCTCGATTACTGCCGTCTCAATGATATTACCATTCAGGCATGGTCACCGCTTCAATACGGTATGTTTGGCGGAACATTCATTGACAACCCTGATTTCCCCGAACTCAACAAGGCACTCGCAGAAATTGCGGAACGTGAAGGCGTAACAAAAGCCGCTGTTGCAATTGCATGGATAATGCGTCACCCCGCAAAAATGCAGACCATAATCGGCACTATGAATCCCGTACACATTGAAGAAATATGTGCAGCCGCAAATGTGAATCTCTCACATCACGACTGGTATGTGCTTTATCTTGCATCAGGAAAATTTCTCCCATAAAAAAATCTCCGCAGGATTATTTCTGCGGAGATTTTTATTTTAAACTATAATTTTATTTTTATTAATTCCTCAGTAATTTTTTCAGCCTTATCTGAATCTCTGAGCATTCCGAGCCATTTTTGCGGAATATTTTCGTATCCGAATTTTATTCCTGCGATACCGCCGACTATGCAGGCGGTAGTATCGGTATCGTGACCGAGTGCGACAGCCTGTTTAACAGTTTCCTCATATGAAGAAGCGGTTTTCATTATCATAAAAGCACTTCTTATGCTGTCCACAACGTAACCGCTGCCTGTTCCCTGCCATATATCGGGTTCATCGGGTCTGAGTGTAAATTCAAAATCCTCTGCATACTCTGAATATTTATTGTTCTTGTATATACTGCGGAGGTTCTGAACTGAATCTGCGAGTGCATCGTCAAAATTTTCATCTGAAAGGAGTTTTCTTGCAACGAGGCAGTAAAGCGCACAGCAGACCTGATTTGTAATATGACCGTGAGTGATAAGGCATTGTCTGTGAGCGTCCTCAACGAGTTCCTCGTCAGTGCCGTCATGCCACAAGGCAAGCGGAAGAACTCTCATAAGCGCACCGTTGCCCTTTCCGTCAGGTCTTACATTTCCGCACAATTCGGGGGCAGTACCGTGTTTATATTCTGACAAAGCCCATGAAGTCTGGATACCTGCATCGAACACATAATTATCGACAGCCCACAGACCTTTGGTATACCATGCGAGAACCCTGTCCGAAAAATCTTTCAGGTCAAATATTCCTTTGCATATGAGACTGTCGAGCAGACAAAGAGCCTGCGCCCCGTCATCTGACCAAGTGCCGTATTTTACACTTGGATATGAAGTTCTGAAATTTTTTGGCGGAATCATATCTATCTGTTCAAAGGGCGGAATCTGTTCGGGGTTATGAAATTCATACGGCACACCGAGGGCATCACCGACAAGCAGACCGAAAATACCGCCTTTAAGTTTATTTATCATTGAATTTTGCATATTATCAAATCCTTTTTATGTAGTCTGTGAAGCAGTCGGCAGGTGGTCGGGCATATAGCCTATGATAATCCTGCCTGATTTTTCGTCACGGCAGAAATATATTCTGACGAGAACCTGAGAACTTACACCACGTTTAAGGTGAAAATCGAGCAGATAGGGTGCGCCGTCGATATTGGCGATATAGTCACTTTTTCTGACTCTGAGGGTTTCTTTTCCGCAGCCTTCGACTTCCCAGTTATTATCAAGGGAGAACATTTCGAGCTGTTGAGAATTTATTTTACCGTTTCGGTAATCGGCATATGCATTGAGATAATATATACCGTCACACAGGATACCGATATCGAGGGAGTTGTTATATTTTTTCATACTGTTTTCAGCTCTTGGGGCAAGGATAATATTATCGGAGAATTTTTTTCTTATCCAGTCGCACACGTCATCTTTTCTTGTGGGGAAACAGACGGCATCGGAAGCTTTTTTCCTGTAAAAATCCACGATATCGGCAGATTTTTTGTAAGCCAGTTCTCTTTCCTCGAATTTCTGCATATTATTTTTGATATATATTTTAAGTGATTCATTTTCATCTGAAAGTTTTTTGACTTGTTTTTCGAGTTGTTTAGTATTTTTAGCATTAATCTGCAAATCTGTATTTTGCTGATTGAGTTCTTTTCTTTGTTTTTTGAGTTCGCTGTTTTCCTGTTTATAGATATTGAGTCTTTCTTCGAGTGAGATATTTTCGTGTCGTTTTTCTCTGAAATCGGCGAGTCTTGCGTCGGAATAGAAGAGGATATTTCCGAAGGTAAAGGAACTTCTTTTGAGCATATTCCGCAGTTCATCTCTCACATTATATTTAAGGTTAATCATATTGTGAGCGTCATAGGATTTTCTGTCTGTTTCGGTATGCTGGGAATATATAATTATTTCGCCTGTTTTTATATCGACATCAAATTTTTTCTTCATAGCGGGGAGGCATTTTTCCTCTATGAAACAGACGACAGCGAATCCCATTGTACTTGATGCGAGGTACTGATAGTCGAAGGCGGGGAGTTTTTCGGGCTGTTTAGCGGGGATTTCGCTGACTGAATCGGATTTCTCCTGAATTTTGGATTTTTCGTCATCTGATTCTTTTGGCAGACCCTCTATATTGAGTTTTGAAATATCAGCCCGCATATTTTCGATGAAGTCTGATTTTTTGAAGCCTGTGAGAGACAGCTTGTCATTTTCGGACGAGATATTTATATCATGTTTTGGCTGTTCGTAACCGCTGTCTGCAATTAAAGCTATGGGCATGGAGAAAGATTCGGAATTAAAAATTCTTTCAAATTTTTTGAAATCGGAATTATTTTTAATTACCATAGGTTTGCCGTTTATTAAAAATCCTTCTTTCACGAAACCGACATTCGGGTTATCGGCGAGAGCCTTGACGACTGACGGGCGGAAAACAGCGCAGTTTGCCGTACAGTCAAAGGGTTCTGAGCAGGTAGTTTTTATACCTGTCTCCACGTTGTCCTGATGTCTGAAAAAAGATATTTCAGTACGGAAACCTCTGCCGTTGACGGGAAGTCTTTCTCTTTCCGTGCCGATATTTTCGCCTGTATCCTGTTCAAATATTTTAAATGACCATATGCCCGTATTCCTCATATAGGTACAGTCGATATTCACACCGATATTGAGTGTAAAAGAGGTAAGCATATCTTCTGTAAGTTCCTTATAGTTTTCGGGTTCGGGTACAATAATTTCCTTTGGGAGTTCCTTGAATTTACTCAGTCTGAGTCTCAGCCAGCGGAGGGCTTCGAGGATACAGATATTAAAAACATCTTCCGAGGGGAGTTTAGACGCAGTAAATGCGTGGAACTGGTAGGTAGGATAACTTTTAACAGGCTGGAGGGTAGTAGTCATGTATGCCATTTTATCACCTCTGTTTTTATTATTTTATGTTATTATACCACAATATTTGATATTTGTCTACACATATTTTTTAAAAATATTTCATAACAATACAAATTTTTACCATATATACATATTGTACAGTCAAAAAGAAAAATATCTGTTTAAAGATGTGATTATTGCCGAATATTCTGCAAAAGGATTGACAAAACGCAGAAATGCGATTATAATATAAAAATGAAATTGATAATCGTTTTCATTTTAGGATATTACATGGAGGTTTATTATGTATAAAAAATTAAGTTTACTGACTTTAAGCATCATACTTGCGTCCGCAGGCGTAACAGGCTGTGCCTCACAGACTTCTGCAACCGCAGGCAGTTCATCATCAGCGGATATTTCAGAGAATCAGGCTTCTGATTCGCTGAATATTGTCTGTACCATTTTCCCCGAATATGACTGGGTAAAGCAGATTCTCGGTGATAAAGCCGAAAATGCAGAAATAACCTATCTCCTTGACAAGGGTCTTGACCTGCACAGTTTCCAGCCCACTGCCGATGACATCATGAAGATATCAGCCTGCGACCTGTTCATCTATGTAGGCGGAGAATCAGACGGCTGGGTTGAAGATACTCTCGCAGATGCCGTAAACGACAATATGAAAGTTATAAATCTTATGGAAATTCTGGGCGATTCCGCCAAAACCGAGGAAATCAAGGAAGGTATGCAGGCAGAGGAGGAAGAAGAAGATTCCGAAGAAGATAAAGAAACAGAATATGATGAGCATATATGGCTTTCACTTAAAAATGCGGAAATTTTATGCACAGAAATTGAAAACGTCATTTCAGAAATTGACCCTGCAAATTCCGCTGAATACAAATCCAATCTTGAAACTTACATTTCACAGCTTGACGCACTTGACAATGATTTTCAGTCGCTTATAGATTCATCATCAGTAAAAGCCCTTGTATTTGGTGACAGATTCCCGTTCAGGTACTTTACCGATGATTACGGACTTGACTATTACGCAGCATTTGCAGGCTGTTCAGCGGAAACTGAGGCAAGTTTTGAGACAATAAAATTCCTTGCCGACAAAATCAATGAACTTGACTGCGATACTATATTCACTCTTGAAAATTCAGACCATTCAATTGCAGATACCATAATCAGCACATCAGGGAAAAAAGTGAATATTGCACAGCTTAACTCTCTCCAGTCCGTTTCCGAAAGCGATATAAAAAACGGAGCGACATATTTATCACTCATGCAGAAAAATTATGATGTTCTCAAAGGTATTTTTTCATAAGCGAATGAAAATTTTAATATTTTCATCATAGTCAATTATTTTAAAAAATAAATAAAAAAGGGGTGTGACGCAGAGGTCACACCCTTTTGATTAATGGTTATAAGTAACATTGTCGCCGTAGATTGTAGACCAGTCATTTTTCATAGAAATTGGAATCCAGTTGTTTTCCTGACAGAGGTCATACATTTTTCGGGCTTTTTCCTCGTTACCGTTTTCACGTTCCGTATCGTCACAGCAGAGCATAAATGCAAGGCTCTTATAGGGGTTATTGCTCACGACATATTCAGCCATACTGCCGTCACCCGAACTGTTTCCGAAAGAGAGTACAGGCTGCTGGCCGATTTCCTGATTTATAACAGTAACCTTATTCATTTTGAGGTTTTTGATGAGGAAATCACCGCCGAGTGTAAGTTCGTCATTTTCTTCAAAGACATAATCCAGACCGTCCGCATCGCCCTGAGAAGAAGCGACAACGGATTCATCAGAGCCGATTATCTGTTTATTTGGAAGTTCGAGTTCTGAATTGTCCACAATGCCTCTGACGATAAATCTGTCCGTACCGCTGACGATATAGACTGTAAAATCATTATCTTCAAGGTAATCTACGATTTCGAGCATAGGCTTATAGAAACCCTCGCCACGGTTCATGCCCTGATAGCTTGGCATAGGCTGTTTTTTAAATTCCTGAATATAGTCATTGAACTCGTCAATAGTCATACCTGAGAAAGCGGAAGCGACAGCTTTTCCGTGGTCAGTTTCGAGACCTGAAAAAGATTCGCCTGTTTCGTTTTGTTTTTTGATTTTCTCGGCTGTTTCCTTTTCAAATTCGCTTGCCTTGCTGATATAGTCGGGGTCTTCGAGGACACGGTATTTAAGGAGAGTATAGTCAAAATAATTGGGGTCTGTTTCGCAGAAAAGAGTGCCGTCAAAATCGAAAACAGCGATTCTGTCCTCAGGAGGGATATAATCCCCGCTGTTCTCGGAAGTTATATCCGACATATACTGAATGAGCTGTTGTTTTGCGGGGGCATTGTCAGTCCAGAGGGTGAGGACATCTTCCGTTTTATTTTCGTCAGCGGACTGAGACTGTACTTCCTCAGCGGACTGTGCCTGAGAAGAAGTATCTGTTACGGATTCGGAATTTTCTGATTTATTGTTTTTAAATCCCACGCCCATGCCGTAGCAGACACTTTCGACAGCAATAATGCATATAGCGGTAATGGCAACAGGTTTCCAGACATTCTTTTTATCTGACATTGAGAAATCTCCTTTCTGTTATAAATAAAAAATTAAAAATTATGGAGTAAGTCTGTTCGGACCTCTGAACAGGAACATTGACTCCTTGATATGCAGACCGAAAAGGAGCATGGTAAGTCTGTCCACACCGAGACCGAAACCGCCGTGAGGAGGACAGCCGTACTTGAAAAATTCGAGGTAGAATTTAACGTCCTCTGCGAGACCTTTTTCCTCAGCCTGTTTTTTAAGGACATCATAGCGGTGTTCACGCTGTGCGCCTGTTGTAATTTCAACGCCTCTCCAGATGAGGTCATAGCCCATAGGTATGCCGTTTTCGTCTCTCATATGGTAGAAAGCACGTTTTTCCGCACCGAAATCGGTGACGAAAAGAAATTCATGGTTATAGTGTTTTTTAACCCATTCATAGCTGAGTTTTTCGGCATCGGTGGTGAGGTCATTCTTTTCGGAATCGTCAACGGTATAGCCAAATTCTTCTTCGAGGGCTTTATAGAGGTCAGCGAGTTTGATGACGGGGAAAGGAGTTTCGGGGACAATAACTTCTTTTCCGAAGAGTTCCTTTATCTGTTCGCCGAACTGTTCCTTTACGGTTTTGAGCATATCTGTGAGGAGTTCCTCCTCCATTTTCATGACATCTTTATATGAATCTATGTAGCTGAACTCTAAATCGAAGCCTGTAAATTCGGTTGTATGCTTGCTTGTGTATGATTTTTCTGCACGGAAGACAGGACCTACTTCAAAGATTCTTTCAAAACCGCTTGCCATAGCCATTTGTTTATAGAACTGCGGACTTTGGGCGAGGTAAGCATTTCTGTCAAAATATTTGACTTCAAATACATTTGCACCGCTTTCGCTTGCTGCGCCTATGAGTTTGGGTGTATGTATTTCGATAAATTTCCTGTCGAGGAGGAATTTACGCATAGCATTTACCATAACGGTCTGAGCCTTGAAAATAAGCTGATTTTCGTCAGTTCTGAGGTCAATCCAGCGGTAGTCGATTCTCTGGTCGATACTTGAACGTTCGACAGCGGCTTTTTTCTTTGTGGCAGGGATATCCTTTCTTGCGATAGGGAGAGCGTCAGCGATACTTTCGATGATAATTTCATCGGGTACTATGTCCATACCGCCGAGCTTGACATAATCGTCCTCTCTTACAGTACCGACAACGGTTATAACGGAATCGCCTGTAATTTTTTCGATAGTGTCGCAGAGTTCGGGTTTAAGTTCCTTTTCAACAGTTATCTGAACCTTGCCTGTGATATCTTTCAGAACGATAAAAGCCATTTTTTTGCTGTTTCTGAAATTCTCGACAAATCCCTGCACCTTAACCACAGAGCCGATGCAGTTTTTAAGGTCTGAAATATAAGTTTTTTCCATTTTTACTGCTCCTTACAATAAATTGATACTTAATAATTATAGCACCAAAATATATTTTTGTCAATCGTATTTTAATTTTTATTATTTTCGTGCTGAAAATGCTTGACATATAATTGTAAATATGTTAAAATAGACCTTGTCAGTATGATTTAAAGCAATACAGGAGGTAATTTTACATGAATATTGAAACAAAATGTCTGCACGCAGGCTATACTCCCAAAAATACAGAACCGAGAGTTGTACCTATCGTACAGAGTACAACATATGTATACGATTCAACAGATGACGTTGCTGCGGTATTTGATGACCCTACAAAAAGCCTTATCTATTCAAGATTTGAAAATCCCACGGTAATGGCAATAGAAGAAAAAATTGCCGCACTCGAAGGCGGTATCGGTGCTATGTGTACATCAAGCGGACAGGCGGCAACTCTCTGCTCGATACTCAATATCTGTCAGGCAGGCGACAGCATTATTTCCACAGCTACCGTATACGGCGGCACTATAAATCTCTTTGCGGTTACATTCAAGAAAATGGGAATAGAATGTATATTTGTATCTCCCACGGCTTCCGAAGAAGAAATCCGTGCGGCTTTCAAGCCCAATACAAAGGCTGTTTTCGGTGAAACTATCGCAAACCCCGCACTCACTGTATTTGATATCGAAAAATTCGCAAAAATCGCCCACGAAAACAATGTTCCCCTCATAGTTGACAATACTTTCCCCACACCGATTTTATGCCGTCCCATTGAACACGGTGCTGATATAGTAATCCATTCAACATCAAAATACATGGACGGTCATGCCGTACAGGTAGGCGGTGTAATCGTAGATGCAGGAACTTTTGACTGGACTAACGGAAAATTCCCCGAATTTACCGAACCTGACGAAAGCTATCACGGTACAGTATACACTCAGGCTTACGGCAAAGCCGCATACATCGTAAAGGCAAGAATGCAGCTTATGCGTGACCTTGGCTGTTATCCCTCGGCACAGTCGGCATTTTATCTCAATCTCGGACTTGAAACACTTGCTGTAAGAATGAAACAATACTGCGAAAATGCCATGACTGTCGCACAGTATCTCGAAAGCAATGATTTGGTTGAATCAGTGAATTATCCTGCACTCAAAAGCAGTCCCTACTATGAACTTGCACAGAAATATCTCCCGAACGGAAGCAGCGGAGTTATATCATTCGTGATAAAGGGCGGAAGAAAAACAGCAGTCAAATTCATGGATTCACTTAAACTTGCATCAAATGAAGTTCATGTTGCAGATATAAGAACTTGTGTTCTTCACCCTGCAAGCGCAACCCACCGCCAGCTTACAGATGAACAGCTTGTCGCAGCAGGAATCAACGGCGGTATGATACGTCTTTCAGTGGGACTTGAAAATATCAGCGATATCCTTGACGACCTTAAACAGGCTTTCAAGGCATCAGAAAATTAAAATCTGCCATACACCCTATACCTTTGAATAATCCAAGAGCCTGAGAGTAATTTCTCAGGCTTTTTAATATGTTAAAAAATAAAATAGCATATACTAACTTGACGTGTTTCCTAAAAAATGTTATAATGAGTAGAAATCAAAAAAAGGAGCATGATACATGGAAAAAATCAACGAATTAATAAAGACAATTGACGACTATGTATGGGGTATTCCGCTGATAGTGCTGATTTTATTCTGCGGAATACTTCTTTCGTCCAGACTTGGATTTCTGCAAGTCCGCAGACTCGGAAAAGCCCTGCGGTATATGCTGAAAGATGAGGAGGACGGTCATGGAGAAGTTTCAAGTTTTGCGGCACTCTGTACAGCACTCTCCGCAACAGTCGGCACGGGAAATATTGTCGGAGTAGCCACGGCACTTGCGGCAGGCGGTGCAGGTGCTTTATTCTGGATGGAAGTCGCTGCATTTTTCGGAATGGCAACAAAATATGCGGAAGGTCTGCTGGCAGTAAAATACAGAATAACAGACGCAAATAAAAATATACTCGGAGGTCCTTTTTATTATATCGAAAACGGTCTCGGAAAAAGATTTAAATTTTTGGGAAAGATGTTTGCATTTTTCGGACTTTTTGCAGGCTTAATGGGAATAGGAACGATAACCCAGATAAACGGAATAACTTCGGCGGCAAATAATTTTTTTGACCCCGAATCACTCAATACAATACATATTTTCGGCTATGACTTCACATATACAACCGTAATTGCAGGAGCTTTGATAACACTTCTCGTAGCACTCATAACAATCGGAGGAATAGAAAGAATTTCATCTGTTGCACAGATAATAGTACCCGTTGTAATAATAATGTATGTCGGAAGCTGTCTGATGATAATAGTAACACACATAACCGAAATTCCCTCGGCTGTCTCGGAAATAGTGAAGAATGCATTCGGACTGCGCCCCATGGCAGGCGGTGCGGCAGGAATGACAATAATATTCACATCTATGAGAAACGGTGTGGCAAGAGGTATTTTTTCAAATGAAGCAGGTCTTGGCTCTGCACCGATTGCCGCCGCAGCCGCAAAGACAAATGAACCCGTAAGACAGGGACTTGTCACAATGACAGGCACATTTATTGATACAATAATAGTATGCACAATGTCAGGGCTTGCAATAGTAATGGCAGGCAGTCACGAAAAAGGACTTGAAGGCGTAGCCATAACGACAGATGCATTCAGATACGGACTTCCCTTCCCTGAAAAAGTATCATCATTTATACTTATGGTATGCCTTGCAATATTTGCCTTCACAACGATTCTCGGCTGGAATTATTATTCAGAGAGATGCCTCTCATATCTCACAGTCTCAAATAAAAAAATAACAATTATATACCGCTGGGTATACATAGCAGCGGTATTCATAGGACCGTATCTCGCAGTTGAAGCAGTATGGAATATGGCGGATATATTCAACGGACTTATGGCAATACCGAACGTAACAGCACTTATACTTCTTTCGGGAGTGGTGAAATCGGAGACAAAAGACTATTTCACAAGACTTTCGCAGGGTAAAGTAAAAGAATAATAATCCGATAAAAAAACGATGACTTTAAAAGCCATCGTTTTTATTATTACTGTCCTTCGTGGAAGAAATAAGGAAGTGCATCATAAATATAATTTCTTACTTTTTATTTCTCCGCCTCCGTAGACGAGGTAATTTCTGCCGTCATCATCGAAAAGCAGGGAGGCATCATGATACATACCGTTGAGTTCGGCTTTTGACCATTCACCGTTTTCGATATCATCAGTTGAGTAGATATATGACTTATTAGTGCCGTAACTGCCGAAGAAAACGTAGAATCTGCCGTTTTTCTCATTATAGCGCAGGCTTGCAGCCCACTGACCGTGAGCGTAATCATCAGACCATTTTTATACACAAATTTCAACCGAAAAAAATGCAGAAAAGGTGTATATTTTGCATTATTGCCCTTAACTGATTGACTTTTGAGCATTTATGCTTTATAATATATAGTGCAGGCGTAGAAATATGCCTTTAAAAATCAGAACAGAGGTGCATTATGAGTAAAAATCCACAATCCCCCTTTATGCCCCGTAACGACAGATATGCGGGAAAATGCATAAAGACCCACGAAAATATTTCAACGGCGAAAAAAGCAGTATTTATTTTCCTTGCCGTAATCATGACAATGATTCTTTCCGTAAATCCCCTGACAGTCCGTGCAGAGGACGGAAAAACCTTTACAGTCGGATTTGATGCGGAATTTCCGCCTTACGGCTACAAGGACGACAGCGGAGAATATGTCGGATTCGACCTTGACCTTGCTCAGGAAGTATGTGCAAGAAACGGCTGGGAACTCGTGAAACAGCCTATCGACTGGGATTCAAAAGACATGGAACTTAAAACAGGCGCAATTGACTGCATCTGGAACGGATTCACCATGGACGGCAGAGAGGATTCCTACACCTTCTCGGTTCCGTATGTAGACAACAGCCAGGTCATCTGCGTGGCCGATGATTCGGGCATCGCTTCCCTTGCCGATCTGGAAGGAAAGACCGTCGGCGTTCAGGCGGATTCAGCAGCCCTTGCGCTTCTGGAAGAAGAGGGCGACCAGGCTGAGCTTGCCGCAACCTTCGGAGACCTTCAGCAGTTTGCTGATTACAACACCGCATTCGCGGAGCTGCAGGCAGGATCCCTGGATGCAGTCGCGATCGACGTGGGAGTTGCCCAGTATCAGATCAAGGGCCGCGAAGGATATTCGATCCTTGAAGAGACCCTGAATTCCGAGAAGTATGCGGTCGGATTCAAGAAGGGCAACGAAGAACTTGCAGAGATCATCAATGACGACCTCGGAATTCTGTATGAAGAGGGAATCTTCGATGAGCTGGCCGAGAAGTATGAGATCGCCGACATGGTCTGCCTGGGCGAGAGCCTTGGATTCGATCTTGGCGATGACTTTGAGGTCGAGACAGAGACAGAGGCAGAGTGATCTGTGAACCGGCCGCACTGACGGCGGCAGCGGTATAGTCTGGGAGATAGAGAACTGACAGGCTCATACGGGCAGTCCCTGAGCCGTGTCAGTTCTTTATGTGTTGAGTGCAGCGCGAGTAATTGGAGGGCATATGAGTTTTCAGGTAATGATGGAGCAGCTTGCGGGAGGACTGATGAAGTCGATCAGCATCTTCCTGCTGACACTCCTTTTTTCGCTTCCGCTTGGCCTGCTGGTCTCGTTTGGAAGGATGAGTAAGAACAGGATCATCCGGTCGGTCGTATGGATCTTCATATCCATACTGCGCGGAACCCCGCTTATGCTTCAGCTTCTGGCGGTTTATTTCGGCCCGTTCTACCTGTTCAACCTGAAGATCGGAAGCACCTGGAGATTTACGGCGATCATCATCGCATTCTCGGTCAACTACGCCGCTTATTTTGCGGAGATCTACAGATCGGGCATCGAATCCATGCCTCCGGGACAGTATGAGGCGGCGAAGCTGCTGGGATATTCCAGGTCGAGCACATTTCTGAGGATCATATTCCCGCAGGTCGTCAAACGCATCCTGCCGTCTGTGACCAATGAAGTCATCACGCTGGTCAAGGATATGTCCCTTGCGTTCTCTCTTGCCTACGCCGAGATGTTTACCATCGCCAAGCAGATCGCGGCCAAGGAGACCAGCTTCATGCCGTTCATCGCGGCAGCGGTATTCTACTATATCTTCAATGCGGTGGTCGCGTTCGGCATGGAACGGATCGAGAAGTCGCTGAACTATTACACCTGACGCGGGAGGAGAGAGCATTATGGCATTACTTGAGATGAACCATATCAGTAAGAGCTTCGGCGATCTCGAGGTCATCAAAGACATCTCGCTGAAGGTGGATGAAGGTGAGGTCCTGTCGATCATCGGGCCCTCCGGCTCCGGCAAGTCGACCATGCTTCGCTGCGCTACGATGCTGGAGACCATAGATAAAGGAGAGATCCGCTATCTTGGCGAGAGAGCTGCATGGGTGGAGGATGACGGAACGAAGGTATACCCGAAGGGCGCGCAGCTTCGCAAGGTTTGCTCATATTTCGGACTGGTCTTCCAGAACTTCAATCTGTTTCCCCACTACTCGGTCCTGAAGAATATCGTGGATCCGATGGTCCACAACCAGAAACGC
>DGRR01000071.1:7153-8004 GCA_002389995.1 Ruminococcus sp. UBA4383 | reverse complement strand
TCAACGATTTCCTTTACACGGGCGATATAGTCTTCATTTATTTTGTAGCTTCCGTCATTTTCCATCATATTGCCCCAGTACACGGGTATGCGGACGGTATTGAACCCTGCTTCTTTCATGCCGTCAATACATTCCTGAGTTGTGATGACCGCACCCCAGCATTTTTCGTAATCCTGCGGTAAATCGCCGACTTTTGAAGCACCTGAGTTTTTATTGTTTGTATCCTGCCAGAAAGCCTCCATAGTATTTCCGAGGTTTATGCCTATGCCCATTTCGTGGGCGTAATCCATAGCGGAGAGGTCTTTTCTTATTTTTCCGTTTTCCCTGCCTGACTGACCGCACGAACAGAGTGAAAAAGCCATAAATACTGCTGTAAAAGCTGTAAAACTCCTTTTCATAATATCAAACCTTTCATAATCTGCAAATTAACACATATATTATAACACATCTGCTCATAAAATTCAAGACTTATTAATGCATAATTCATAATGCATAATTCATAATTAAATCATGAAGATTGTTATTTAAAAATGATTTCTGAAAGAAAATAAAAAAATTTTTGAGTTTTGTATTGCTAAATTCAAAGTAAAGTGATATAATGTATTGTGTGTTTTATTAATATGATTTGATACAATGCATTATATTTTGCCATTTGAGATGCGACGAAATTAATTATGCGTTATGAATTAAACAGGAGGCTTTATGATGAAGAATGTAACTGAAATATTCTCGGAAAATGTTTTCAATGAAAAGGTGATGAAATCCAGACTTCCGAAAAATGTCTATAAAAATTTCATTAATACTGTCACAAACGGCGATGCACTTGATATGACTACTGCCGATATTGTAGC
>DGRR01000071.1:0-7023 GCA_002389995.1 Ruminococcus sp. UBA4383 | reverse complement strand
TCAACTGCCGAAAAACACGATTCTTTCATAGCTCCCGCCCCCGACGGAATGGCTATAATGGAATTTTCAGGAAAAGCCCTTGTCAAAGGCGAACCTGATGCATCATCATTTCCCTCAGGCGGTCTGAGACAGACCAGTTCCGCAAGAGGCTATACAGCATGGGACCCGACTTCATATTGTTTCGTAAAAGAGGGTAGTCTCTACATACCGACTGTATTTTTATCATATACGGGAGAAACTCTTGACAAGAAAACTCCGCTTCTGCGTTCAATGGACGCTCTTAGCAAAACTGCCGTTGAATTTCTTAAATTATTCGGAAATGAAAAAGTCACAAGAGTTACTTCAACAGTAGGTGCTGAACAGGAATATTTCATCATAGACAAAAAAATGTATGACCAGCGTGAAGATTTGATTCTCACGGGAAGAACACTTTTCGGTGCAAAACCTCCGAAAGGTCAGGAGCTTGATGACCAGTATTTTGCAAACCTCCGCCCCAGAATCGCTGCATATATGGCTGAACTCGATGAGGAACTCTGGAAACTCGGCATATATTCCAAGACAAAACACAATGAAGTTGCCCCTGCACAGCATGAAATGGCTCCTATTTTCACAACTTCAAATCTCGGTACAGACCAGAATGAACTTGCTATGGAAGTAATGGAGAAAGTCGCCCTTAAACATGACCTTGTATGCCTTCTCCATGAAAAGCCTTTCGAGGGCGTAAACGGCTCAGGAAAACACAATAACTGGTCTATGTCCACCAATGACGGGCAGAATCTCCTTGACCCCGGTGATACTCCCATGGAAAATTTGCAGTTTCTGACTATTCTCTGTGCATTGATTAAGGGTATTGACGAATATGCAGACCTTATGAGAATTTCCGCCGCATCAGCAGGAAATGACCACCGTCTCGGCGCAGATGAAGCTCCGCCTGCAATAGTTTCAATGTTTCTCGGTGAAGAACTCGATGCAGTTTTAAAGGCTATCGAGGAAGATACTGTATTCAAGACAGAAACACAGACTTTTGAAATAGGTGTAAATGCACTTCCTTCATTCCCGAAGGATTCAACCGACAGAAACCGTACATCACCCTTTGCATTCACGGGAAACAGATTTGAATTTCGTATGGTGGGTTCATCAGACAATATCGCCTGCCCGAATGCACTTCTCAATACAATAGTTGCAGAGGAACTCAGTCAGTTTACTGAAATTCTTGCTCCTTTCAAGGGTACTGAGGGATTTGAATGTGAAGTCAAGAAATTACTCAAATCCGTACTCAAAGAACACAGAAGAATTATTTTCAATGGTGACGGCTATTCTCTTGAATGGGTTGAAGAAGCCAAACGCAGAGGTCTGCCGAACTATCCGTCAACCGTTGACTGTATGCCCCATTATACAGATGAGAAAAATATGCGTATATTCAAGAAATTCGGTATCTATACAGAAAGTGAACTCAAAGCAAGAACAGAAGTTCTTCTTGAAACATATTCCAAAACTCTCCGCATTGAAGCCCGTACCATGATTGAAATGGCAAGAAAACAGCTTATTCCTGCTACTCTTGAATATGTTCACCGTCTCAGTGAGGCTATTGCAGTGAAGAAACAGATAAATATTTCATCATTCACAGAAGAAAAAATGGCTGAACGTCTCAGCGACCTCGCAGATGCATTCTATGATTCAACCAACAACCTTGAAATTCAGGTGAATACAGCCTGCGAAATAAAGGATATACTCCCGCAGGCAAGATATTTCCATGACAATGTTCTCGCAGAAATGGAGCGTATGCGTACAACTTCCGATACTATCGAGAGAATTATGCCGAGCTGTCACTGGCCTATCCCTGACTACTCGCAGATGATTTACAATGTGTGATTATGAGTACTGTAAAAAGAAAAAAAGGAAAAAGCCTTTTCAGGGCAGTTCCCGATTACTGCGTCATTGATATTGAAACAACAGGTCTTGAAACCGAAAACTGCGAGATAATCGAAATCGCTGCCCTTAAATACAGAAATTTCAGGCTTGCTGAAAAATTTACCACCCTCGTAAAACCTAAAGGTAAAATATCATATTTCATTACCTCACTTACAGGTATAAATAATGATATGGTGAAAAATTCCCCTGATATTTCTGAAGCTGTCAGAAATTTCAGTGATTTTGTAAAAGATGACATTCTGATAGGGTATAATGTGAATTTCGATATAAGATTCCTGTATGATGCCCTGCTCAAATGTCATGGAATACACCTGAAAAACGACTATATTGATGTACTCAGATTCGCAAGAAAAGCTGACCTGCCGACAACTGACAAAAAACAAACCACTGTCGCAAGATATTTCAGAATATCCGTAAAGGGTGCGCACCGTGCCGAAAAGGACTGCCTTATCTGCAACGAAATCTACCTTAAACTTAAAGATGACCCTGCTGTTATGCAGAGTTTCAAATAATTAAGAAAATATAAAAGAAAGGAATTTATCATGCGTGAAAACAAAAACAATTTTGAAATTCCCCGTCCCGTATTCCCGAAAAGAGCAGTCATTACGGGGGGTATGCCCTATGGAAATAAAGAACTGCATTTCGGTCATGTGGGCGGTATGCTCGTATTCGCAGATACCTACGCAAGATTTCTCCGTGACAGAATCGGAAAGGAAAACGTTATTTTCGTAAGCGGTACGGACTGCTACGGTTCTCCTATCGCCGAGGGCTGGAGAATAAAACATGAAAAAGGGGAATTTGAAGGCTCTCTTGAAGAATTTGTAAATTCAAATCATCAGAAACAGAAAAATACCCTTAAATCCTACGGAATTTCTCCAAACCTCTTTGCAGCATCAGGTCTCGGACGCTCAAAGGAAATCCATGCGGAAGTTACTGATTGGTTTATAAAATCACTCCATAAAAAAGGTCAGCTTAATCAGATAACTACCATGCAGTTCTTTGACGAAAAAGCAGGCGTTTTCCTCAACGGCAGACAGGTAATCGGAAAATGTCCCGTTGAAGGCTGTACCTCCGAAAAAGGCTACGCAGATGAATGTGACCTCGGTCATCAGTATATGCCCGAAAATTTAATAAATCCCGTAAGCACCCTGACAGGCGAAACTCCCTCCATGAAACCCGTTACAAACTGGTATTTCAAACTCCGTGACTATGAAAAATTAATGCAGGAATGGGTATCTGAATTGCAGAAAAGAAAAGATGTCCGCCCTGTTGTATGCAAGACTATTTCGGAATTTCTCAAACCGCCCGTTATTTATGTAAAGCGTGAATTTGAGGAGAAATATTTTGAATTAAAGGATTCAATGCCCGAACATACCTATATTGAGGAAAAGAAAAAGCCTTCATTCACTATCGAATTTAAAGAGCTTTCGGACTGTGATGAGGCTTGCAGGATACTGACCGAAAACAATATCCGTTACAGAACAGGCAAAACACTCGTTCCATTCAGACTTACCGGAAATATTGAATGGGGCGTACCTGCTCCTGTCCTTGACGGTGTTGAGGGGCTTACGGTATGGGTATGGCCCGAATCGCTCTGGGCTCCGATTTCCTTTACAGAAACATATCTCGAACAAATCGGCAGAAACCGTGAGGAATGGAAAGATTTCTGGTGCAGTAAGGATTCAACCGTATATCAGTTCATCGGTCAGGATAATATCTATTTCTACGGCATTGCTGAACCTGCCATGTGGATGGCACAGCAGGAAAGTGAAACAAAATCCGCATCTCCTGCGGACGGTGAACTTCAACTTCCTGTAATCGTTGCAAATCACCACATACTCTTCCTTGACAAAAAAGCATCAAGTTCAGGTGATGTAAAGCCTCCTATGGCTGATGACCTTCTCAATTACTATACTCCCGAACAGCTCCGTATGCACTGGCTTGGACTTGGACTTGGACAGCGTTCGGTAAGCTTTATGCCGAAGCCCTACAATCCGCTTGCAAAGCCCGAAGATACTGACCCTGTTGTAAAGGACGGACTTTTGCTTTCAAACGTTTACAACCGCATAATAAGAACCGCTTTCTATACAACTCAGAAATATTTTGACGGCATACTCCCCGATAACGCTCCCGAAGAAAATTTCCTTGCAGACGCTAAAAAGGCTGTGCTTGAATTTGAAAGACATATGTCAAAATTCGCCTTTCATCAGTGTACTTATGTTCTTGACAGCTATATCAGAAACGGAAGCAAGTATATGTCAAAAAATATAACTGCCGAACCCGATGATATGGAGAAATTAAAGCAGACACTTGCAAACCTTTTCCATATTATAAAAACTGCGGGAATACTCCTTCACCCCCTCGCACCGTTCGGCACTGAAAAACTCAGGGAATATTTGCAGGTTGATGAAAATATATGGTCATGGGACAATATTTTCGAGCCTCTCACATTCTTTACAGGTGAAAATCACAAGCTTAAATTCCTTCCTCCGAGAACAGATTTCTTTACAAAGCACGAAAGTCAGTTTGCAAGCGAGGATTAATATAAAAAAAGTCTGCACAGCAAAAGCTGTGCAGATTTTCTTATTCTCAAAATTCAAACATATCAACAAATCCTGTTACATTGAATATTTCCATTACTTCATCAATGACATTGACTATTCTGATATCTCCGCCGTATTCATCGACAGCATTTCTCAGGTGCAGGAGACTTCTCAGACCTGCTGAGGATATATAGCTGAGATTTGCAAAATCGAGGGTGACAAGCAGATTTCTGTCGATGATTTCGGTAACTGTCCTGTCAAAATCGGGGGCAGTTTCTATGTCTATTCTGCCGTTTATTCTGACGATGAGCCTATTTTCTTCAATTGATTTTTCTATATCCATAGTGACATTCCTTTCGGGGTATTATTTAACATTATATCACAGTTCATGAGAAAAATCAATAGTCTTGTGATAATTATGGTGACAAAAAATCTGCATTTTAAAACAGTAATGCATATGAGAGCAAATTCTACAAAAATTTCTCTTGTGATTGTATAAAATGACATAGTGACAAATATATAAAAATGTGTTATAATATATTTCCGCAGAAAAATACAGGAGGAATTATCTTTGGAATTAAAAGTCAACAGTGGCATATGGGGGACAATGTTCGGTGTCCCGTGCATAGTGGCAGATAATCTGCTGAAACTTGCCACGGGAGAACATCTGAAAGTATTGCTTTTCATACTGAGAAATTCAGGCAGAAATGTTTCAGATGAGGAAATATCACTGAATACGGGAGTACCTGTATCGCAGGTGCAGGACAGCATACTTTTCTGGCAGCAGGTAAATGTCATTACTCCCGACAATCAGGCGTTTTCTTCACCTGTTATGCAGATGACCGCCCCGACAGTCACCGCACCCGAAACACTTCCCGCTGTACAGCCTCAGTCTGCACAGCCTTTATTACAGCCTGTACAGAACACACAGACTCCACAGCCTGTACAGACAACTCAGCCCGTGCAGTACAAGCCAAGAAAAAAAGAAAACCTCAATCCCTCGGAAATCACCAAAATTATTCAGTCATCTTCCGAAATCAAGGAGCTTTTTACAGTCGCAGAACAGAAACTCGGCGATTTGAACCATACCATGCAGAATACTATCATATGGATAAGCAATTACCTCGGTCTGAAAAGCGAAGTTATCATCACCCTTATAACCTACTGCGCACAGATAAATAAAAAAGAACCCCGCTATATAGAGAAAATCGCTTGCGACTGGGCTGAAAAGGAAATAAATACCCTCGATCTGGCAAATGAAGAAGTTGAACGGCTTAAACAATACAACGAGTTTCTCTACATAGTAAAAAGAAGATTTGAAATGAAACATACCCCGACTACTCAGCAACAGGAATTTATCAAAAAATGGCAGTCCCTCGGTATTGATATGGAGCTTATCCACTATGCCTATGAAAAATGCCTCGAAAATACAGAAAAACTTTCCTTTGAATATATAAACAAAGTCGTGACTTCATGGCATATGGAAGGTCTTAAAACAATCGAGGAAGTCGATGAATACAACAAGAAATATAAAAACAGCAATAAAAATAATTCTTCTTCTTCCAGCAAGCTTGACCTTGAAAAATACAAGATATTCATAAATCAGTTTGAATAGAGGTGTGCAGTTTGGATAATGAAATATTTGACAAGGCAATGGCAGTAATAAGTAAAAGACGAAATATGGCTTTTGCCGAAAATGAAAGACGTATAGAAGAAATCAATAAAAAAATTCCCGAAATCCGTGAAGTCAATGAAACCATTTTTAATTCGGGAAGAGAACTTATCCGTGTGTTTTCACAAAATAAAGGTCAAGATGCTGTCAGTATGGCAAATCAGCTAAGACAGCACAACCTCGGCGCACAGTCCATGTCAAGGAAAATGCTCGTGAGATACGGCTATCCGCCTGATTACCTCGATATCCACTATACCTGCCCTAAATGCAACGACACAGGCTATAACAATTCCGAATACTGCGAATGTCTGCGTAAACTGTTCGGTCAGTTCGCTGCGGAACGCATAAATAAAAATACTCACCTGAATCTCTGTTCGTTTGATACGTTCAATATGTCATACTATCAGGGCGAAGCATATGCAATGATGATAAAAATATATAACTATACTCAGAATTATGCATATAATTTCAGCATAAATTCACCGAGTATATTCATGTTCGGCGGTACGGGTCTGGGTAAAACTCATCTCTCACTTTCAATAGCCAATGAGGTTATAAAAAAAGGCAATACAGTTATATATGATTCCGTTATAAATATTCTGCAAAATATCGAAAAAGAACATTTCAGCCATGAACATTCGGACGAACTGATTAATAATATACTCAATACAGAACTCCTGATACTTGATGACCTCGGTACAGAATACCGCACACAGTTCTATACTTCCACGGTGTATAATATAATAAATACACGCATGAACCGCAGACTCCCTACCATAATAAGCACAAATCTCGATTATTACGGGATAAGCGAAAGATATGACGACAGAGTGGCATCAAGGATAATAACAAATTACACTGTCCTTCAGTTCGCAG
>DGRR01000077.1:1348-3611 GCA_002389995.1 Ruminococcus sp. UBA4383 | reverse complement strand
ATGTACTGCGTGAAGAAGCAGCTCCTGATGGCTACTACAAGGCATCAAATATAACATTCAAGATAGTTGACGGAAAAGTATTTGATAAGAACGGTGAGGAACTCAAAGAAATCGTAATGATAGACGAGGCTAAACCCGACAGCGCAACAAACAGCTCAGGCTCATCAAGCGGCGGTTCTACAAACAGAATCGTAAGCAGCAGCAGTTCAGGCGGTTCAAGCTCATCAGGTTCAACACGTTCAACAGGTTCTTCATCAGGCAGCAGCTCATCAAGCAAGGTTACTGCATCAGGCGATGCTCCTACAACAGGTGTAAAGGACGTAACACTTCCTATCACACTCATCGCACTCGCAGTTCTCACAGCTATTGTTTCACGTTCAAGAAGAAAGGACGAGGAAGAATAATTAAATAAAAAACGCTCACGCTCCTGCGTGGGCGTTTTTTCGTAAAAAATTTGTAAAAAATGGTGCTTGACAATATCAGACAAATGGTATATAATTAATTAAAGAAATATTTCTTTAAACTCAATTGTTTTAAGGAGGAATTGGAATGAAAAGAATTGTTTCAGCTTTATTGTCAGCGGTGCTTGTAGTTTCTTCCGCATCTGCTTTAAGCGCATCTGCCGAAAATTACGGCGAAGGAAAAAAACTTGTCGTCCTTGGTGACAGTGTTGCCGCAGGATACGGCTTATTAAGCGAAGAATGTAACTACGGTCAGATATGTGCTGACTATCTGGGCGGAAGTGTAGAAAATTATGCTCACTCAGGAGATGAAACAGATAATCTTCTTGATGTCATTAGTAATTTTTCCGATGAACAGAATACTTCTGTAAGCAATGCGGATATTATTATAATTTCTATCGGCGGAAATGACCTTATGCAGGGATTTGCAAAGGAATTTCTTAAATATGCAGTAACAAAAGACCTGCTTACCGAACAGTATTCAGACCTTACCACAGAAGCAATAGATGCTATGGATAAAATAAATCTTACATCTCTTACTAACGGATTTATAGACGAGGATAAGTTAAAGGCTCTCGCCAAAAGTGACCCGATTAATTTTATCTCAAAACTGAATGTAATGGGAAATACCGTTAATTCAGATGTCACTCAGGCTTCTGTTATCCCTAATATTCAAAAGGCTGTAAATCAAATAAAAGAAAAAAATCCCGATGCAAGAATAATAGTCCAGACTATCTACAACCCTCTCCAGTTTGAACAGGGGTATTTTGAAAGCAAGGGCAAAAGTACAGACTATATTAAGGCTATCGACAATGTACGCAGAGTGTTTAAAAATATCCTCACAACATTCAGTACCCAGCTCGGTACAGTCGAGGGAATCGAAATAGCTGATATTTATACCGATTTTTCTTCAAAAGATGAAAATTCCGCCGAATATGCATGGTATTTCACAAATATGCAGACCGATAATCCCGACATTCACCCCTCTCAGAAAGGTCATCTCGCAATAGCTGCGAATATCCTCAATGTTATCGGTGAAAAGTCCGATAACGGCTCAAAATTCAGACAGATATACAATACTCTCTCTGACAAGGAAAAATATCCGGCAGCCGCACTGTCAAGCTATGAGAATTTGTGCGGTACATATTCTCTCGGTGATGTAAATGATGACGGAAAAATAGATTCTACCGATGCATCAGCCGTACTTAAAGAATACTCCCATACTTCAACAAGCAAGGAGTCATATCTTACGGATACCCAGAAAAAAGCCGCAGATGTAATTAATAATTCAGTTGTTGATGCAAACGATGCATCAAAACTTCTTGCATATTACAGCGGACTTTCAACAGGCAGTACTTATACTATGAAAGAATATCTGCTTACTCATTAAGCAATTTTTGTGAGTTTTTCCGAAATTTTAATTTTTATGTCCGTTTTCCGTGCCTGCATACGAATATATAAGACGGGGAACTATTAAAAATTATATGTGCATAAATAAGGGAGAACTTATATGATTTACCTGAATCTTCCTTTTTTATAAATCCATACGAATATAGTCATATGTCAGACAATTATGGATTGTCTGACAAAAATTCAACAAAATTTTGGAGTGATTCTATTATGAAAAAGAATTTAATTAAAATTACCGCTGCTGCTTTCGCAGCAACAATGGCTTTAACTGCAACAGGTATGGCTGCCCTCGCTGACGAAACCGAACAGACACCCGATACTGCCGCAGTTTCCGAGGGAACACCCGTTGACGGCGAAATACCTGCTCTAATCGAAGAACCCGCAACAGATGC
>DGRR01000077.1:0-1264 GCA_002389995.1 Ruminococcus sp. UBA4383 | reverse complement strand
GCAACAGATGCGCCTGCTGTCGTTGAAGAACCTGCAACAGATGCACCCGCTGTCGTTGAAGAACCTGCAACAGATGCACCTGCTGAAATTCCCACAGAGGACGTTGCAGTTACAACCGTTACAACAGAAATCGCAGTTATCAGCACTGAAACAACTGTTACCGATGACACTCAGATTACCACTGCGCCCAGTGATACTCTCCTTACTTCAGGTTCATGGCGTTCAAACAAGGGCGATTATGAGTTCGACCCCAGCAGAACTTCAGGCTATTTCAACGGCGCACACTTCACCTATGAAGTTTTAGGAAGTACCGTAAAATTCAGCTTATCAAACGGCACAACTCTCACAGGTACTTTAAGTATCGCAAGTGCTGATAACTTCTCAATAACATGGAGTGACGGAAGCGTTGAAACATTCTCACGCCAGAACGCTTCTGCTTCAACTACAACAGCAAAGGCATCATCATCATCAAAATCATCATCTTCAACAAGCACAAAAAAATCATCAAGCTCTGCACCCGCAGGCAAGACAGATTCACCCAAGACAGGCGATGATTTCCATGCACTCCCGATTGCAGCACTTGCAGTTACAGGAGCAGCAGTATGCTTCATCTCTTTCAGAAAAAAAGAAAATGACTGATTAAAATAATGAATATATCCATATAAAAATTGCCCCTGAATGATATCATTCAGGGGCATTGTTTTATTTACTCAGACAATCAGAATTTAGCAATATATCACTTTGGAAAACTAATATCTCCTACATATTTTTCTGATTTATACACATTTTCAAATTCTTCTTTTGAAATTATGACAGCAAAAAATTCGTCTTCTATGTTAATTTCATCTATTGTTGGAATAGGTTCTTCTGTAATATAATCAAAACCCTTTTCAACAACAGGATTGGCTCTCTTATCTGAAAATACTTCTATCATTCTTGTGGCATATCTCTCGTTTTCTAAATCAATTTCGTAAAATAAAAGAATTGGCATATCATCATTGTGTTTCCAAAACCATTTTATATACTCAAATCTATTCATGATAGCTCACCTAAATTTCGGTTTACCTTATATGAAATGAAGAATCATTTTTAAGGGGGATTATTTCCGATTCAATATCCTCAATATATGCATATGAACTTTCGCTTACAGTTTTCAGCACATCACTTATATCTTTTTCTGAACCCTCCGCCTCCATTTCTACACTTCCGTCAGGGCAGTTCATGACCCAGCCCGTAACACCGTAGAGATTTGCGGCATGATAGG
>DGRR01000161.1:12152-15263 GCA_002389995.1 Ruminococcus sp. UBA4383 | reverse complement strand
CAGTACAGACAGCTTGCCGCATACGGTCATATGGGACGTGAAAATTTAGGCGTTGCATGGGAGAAAACCGACAAGGTTGATGCACTTAAAGCTGCCCTTGAATAATTCACAAATATAAAAGAAAAGCCATAGCAAAAGCTATGGCTTTTTTATTATTCCTTTACATAAACCTCTGTAATTTCCGATATATAAGCCCTGTGATACGGGTCTTTTGCATATGATACAGCAGGTATTCCGTCATCTGTAAGGAAACTGCTTTCCTGCATATCGTAGCTGTAAAGCTTACGGCACACAAATATCATATCAGCCTGTTCAAAGCTTATATTTCCGTCAATTTCAGTGGGAACAAGACCTGTCTCCTTTATTTTGTCGCAGTCACGTCCTGAATGTGAACCGCAGAAAGCGAGTATCTTTTTAAACTGTTCACCGAAAAATGAAGCTGTAAAAGTTTCGTTTCTTTCAATAAACTCATAAGTATATCTGTTAGGTCTTATGTAGCAGGTGAGAACATTTTTATTCCAGAGTACGCCAAGCTGACCCCATGAAGCGGTCATTGTATTGAAATTCTCCTTGTTGCCCGAAGTTATGAGCATCCATTCACTGCCAATCTTTTCAAAAGGATTGAATTTGAGTTCCGATATTTTTATTTTTCTGAATGACATAAAAACCTCCTATTTAAAATCGTCAATTTGCGCCTCTGGTGCTTGTCATTTCGTTCACTCCGCTTTGCTTCGTTCACTCTCATGACAAGGGCGCAAATTTCCTCCTGTTTAAAATCGTCAATTTGCGCCTTAAACATAAAACGCAGATTATTATTTATAGCTTTTGAGAGCAGATTTATACCTCAGACGGAGTTTGTCTGTTATGAGTGCTATAAATTCCGAATTGGTAGGTTTACCTTTCCCTGTATCGACAGTGTAGCCGAAGAAAGAATTTAATGTATCCACATTTCCCCTGTTCCATGCAATTTCGATAGCATGGCGGATAGCTCTTTCCACTCTTGAAGAAGTTGTATCATATATACTTGCAACTGTGGGATAGAGTAATTTCGTAACGCTGTCGAGGAGAGTTTTATCCTCTACCGAATAGAGAATAGCAGTTCTCAGGTAATGGTATCCCTTTATATGTGCAGGTACACCGAGCTGATGAATGATATCTGTGACAACGATTTCCATATCATCGCTGAGACTTACGGCTCTGCCGCCGAGAGCGGAATTTATTGCACTGCAAAGGTCATCTGCATCGTATGGTTTGAGAAGAAATTTTGAAGCACCGTTTTCCATGATTTGTCTTTCAATAAATTCATTATCGAAAGCAGAAGTTACTATGAACACGGGAAATCTGACACCGAGTTCTCTTGTTTTCTTCATAATTGAGACTGCATCGCCGTTCTGAGCGGTTATATCGAGTACAGCCACATCGGGCGGGTCTTTTCTTATGGATTCGATTATCACGTTACAGTCCTTGCGTCTTGTGTATGCATACATACCTCTTTCACGGAGTTTGTTTGCTATGCTAACGCCTGCCGAGGCGGAGTCGTCACCTATAAGTACCTTTATCTTGTTATTCATTGTTTTTTACCTCCTTTATTTGTGTAATATTATTTTAGCACAAAGGAGTTATATTCTGCAATGGCGTAAAACGACTTATTATGGGTGTTTTTATCCTTTTTTGACGTAATATGTCGACTGAGTTGGATAATGTCGAATTATGGGTGAAAAGGTCGAACTAAGGTAATTTTTTTCCTTTCATGAGGTCTGCGCCTCTGCTTTTCATTTTAACGAGCATACCCTCAGCGATATTTCTTACTCTTGTCCCCTGCGGGAAAAGTGTATCGGCAAGCTTTGCGGCTGCATTCTTTTTGAGTTTTCTGCCGTAAACGGGAGCGATATCCGGTTCTGAAACATTTTCCTCCCACCTTGAAAAAACATCTTCCGACATATATTCCCTTAAAATTTCCCTGTCAGCGGCGGCGGCATGACTTACAAAATAATCAAACGGAATATCACACTTATCAGTTGAAAATTCACCGCATACATCATATAAGTGTTTCTGAAACAGTTCACTGAAACAGTCTCTTCCCTTTATGCAGTCGGGACAGCTTTCGAGTGCAGTTTTTATTTTCTCCGAAAAGCTGTCATCTGTTCCGTAATCGGGTATAAGACTGAGTGAACCGAGTATTATAAATCCCATTTTGAAAGCACTTGAACAGAAATCACTCTGATATGTCCTGTTCATCGGGATATCAAAATTATAAGCCGCATAAAGTCCCAATGCACAATGCAGCATCAGAAATTCAATGCTGTCATAGTTATAAACGTGCTTTGCCTGAATATATCCACGCATTCTGCCTGATTTAACCATGAGCGGAATTACAGGAGTGAGAAGAAGTGCCTTTGCGCCCTTTAATATGGGAGTTTCAACATCATTCGCCACATTTCCGCCTATATGGAGTATTTTTTCGGGTGAAAAACCTGATTCGGAAATTATTGTGTCGAAAACTTTGTCTGCATCATCGGGAGATATACCTTTTTCTGCGAGCATTACAAGCTTGTTGTATGCGGAATATCCGCATTTTTCGAGTACCTTTTTAATGGTATTTTCGGGGTATACTGAATCGTATGATATAATTATTTTCTTTTTTCTGTCCTTTGCGGTTCTGAAAAATTCCGCACCGCAGCTTCTCGTAAAGGCGAAATATTCAAAAAGTTCACATTCACGTCTTTTAAGCCTGTCACGGTCATCATCACTGAGACGGCAGTTTTTGGCGAGAATACTGTATATACTGCTGATATCCGCACAGCCTTTTTTTTCAGCCTCGTCCTGAGCGGATATTCTGAGTTCATGGAATGATTTTTTATTTTTACAGCATGATTTGAAATCATTTTCCATAAATCTGAACATATCGCCAAATTCGGAAAAAGGTGTTATGACAAGAGTATCCATGAGTTTGAAGCTGATGCATTTATATTTGCTCTGACATATTTCATCACGCATTTTGTGAACAAGGTCAGCCTGTTCCTTTACCGCAGGTATCATCACTCCCACAAAATCACCCCACTTTTTTAATTCATAATTATTTATTGCCGCAGGCGAATAAATTATGAATTA
>DGRR01000161.1:0-12089 GCA_002389995.1 Ruminococcus sp. UBA4383 | reverse complement strand
ATTATGAATTAATATGCGTTTCCCCAGCATACCATATGCTTTGCAGGTTTTCCGCAGCATACGCACACATCGGAAATATTTCTCTGTTCAAAGGGAATACAGCGTGAGCCTACGCCTGTCTGTTCCTTTACGGAATCTTCGCAAGCCTCGTCACCGCACCACATAGCCATGATAAAGCCGTCACCTTTTTCAGCGAGGGTATTTTTTATCTCGTCAATAGTTTTGCAGTCGTAAGTTCTGTTATTCTGATTTTCGAGAGCCTTTGCATACATACCGTCATGAACTTCCTGAAGCTTGTCAGTTACGGACTTTTCGAGTTCGTCAAGAGATACGAAAGATTTTTCATTGTTGTGACGTGTAACGATAACACACTGATTATTTTCAATATCCTTAGGACCTATCTCAACTCTTACAGGAACGCCTTTCATTTCGTATTCGGAGAATTTCCAGCCGGGGGAGTTTTCGCTGTCATCGAGTTTGACTCTTATGCCTGTATCAGCAAGACGTTTTCTGAGTTCCTCAGCCTTTTCAAGAACTCCTTCCTTATGCTGTGCAACAGGTATGATAACAGCCTGAACAGGTGCTACCGCAGGAGGAAGAACAAGTCCGTTATTGTCGCCGTGTGTCATTATTACAGCACCTATAAGACGGGTTGTAACTCCCCAGCTTGTCTGGTGGGGATAAACTCTCTTGTTGTCCTTGTCGGTATACTGAATATCAAAAGCCTTTGCAAAACCGTCACCGAAATAATGTGAAGTACCTGCCTGCAAAGCTTTTCCGTCATGCATAAGGGCTTCAATTGCATATGTTGAAACTGCACCTGCAAACTTGTCGCTTTCAGTCTTTCTGCCTTTCAGTACGGGCATAGCGAGGGCTTTTTCGCAGAAATCCGCATAGACATTGAGCATACGTTCAGTTTCTTCAACAGCCTCCTGAGCAGTTGCATGGATAGTATGACCCTCCTGCCATAAAAATTCTCTTGAACGCAGAAAAGGACGGGTAGTTTTCTCCCACCTTACAACGCTTACCCACTGGTTGTAGAGTTTTGGCAAATCCCTGTAAGAATGAACGATATTTGCATAATGTTCGCAGAAAAGGGTTTCAGAAGTAGGACGCACACAGAGTCTTTCTTCAAGTTTTTCGTTTCCTCCGTGAGTTACCCATGCAACTTCGGGAGCGAATCCTTCAACATGGTCTTTTTCCTTCTGGAGAAGTCCTTCGGGAATGAACATGGGCATACATACATTTTCGTGACCTGTTGCTTTGAACATACCGTCAAGTATATGCTGGATATTTTCCCATATCGCATAGCCGTAAGGACGGATAACCATACAGCCCTTGACGCTTGTATATTCAACAAGTTCTGCTTTTTTGCAGATATCAGTATACCACTGAGCGAAATCCTCGTCCATTGAGGTTATCGCAGTTACCAATTTTTTTTCTTTAGCCATTTAATATTACCTCTTTCAATAATTATGGTATATATATTATATCATCTGTTCACTATGTTGTCAATCAGAAATATAAACGTGTTTTATTTCACTTCGGATATGCCGTTTTCTGTGAAATTGAGTATTCTGTCGCAGATATCGAGTGCGGCGGGGCGGTGAGTTATGATGATTACTGTTTTATCAGTCATCTGTCTGAGATTTTCGAGGAGTTTTTCTTCTGATTTCTGGTCGAGTGCGCTTGTGGATTCATCAAGGAGAAGAACGGGACTGTCTGAAAATATAGCTCTTGCGACAGCTATTCTCTGCATCTGACCTTCCGAAAGACCTGCGCCACGTTCACCGAGAACAGTATCAATACCGTTTTCGAGTTCTGATATAAATTCATCTGCACAGGCAATTTTCAAAGCCTGCATAATTTTCTTGTCATTATGCGCCTGAGATTTGTCCGCAAAGCTGACGATATCCCTTACAGTACCCGACATAAGCTGGTTGCCCTGCGGAATATAGGCGAAAAGCCTGTGATATTCGGCATTGAGTTCGTGTGTGCTTCCGTCATTGAAAGTAATATATCTTGTTCCGCTGTCGGGTTTATATATACACATAAGGAGTTTCAGAGCGGTAGATTTTCCGCAGCCGCTGTGACCTGTAAGGGCAACATATTCGCCTTTGTTTATTGTCATGGAAATATTTTTCAGTACAAGGGGCTGATTTTCCTTAGTTATATTTTCGAGGTTTCCTGCGGCTGAATAGTATGTAAAGCTTACATTTTCGAGGCTTATGGATTTCATGTTATTATTGTATATATCCGTAATTTTTTTGAGTGAAAGAGGTTTTTCCGATATATCATCGCTGAAATTTTCGACTTCCATAAGTCTTTCCGCACTTGCGGTCATTGTATAGAATTTCGGCAGATAACCTGTGATATTTGCAAAAGGTGCCTGTATCTGTGCGATAAGCTGAGTTATGGCTGTAAGCATACCATATGAAAGAGTACCCACAAGTATTCCGTGTCCGCAGTATATCGTACCGAAAAGATACATTCCGTTCATTGCGGCAGCAAAGCCTATATTGCAGAAATTTGAAAAGCTGTTCTTTTTCATTCTCGCATCTTTGTGACTGGACATTTTTTCTTCTGCCTCGGATTCAACCTGATTTTCAGCGGCAAATGAACGAATTATCATCATGCTTGCAATTCTTTCCTGAAGAAAAATTCTGAGTTTTCCGTCTTTTTCCTGCATATTCTTATGAAGCCGTTTCAATACTTTTCTGAAAGCATAGGTTATTATGCCCATGATAATTCCGCCGGGGACGAGTATACAGGCAAAACGCCAGTCAAGCACTATCATCATGACAAATGCACTCAGAAGCTTGACTATCATTCCCGACAATCCCGGGATTATATCGGTATAGTTATTGGCAACGACCACTGTATCATTTGTAAGGCGGTTGAGCCATTCACCTGAATGGACTGCGCTTATTTTGCCGAAATCCTTTTGCATTATATTGTGGAGCAGGCGTTTTTTGAAGATATTTTCAAAGGTTGAGCGTGAAAGCTCCTCTAATTTCCTTATAAATGCCCTGACGGTAATCTGAGCGATTACAAGGGCTATTATGAGGATTACATTTTTTATGAATCCCTCTTTGTCCCTTGCACTTGCAAAGTCAACGATATTTTTCATAAGCAGGGCATATATTACGCCTGATGCACCGACAAGCGACTGCAATATTGTAAGGATAAGGATATATAATTTTTTTCTTTCAGGGACTTCCCACAGCCATTTTATGGTATTTTGCCTATCATTCATTTTCAAACCCTCGATTCACTGTTATAGAAAAAAGGCACTTCCGAATACGGAAATGCCTTGCTAAGGGTGGGAGATGGGATTCGAACCCACGGTCTTCGGGACCACAATCCGACGCTTTAACCAGCTAAGCTACACCCACCATATTCAATAAATAAAAACGAAGCTCCCCGTCAGACGGGCATAAGACCATTTAACAGAGAGTTTCGGAATGGCGCGCCTTGCTGGATTCGAACCAGCGGCTTACTGCTTAGAAGGCAGTTACTCTATCCAGCTGAGTTAAAGGCGCAAAGATAAAATCAGCAGCCACGGCTGCTCTTTAATGGAGCGGGTGATGGGAATCGAACCCACGTGTTCAGCTTGGAAGGCTGACATTCTACCATTGAACTACACCCGCTTGTCGTTTCAACAGATAATATTATATCACGGCAAAACAGAAATGTCAAGCAGATTTTTAAAAAAAGTCGTTATGCACAAAAAAATATCAGGCAGTAATATTTTCGTTCACCATATCTCACAACATATCAATAAAATGTATGATTACAAAACAGAAACACTTTTAATAAACTGTTGACTTTTAAAGCTAAATATGATATTATTATCTAAACGGATATGCCGTTTTATGATAAACCTTTATCTTTTACAAGGAGGGATTTTTTATGGCTGATATGAACGAATGGGGAAACAACACCTCTGACAGCGTTTCGGGTGTTGAAAACGTCACAAACAGCAAAAAAGGTAAGAAAATCGCAATAATATGTGCATCAGTTATCGCTGTTGCCGCAGGCGGCGGCGCAATTGCATACAATGCTTCGGACTACTTCAAAAATCAGGTTAAACTCAGAATGATGAAGCCCGAAAATTACTATGCATGGGTAAATGAGGAAAACGCTCAGGAATATGCCGCAAAAGCAAGAGAAAATTATGAAAAGGCTATCGAGAAAACAAAGGAAGGTCAGAGTGCTGATGTCTCCGTTAAGTACGATGTGAGCGATGATGTCAAAAATTATATGATAAATGATTTGTTCGGCATCGAATACGGTGCTAATGATGAAGACGATATGCTCATCGACATGATAAACAATGTCTCCTCGATAGAAGTCGGCTCAGGCGCAAACGTTAAACAGGGCGACATAGACGGAAGTATGTACATGAATCTCAACGATGACAAGCTCCTTACAGTTGACTATGCTATGGCTGAAGGTGCTTCTGAAATGTTCATGCGTATACCTGAACTCACTGAACGCTGGCTCGGTATGAACGTTGAACAGGCTCTCACCGATTCCTACTACATGGACGACGAAGCCCGTGAACTTATGGACGCTTACAAGGAAATGCTCAAAGACCCCGAATCATTCATCTCCCCCGAAGAACTCGAAGATATGATTATAAGATATACTAAGGTGTGGAATGACTCAATAGGCGACGTTCAGCTCGAAAGAAGCGAGGATATCGCAGTATGTGACATAAATGTAAACTATACCGTGATATCTGCTGAACTCAATGATGAGAAAATTGTCCAAATCGCTGAAAATTTCATCAACGAAGCTAAAAATGACGAGGTTTTCAAAAGAGTTTTAATCGACAAAATGAATGTCCTCAGTGAAGATGAATACATATCAACACTTGATGAGGCTCTTGATGATATAAAAAACAGTTCAGGAGACGAAACCGTTGTCTTTGAAACTTATGTTGACCCCACAGGTACTATAAGAGGCTGTTCTCTTAAATCAGATGACGGTGCTGTTGACTGCAAATATATCATAGGTCTTGACGGTGACCAGATAAGAGGCGAGGCTTACCTCTCCGAAGATAATGCAGAAGTTTTCAGAGCAGAACTCAATGCAACCGATAATGATAACAAATATTCAGGAAATATGGACGTAACCGTTGAAGAAGAAACTGTAAGCGTTGAATTTACTGATTTTGAAATTGTTGACGAGGAAAGCGGTTTCTTCAGCGGAAATGTTACTGTCATAGTTCCTGATGTTGACCCCGTAAGCTTTAACTTCACTTCTGACGGTGCTTCAATGGAGGCTTCAACAGATATTACCATAGAGGATATCCATATCGGTAAATTTACTCTCAAAGTCTCAAGAGATTCAGGCAAATCCCCCGAAATTCCAAGCGCAGATGATGCTTATATAATTGATACCGAGAATTTCAATTCACTTTCCGAATATGTAAGCAAGGAAGATGCCGAAAACTTCATAAGAACTTTGTGTAAAAAAGTCGGATTCAATGACGAATATGCAGATGATGCAGCCGAGGCTTTTGCCCGTGGTGCTTATCCCGAAGAATATTAATAATAAAAAATACAGCCGGAATTTTCCGGCTGCATTTTTTTATCTGAAAAGATTTGATGAAGCTTTCACAAGATTATAAAATTCAGAAACTTTTTCGTCATCATATCCCAAATCATTTACTCTTGCAAGTATGTCCTCATAGTCAGAATCGCCCTTGTATTCCGAATTTTTAAGTAGCATAGCAAATTCTGCCGCTGATGATGCAAGATTTATTTTATCAGAGGGCTGTGAATTATATTTCTCCATGCCGAAAAGCTTTGAATTATATACGTCCTCTCCTGTGTCAATGTCCTTGTATGCTGTCGAGAACTTGAAAAGTTCTTCTCGTCCGTTATCTGCGGAATTATTCATAGGCTGAGTGTGTTCAGATGCAAATTCAAGTTCAACTCCGTGATATGTTCCGTCAGTATCAGCAAGTTCTATTTCATACAGTGCCGTTACGCTGTGACCTGAACCGACCTCGCCTGCATCTTTTGTATTGTCATAGAAATCCTCTGCATTCATGATTCTGTTATCGTATCCGACAAGGCGATAGCTTTTTATTTTTGAAGGATTAAATTCCACCTGAAATTTAACATCTTTTGCAATAGTGAAAAGAGTTCCGCCCATTTCCTCAACAAGCACTCTCCTTGCCTCGTCAACTGAATCTATATAGCTGTAATTTCCGTTTCCGTTATCTGCAACAGCTTCAAGGCGGTCATCTTTATAATTTCCTGTTCCGAATCCGAGTACGGATAAATATATTCCCCTGTCACGCTTTGATTCAATAAGTTTTTTCAGTTCGCTTTCAGATGATGCACCGACATTCAAATCTCCGTCAGTTGCAAGGATTACACGGTTATTTCCGCCCTCTATGAAATATTCCTCTGCGAGTTCATAGGCTGTATTGATACCGCCCTCACCGTTTGTCGAACCGTTAGCGGTTATGGAATAGAGTGCTTCGAGGATTTTATCCTTGTCATTTTCGCCTGCTATGACTGTACGGCTTGAACCTGCATATGTAACTATTGAAATTCTGTCATTTTCGCTGAGTTTTTCTGCAAGCATGGAGAAAGCATTCTGCACAAGCGGAAGTTTGTCATATGAATCCATTGAACCTGATGAATCTATCAGAAATACTATATTCGAGGGAGGAAGTTCATTTTCATCAATTTTCTTTCCCTGTACGCCTATCATCATGAGTTTGTGTGCATTATTCCACGGGCAGTCTGATATTTCAACGTATTCACCGAATGTCTGTCCGTCATCAGGCTGTGAATAATCATAGTCGAAATAATTTATAAATTCCTCAACCCTTACAGCATCTTCTGGGACATTCATTCCGTCCTCAATCAGTCGTCTTACGTTTGAATATGACGCTGTATCAACATCTGCGGAAAATGTCGAAAGCGGGTCTGTTTCGGTATTTTTAAAGCCCTGTTCCTCAAAATTTTTGTATTCTTCATTTGAATACTGATATTCGGGCATGATTTCCATATCAGATTCAACATCATCACAATATTCTTCTGCGGGTGCATAGTCGTATTTATAGTTTCCGTCCGGTGAATCGTTATAGCTGCTGTTACTCATATTTCCTGAACCGCAACTGCAAAACATTGCCGAAACCATAACGCATGAAAGCGATAATGCAATTATTTTATTTTTCCTCATATAAATCACTCCTTTTTATTTATTCCCCTTAATCCCTGTATCATTATATTCGGGTATTCTATATCTTTCCCGAAAACTTTCTTTTGTTATATAAATTATAGCCCTAATCGGAGAAAATTGCAATAACAGGGCAGTTTCAGTATTTATACAATACAGTGAAAATATTCTTTGGAAAATATTTCATGACATTACAGAAATTTAAAATCAATTACAAAACAATAAAAAAGGAGGATAATAATATCCTCCTTTTATGAAATCATACAATTGTGAATTATTCTATTATTTTCTTATAGCTTTCTTCCTCAGCTTTTTCCTTGGCGGCTTTGTCGGATTTTCTGACTTCGGCAGATGCACCTTTTTTCCCTTTTGACATTATTATAAGTGCAATAACTACTGCTGCTATGACCAGTCCGCAGGCAATTATTACAAATGCTGTCTTTTTGATACTCTTATCCGCAACAGTATAGTTGAGTTTCGATGATTTGGCATATTTTTCGCCTGCTGTACCTGAATACACACTGAGTTTAAAATCCTCAACCCTTGCATATTCACCTGTCTCGGAATCTTCTTTGAATCCGAAAGCATTATCTTCTATTATCTCGGCACTTTTGGGAATAACCGCCTGTTTAAGTCCTGTGCATGAAAGAAATGCTCCCATGCCTATTGATTTGACTCCTTCGGGAATTATTACTCTTGTGAGATTAGGACAGTTATAAAACGCTCCCTCGCCTATTTCCGTGACTGTTGTCGGGATATCAGCGGATTCAAGGGCATAGCAATATTTGAAGGCTATGGGGGCAATTTTATTAAGTCCCTCGGACAAATCCGCCTTTTTCAGCTTTGCACAGTAACCGAATGCGTCCTCTCCGATATATGTCACACTCTGCGGAAAATATACTCTTTCAAGTTCTCCGCACATGGAAAATGCTCCCGGCTCAATGGATTCAACAGTATTTTCTATTGTGATTTCGCCTGCAATTTTTGCGGAGGCACGCAGGATTTTTTTCTTTTCCTTGTCATAGAGAATATCATTTTCAAAAACATAGCCGTCACATTCAGATACATCAATTTTTTCTATTGAAGAACATTCCGCAAATGCCATTGTTCCCAAATCAGAAAGCGATTCGGGGAGGGTTATTTCTTTCAGTGAAGTACAGCCGTAAAAGGCATAGTTTCCTATTGATTTGATACTGTCGGGGATTTCGATTTCTTCAAGGGCAGGACAGCTCATAAATGCACCCTCTGATATTGATGTCATTTTTTCGGAAAGCTTTACCTTTTTAAGGTTTGAACAGCCTGCAAATGCATTTATTCCTATTGTTTTGACAGTTTTCGGAATATTTATCTCCGATATAAAATTGCAACCCACAAAAGCCTTGTCAGCTATTGCAGTAATTGCATAACCGTTTCGCAGTTCGGGAATATCCGTAACTATTGCACTTGTATCGCATGAAATTATTGTATATGAGCCGTCTATGAGTTCATATGTGAATGTACCGTCTGTAAGTTCGTCCTTTGCGTCCGCAGGAGTCTCGGCAGATGCATATATTCCCTGAAAGGGAATCAACATCATGACAGATGCAGATAAAAATGAAATCAGTCTTTTTTTGATATTCATGATTTTTTCTTACCGCCTTTTTTGATTTTAGAGCCTGCAAAAATTCCGATAACGGCAAGAATTACTGCGCCTGCCGTTCCTGCCAGTGCATATAAAAATCCTTTGGAAACGTTATTGTTTCCTATCTGCATTGTACCTGTAACGGTTTCGATTCCGCAGGCTTTTGCGTAGTCATAGCCCATAGTATTTTCATCGGCATATATTTTGAAATCATCGACAAGCTTATCAAGTTCAGGGGCTTCTGCCTGACCGTTTGCTATTGCAGAGAGTTCCTCCTCGGAAGCGTTTGCAGTTTCCTGAGCGGTTTCCTCATCATATTCATAGCCGAATGCATAGTCTCCTATTGTTTCGAGCTTGTCATAAAGGCGCACGCTTTTAAGCTGTGTACAGCCGTAAAACGCATCATTTCCGACTACTTTCAAATCCTTTGAAAGTTTTACAGATTTTAGTGCAGGGCAGTTGTCAAAGGCAAAATTATATATATCTGTAACGGTTGATATATCGACAGTTTGCAGATATTTGTTGTTGCAGAAAGCCGAGGCTGATATTTCCCTTACAGTATCGGGGGCTTTGAAATCCGAGTCTCTTTTTTCAAGCGGATATGCAATAATTCTGGTTTTGTCCTTATTGTACAGCACTCCGTCAAGTGAAGAATATTCACCGTCACCTTCTGATACTTCTATTTCTTTCAGGTTACTGCACATCAGGAAAGGTTCTTCGCCCTCGATAGATGTACAGTTTCCCGATATCACCAGCCTTACAACGTATGAAGAAAATGCTCCCTCTCCTATTGTTTTTATTGTGTTCGGGAGTATTATTTCGGCTGATGAACAGGTAACAAAGGCATTTTTATATATTGCAGTAACTTTCATACCGTCTATTTCTTCGGGGACATTTACAGTATTTTCGCTTGAATAGCAGAATACAATTGTTACTTCGTTGTTTTCGGTGAAATATTCAAATTCATCATACATTTTTGTATCAAGTTTCAGATATTCCTCATAAGCCTCATCAGCTTCAATAGTAGTGAATGTGAAATTGTTTGCATAGTTATATTCGGAATCGGTATCGACTGCATACATCTGTGCTGCTGAACCGCTTTCGCCTACTATCACAAAATCTGCAATGGGGTTTTCATTCTCATCATAGCCGAATGCACTGTAACCTATACTCATTACACTTGACGGGATTACTATTTTTTTCAGACCTGTACCCATAAATGCATTCTGGTCTATTTCAACAAGATTTTCAGGGAGCTTTATATCTTCGAGTGCCTTACAGCCGTAAAATGCGGAAAGTGCTATTCCCTCAAGATTTTCAGGCAAAATAACCTTGCTCAGTGATTTGCAGTTCATAAATGTCATGACATCTACGGCATCTATTGAAGTACCGCTCAAATCAATTGAAGTTATGGCTGATGATGCAAAGGCGTGCCTTCCGATTTTTGAAACGCTGTCGGGAATTTTTATATCGGTAAGTGATGTACCGTAAAATGCAGCTATGCCGATTTGTTCAACAGTATCGGGAATTTCAAAAGATGTGCCGCTTTTAGCCTGCGGATAGCAGGATAATTTCTTCATATCCTTTGTATAGAGTACCCCGTCATCACAGAAATAATAATCGCTTTCGCCGTCAATTTTTATCTCTTTGAGTGATGTACACTGTACAAAGGGATTTTCTGCGGATATGTACTCAACCGATGCAGGTATCACAACACTTTCAACAGAACTTTCCTCAAATGTATATCTTCCGATTTCGGTAACGGAATGACCGTCAATTGTATCGGGAATGACAATTTCTTTCTCCTGTGATGTGCATTTTTCAATGCGGGCTGTGCCGTCATCGGAAAGTGAATATGAATAGTCCCCTGATACTGTATATTCTTCTGCTTCCGTTTCGGGCTGGGTTGAATCCTCATATATGTATTCGTCCGCATAGCCTGAAATCACGGGTAAATATACCATTGACGAACAGACCGCAAGACTTAATATAAATGCTGTAATTTTTTTATAAACAGGCATATTTTCTACCTCTCAGTTTTTTTATTTGCAATTAGTATTATATCACACAAAAAATTACATTTCAATCTATTTCACACATATTTCATTATTTAAAAAATTTTTCGCCCCCTGTACTGAAATAATTATCACTAAAATTTACAATAAGTTCATTCATATCTATTGACATTGACAATGAAAAGTGATAAAATATCTTTGCAAATAAAAATATGGAGGGAAAAACATGAAATTCTTAAAACAAATGACAGCGGCAGCCTGTGCGCTGTGCCTGTGTGCGGTATATCCCGCATACGGCGGATTTACAGGCGGTCTGGATTCCTCAGCAGAGGATATCTCGGATTCAATGAAATGGGACGCTCTCAGAATAGGCGGAGGCGGATTCGTTTCATCAGTCGTTACAGGTCAGAAAAATATGTATGCAAGAACAGACGTAGGCGGCGCATACAAGTACAATTACGAAACAGATTCATGGGAACAGCTTTTCGGATTCCTCACCGATGCTGACAGAGGTCTGCTTTCCGTAAGCGGTATCGCTATCGACCCGACTGATGATGATACAGTCTATTTCCTCTGCGGCTGTGCATATTTCAGCGATGCAAAAACTGTAATCTTCAAAACTACTGACGGCGGTAAAACTTTCTCCGAATATGACGTAACCGATATGATTCAGGTTCACGCTAACGGTGACGGCAGAGAATGTACCGAACCTATCGCTGTTGACCCCGATAACCCCGATACCATTTACGCAGGCGGTGACGTTACCGCAGGCGATTCTTGCCTCATTAAATCTACTGACGGCGGTAAAACTTGGAATCCCGTCAAAACTTATGACGACCTCGGTCTTTACAAAGAATCAATAAACTGGCCCACATGGACAGAACATAAAGTCCGTGCAACTGAGAATGGTGCTTATAATACTCAGAACGGTGTATGCGTTGTCAAAGTGGTTGACGGAAAAGTATATGTCGGTACTGCCATAAAGGGTCAGGCTAATATCCATGTCGCAAGCGTAAAGGACGATAAATTTGAACCCCTCTCCAAAGACCTTCCAACTGACGTATACCCCGTAAGTATCTCTTATGACGGAAAAGACAGCCTTTTCTTCACCTATATAGGCGGTCTTGCATTCGCAGGCAGTTCGGGCGGTCTTTATAAGTATGACCTCAAATCGGGTACTGTAAAGGAAACAGGTCCGACAGGTAACGCTTTCGGTACTGTTTATGCCGATAAAAATGACCCCAGCA
>DGRR01000059.1 GCA_002389995.1 Ruminococcus sp. UBA4383 | reverse complement strand
TTCAACTCTTTTGTTGCACTACCAATAACTGACCGACAGCTTGCGTGATTGTAGTTTTTCCGCCACGGTTTGCACCTGTCAGAATATAGACAGTATGTTTTTTATCAAAAGTAATGTCATTGCGTACAATTTCACTTACATTATCCATATTCATTGCAAGTTTCAGATTGTAAAAACCTCTTGCCGACATGGAGGTTTCACTGTCAGTTTTCGGCTGTGCTTCACAGAATATACAGCCCTTTTCCATAAGACCGCTGATAAATTCCGCACATCTGATGTAATATATAAACTCAGGCACTAATCCTGAAACATTCACAATCGCTACATTTGCATATTTGGTAAGTGTATCCCTTAGTTTCTTCACAAGAGAACTGAGCATTTTGTTCATTATGGTATCCAGATACAAAGTTGAGTTGCCTGTACTGTCGTCATCAGGAGTTTTCACAAGCGTTGAACGGATATGCCCGTCAACAAACGGAGTATTCCGCACAGCAGAAAAGCCCCCGAGCTTTTCAATAAATTTGCCTGCACTTGCATTATTTTCTTTTTCAATAAGCTGATAATGCATATCACCGTCCCAGTCTGCGGTATCACGAATCTTGTCCTTAGATGAAATCACATCGGCAAAATTGCTGACAATGCCCGACTTTTTGAAAGGCTTTCTGTTGACGGAAACCAGTCCTATGCTGACGGCTTCAAAACGTTCGTTGACATTAATGCCGAGAGTTACACTCTGCACATCAGATGCCTTTATTTTCAGTGAAGCGATGTCTTTTTTCATTTCAGCAAAGCAAGCATCCTCATAAAGTTCAGTAATGTAATTTCTCAGTGAAATCAGCCCCTCAGACTGAATCCTTTCATCAGAAAGACATTCACGCATTGTTTCTATTGTCCTGATATAGCTGTCCAGTTCGTCAAGACGGTGAAAAAGATGCCACAATCCAAGTTCTTCATCAGAGGTTTTGTGCATGGTGGAAAAATCCTTCATGAACTGTATCTTGTCAAATAGCTGTATCATGGTATTTCTCAGCTGCGGCAGCCGAATAATATCTGCGAATATCTTTCGGCGGTATTCAGCAACATCTGCATTGTCTGTTATTTGTGAAAGTACATTTGTGATAAAACGGCGTTCTTTGGTATCACTTGATATTTCCTGAAAAAATGCATCAAGACCGATATCATGCATAACATAATCAGGAAGTTTTTTGTATTCGGTGACTGTGCCAAAAGGCTGCAACAGACTGAACCCCATACTATCACCTTCTTAAACTTTTTTCAAAGGAATACAGATATAGCTGACCGTATCATCAGGATTTTTTGTCGGTGGCAGATAAAATTCAAGTGAATAATTGCCTGCTAATGCATAACCTCGCAGAGAAGGAAGCCATTCCGACCAGATTTGTGTATTGACTTTCTGCATACTTTCGGGCAAAGCTCCTTTGCATCGGAATATCGCCCAAAGTCCGCCTGAAATCTGATATGTTTTGCAGCTTTTCGGAATATCCTCCCACGGTTTATACAGGTCAGCTATCCAGTAATCAAAGGTTTTTCCGTCCATATCCGTGCATATGCCGAACATTCCTTTTAAGCCTTTCATGTCTGACATCCACTCTCCCCAAAATTCAGGGACTTCCTTGTAACTTGTTTCTGCACTGAATCGCTTTTTGATACCGACCACCGTAAAAGGTGCTTTTTCCACAATTTTATAATCCAACATAGTTCCACCCTCCAACGTGATTTTAATATGCAACGGAGCAAATGACCGCAGGTTCGCCCCCGATTCTTTTGCCTGTGATGGGGTGATGCCGTGAAAGCTTTTGAAGGCTTTTGCAAAGCTGTCAGGAGAATCATAGCCGTATTTCATGGCAACATCAATTACCTTACAGTCTGAGCAAGCAAGTTCCTGCGCTGCCAGTGTCATGCGGCGTACACGGATATATTCACCGACTGTCATACCGCACATAGCACCGAAAATACGCTGATAATAAAACGGAGAAAGTACGGCTTCCCTTGCAATATCCTCGATATTCAGCTCATTCGACAGATTTTTTTCAATAAAATCAATGGAATCCTGAAATCCTTCAATCCAGTCTTTCATAATGGTCACCTCATTCCGTTAAACTTATTATATCACATCAGAAAATTTTTTGTCCCGACTTTTTCTGCACTCTTTGTCAGGTTCAGGGCATACAGACGATGATTAAATTGAGTGCCAGCCCTATATAAATTATTATAACAAAATCTGCTTCAAAAGTCAACTTTCAAAACTTTGTATTTTTTTCAGGGATATTCTTTATCAAATTGACATATCAAAATTGAAAAATGGGTATAGAAAAAGATAAAAATTAGCAGATTTTATTCTGAAATCTTAAAATTAATTTTTTAATCAATAAAATTGATTTTCATGGTTATTTATTCAAAACTATTGACTTTTTAAATACAAAGGTGTATAATATAATAAGGTTAGGTTTAGCTAACTATATAAGGAGGTATAATCATGGCAGTAACACTGTTGCTTATGGATATGCACACTGACAGGCTGAAAACAGAAAGTAAATCATATAATAAATTTATAAAAAGGAGAAATAATTATGGAACTTAAATTCGGAGATATTCAGGAAACAGCACTCATTCCGCTGGCAATAAAAGCAAGTGAAACAGCTCGCCCCAATGCAAGGATAAAAGACCTGAAAGCAAAAGAGATAATCGAAACTCTCGGTGTAGATGTCAGCAAATATGACCCGTTCATGTCACATGAGGGCGTGGTGGCGAGGACGATAATGTTCAGAGATGTTCTCATCAGACTGCTGAAAAAGTATCCCAATGCACTTTGCATAAATCTTGGCTGCGGATTTGATGATAAGTTTTCACAGGTGGACAATGGCAGACTCACATGGTTTGATGTGGATTTGCCTGTCCAGATAGCCGTCCGCCACAAGGTCTATGAGGACAGGGAACGCTGCACTATGCTTGACGGCAGTGCCCTCGAAAGTGAATGGACAAAACTGCTCCCGAAAAACAAAATGAATATCATCGTCATGGAGGGCGTTCTTGAATATTTCTCAAAGAAACAGGTAAAGACTTGCCTGAATATGCTCTGCGACAGTTTTGAGCATGGCTTCTTGCTGGCAGAACTGCACTCTCCATTCCTTGAAAAGCACAGCAAGCATCATGATGCTGTAAAGCATACAAATGCTACTTTCGGCTGGGGTACAAAGTCGGGTAAAGAATACCTTGCCCTTGAACCACGCATGAAACTGGTAATGGAACGTAGTTATAACGAGGAAATGAAAAAATACTCTGTCCGTGGCAAACTGTTTGCTGTCATCGGCAAGAATATGAATAACAGACTTGCTGTATTCAGATGGTAATGGGAAAAATTTCATATATGATTCAATTCGGAAAGCACGAAAGGAGAAGAACATGAAAAGAGAATATTTCTGCACAAAAAATGACGGATTTTTCGGGGCATATTACAAAAATCCCACTCCGTGCAGCAAGGGAGTTATATTGATGCTTGGCGACAACATTGATGACCTCATGGTAAAAATGGGTGTAAAATGGCTGCATAAGAACGGCTGCAATGTGATGACCTATGCAACGGAATCTAAAGACTATTCGTGGCACGACCAGCCCATAGAGAGCTTTGAAAAAGTGATAGCAGTCCTGAAAAAGAAAGGAAACAACAAATTCGGTATAATCGGTGCATCTACAACAGCAATGGCAGCACTGACGGCATCATCATATATCCCCGACATAACCCTGACTGTCGCCCTTTCGCCTTCGGATTTTGTCATGGAGGGCTTTTATCGTGATGTAAAGGACGGTGCAAGGGAACGTCCCGGCAACGGTGAATCAACCCTTTCATATAAGGGCAAAAGTCTGCCGTATCTCCCGTATGCCTATCGTCACCCTGAATACTGGCAAAAACTGAAAGAGGAGGCAAAGCGCAGAGGTGATATGGCAGCCGCACGAGATATGTTTGACCTTTCAGAAAAGCTCTGCCCAGTGACGGAGGATATGAAGATAAAAGTGGAAAACATAAAGGGCAAAGTTGTCTTTGTAGGTGCGAGAGATGATTCTCTCTGGGATACCTGCCGATACATCGACAGAATGTGCGAAAGGCTCAAAAATACTCCCCATGATTGCAGATTTGCAAAGCTTACCTATGAGTATGGCTCACATTTTGTTTTTCCGCAGTCTATGCTGGAATGTGTGCTTCCTTTCGGTTCTTCGCTGCTGCTGAGATTTACATTCAAGACCCTTAAAGACCACTCATCAGAGTGCAGGCAGACACGCATTGATATTGACAGAAAACTGCGGAGAGTTGTGCGTGAATGGTGAAAATCGCTGTTACAGATAGTGCAGTAAATCAACTCATGTATCATATCAATAATTATATCACAACTTTATAAATGAAATTTTCCAAGCGATAAATCTAAATTTAAAAATTTTTTGTCGGTTAAATCAATAAATCAGCTTTTATTTTATCTATAATGTACAGATTACAAAACAAAAAATGTATATATAATGTAAAGTATTACAAACCGTAAAATAATTATTAACAAAGGATTTATGAGACTGAAGCCCCCAGTTCTGCAAGGAGTTTTTTATCCTCTTCGCACCAGAAAACCGCTTCTGAAAAATCACAGTTTTCAAAACTTACATTATGCAGTTTTTTCTGAAAAGGGACAATGGATTTCCTGAAATCACAGTCAATAAATTCAACATCACTGCACATAAAGGCAGGCAGTTTAAGTTCGCTGAAATCAGCTCCGCAAATCTTGTTTTCATATGAAATTTTTGCTGTTCGGATAACATTTTCAGCCGTGAAATATCCATGAAAACTCCTTGAAATTTCAAGCAGTCCTTCCAGCAGACTGTTTTTACTGCACATTTCGCCTATAAATCTGTATATGCCGTCACTTTCCGCACAGCCGAAATTTCCGTACCACTGACTGAAAAGACCGTATTCCATTATATTTTCGGGCAGTCTGCCGCTTAACGGGTCATATACAGTCAAGGCGGATTCTATAAGATTTATGATATGTTTTGCAGCGAAATATTCCTGATAATACTGATTTGTGAAGTGCAGGAATCTCGGAGATGAACTGTCAGTTTCAAGGAATCCCGTATTGATTAAAATTCTTATCCAGTCTTTTTTTGCTCTGCTTTCACGCAGGGCATTTTTGCGGAAATTTTCAGGGGAAATATAATTCTGAAAAATATTGTCATTCATGAGGTAGTAGGATATTGCGAAATCAACGGCTTCAATGGCTTCCGCACGGCTTATATTGTGCCTTAATATTATTCTGAAAGTTTTTTTGGCGATAAAAGGCAGAACATATCGTATCAGGAATTTTTCGGTATTGTCTGAAATTTCCGAACGTTTCATGACATATCCGTCAATAAGTTCCCCACGGTTTGTGAACTTGTTATGCGTTTCGGAATACATATCAAGAAAAACAGGCAGCTTTAATATTTCGGTGAGTTCGTCATCGGGTGGTGTATTATCCGACAATATTTTTCTGAGTTCATTTTTATCAAATCCGCAAAGCTCAACACTGTCAAAATTTTTAAAAATATCATAATCGGGAATATTCCGCCCTGCGATTGTAACTCTCACATTATGCCAGCAATTACAAATATATTCAAGTTCGCAGATGAAATCATTCTGAAAATCAGGGGATATTTCGTTGAATCCGTCAAGCAGGAGAGTATATTTCGGACCGTTCACAGGTGAAATTTTAAATATATTTTCAAGTTCCATAAGCTGACGGAGAATGTTTTCCTCGCCCTCTTTTGAACAGCACGATTCATAAGTTAAATATTCATACTGATAATGGAATCTCAGAAGTATAAGCAATAATATCCGACAGCTTTCAGGGCGGAAATTTTGTCTGATTTCGGGCTTGTACTGATACAGTGTGAAATAGAATCCCGTTGAATCGCTGTTTTTAAGCTGATTAAGAAGAACAGTTGTTTTTCCTGTTCCGCCGATACCATAGAGGAATATATTTTTATTCTGAGGCAGTTCCGAAATAATTTCGTTATTTAATCTGAATTTAAGAGGATATTTTAAATCTGCCGATTTCTGACGGCTTGCATTTTCGTTAATATTTTCAATTAGATTCAGAGGCAGTTCAAGGGCAAGAGAATTGTAATGGCTGAAATGCACAGCCTGAAATGTACGCCTTTCAGGTATTTCGGAAAGTTCAATATTTACGGAGCGGGCAGGATTTTTATGCACATGATAAAACAGTCCCAGCAAAAGTGCCTCAATACATATTCTTTTCGGGTGGGCATATTCGCCGAAAATTTTTTCTTTCCCGATAAATTCCGAATTGTAAAGGATTAAATTTATTCTGTCGTCCTGACGTATAACTTCGAGGAGTTTATATACAAGGCAGTCAATTTTTTCCTCATCAAGTATTTCACTGCATATTTTTTCGGTTTTCCGCAGATATTCTTCATACCTTGTTTTATTGCCGATATTTTTTTCAAATTCATGAAAATTCATCAAATCATATGGATAACCTTTGCCGTCTTTCAGAAAACGGCTGAGAAATCTGTCAAGTTTCCTGTAAGATTCTTTCATTACAAGCTCATTATTGAATTTTTTCAGCAAATCCTGTTCGCTGTCATCGGAAATAACAGACATGAATTTTGTATAAATTTTACCGTTCGATACCAGTCCCCTGCCCTTTACTTTTGCATTTATTATCATGGACAGCAAAAGATTCAATGTCAGCATAGTATTCTCCATTCCCTAATATAATTTGTTACAACAATCCATACTATAAATTTAACCCACGCAATAACCCATATTGCGTGGGTTTTTCAATAATTCCATGCAGAAAATCAGACGGCTGTTTTATTCAATAAGAAGTTTCTTCATCAATATCATGTCAAAAACGTCAAGTTTTCCGTCAGCGCACACATCAGCAGATTCATAGTCGGAAAGTTCTGCATCAGGTACGGCAAGAAGCCATTTTTCAAAGGTAACAAGGTCAGCAATATCAAATTTTCCATCTGAATTTACATCTCCCTTTACGGAAATTTCTTCTGATTTTTCGGATTTGACGAGTATTTTCGGGTTACTGAACGCAATATCTCCGCTGTATGCGGTAACAGCTATTCCGTCGAGTTCGCTGTATTCAACTCCGAGCTGTTCAAGTGCGGATATTATATCCTCTGCAAGGAATACTGCCTTTTCCCCGTTGAAATAAAAGGGCTGTATTGTATGCCATACCTGCGGAGTTCCCGACCATTTCTGCAAGGCAATTACAGGCGGATAGCCTGTTGCGCTTGTGTAGTCTGTTTCAACGGTATAAGTATCACCGAGACTTTCAAGCAGAGATTTATCAAGGGATATGCGGTCAGAGGATTCAAGGGACAATTCCTTTTCTGTTTTATATCCTTTCGGATACTTTGCTACGTTTGAATAGAGAATATTATGTTTTGGAGTTTCTCCCTGACGTTCAAACAATTCTGTAAGCGTTACAAATTCATAACCCTGCTCCACGAGTTTCGGCATGACGATTTTAAGCGCATCGACAGTCTGCTGATTTCCTGCGGCATCATGCAGAAGGACAATTACTCCGTCTTTTGCACCATTGAGGATATAGTCTGCACGTTCCTGAGCGGTTACATTAGCCATATAGTCCTGACAGTCAATTCCGCATATAAAGGGCAAATCAATTGTGTCATACATTCCCTGACTGACATCAATGAACGGAGGACGGAAAAATTTAGTAGGCTCGCCTGTTATTTCCTTTACTTTTTCGTCAACATAGGAAATTTCCTCATTAAGTTCCTCCGCTGACATTTTTGACATATTGGAATGGGTTTTTGAATGGTTGTCTATCTCCATGCCCATATCAAAGGCACGCTTCACGGAAACGGCACTTTCAGCGTTTATATTGTCGCCGATAAGGAAAAATGAAGCCTTTGCATCATATTCTTCAAGGATATCAAGTACATCATTTGTTGTGGTTGTATTAGGACCGTCATCAAATGTGAGTGCAATGAGTTTCGTCTCTTTTTCGGCAGCCTCCGCTGATGTGAAAGAGAAATCACCAAATACCATGCCGACAGCGGTTACTGCTGAAAGCATAAAAGATACAATTTTTAACATATAATCACTCCTTATTTTTCAGTAACATCAAAACAGCCGAGGAATTTTACTTCTGCGTGTGATAAAGTATCATTTATCTGTTCCTCTGAAATTCCATTCTGATTTTCTGTTTCTATAATATAATTGTAACTGCCTAAAAAACTTCCCTCAGGACGCTCATGCAGGGCAGTCATTTCAAGCCCTGAGTTATGAATATCAACTATTATGTCATCTATAAGATTTGCGCTGCATTTTGCGGTAAACACTGCATTTGTATGGGATTCACCGAGTTTTTCCTTTGAAAGCACATAGAATCTCGTTTTATTTTCCATTGTAATCTGGACATTTTCAGCGAGTATTTCAAGCCCGTAAAGTTCCGCAGCTCCCGGGGCGGCTATTGCGGCAAAGGATTTGTCACCGTTTTCCGCAACAAATTCAGCAGCGGCAGCGGTACTGTCCTTTTCCTCGATAACTGCATCGGGGAGATTTTTGCTTCTCCACTCCTTGCTCTGAGCGATTCCCTGTTTATGGGAGCATACGGTTTTTATATCTTCAAGCTTTGTATCGGGCAGACCCATTAAAGTCTGGCTTATGGGAAGAACAACTTCACCGACAACATAGACATCTTCCTGAGCGATAAGTGCATCGACATAATCCACAACCGCACCACCGATAGTATTTTCCTGCGGTATAACGGCATAGTCTGCTTTTCCTGAATTTAGTTCTTCTATTGCATCATTTACCGTACTCTGCGATGAAAGAGATGAATCCTCACCGAAAAAGAGTTTTGTTGCCTCCTCTGTGTAAGTTCCCGCAGGACCGAGATAACTTATCTTTGCATTTTCCCTGATACTCATTGGGCTGGCATTTTGTGTTTCGGTTTTGACTGATGTTGTTTTGTCGGTAGATTCTGTCTCATGGATTTCGGAAGTTTTCTCTGTATTTTTCAGTGCAATTCCGACTGATACGCCTGCTGTGCAGAGACTTACAACCGAAATTATCAAAGCTGCGATATTTGTTTTATCCGCCATAACTATCTCCTGTATATAAAAAATAAACTGATTTTATTATACTATTTTAGTTTATCGCTGTCAAGCAAAATTTTATATGTCTGACAAATTTGAATAAAACATCTATGCGTTATATTTATTCATTTTTTATTAATAATTTATGCATATTAAACAAAGAAATCCTAAAAAAATTTGCAAAAAAGATAATTGTTTTTCAAGGTATAACCGAAATATCTAAAAAAAGTTTTTAAAATGTAAATTTTTTGTGAATTTCATCGGAATTTTCACTGACAAAATATAAAATTCAGGAGGAACGAGCTTATGAAAAACGCATGGAAAAAAACCGCCTCAGGTTTGCTTGCTCTTGCTCTCGTAGCAGGCACACTGCCCGTGAACACAGGTACAGGAGGAAAATTTCTCAAAGATACGGCAAATGCTCTCTTCTGGTATATGTCTATTGCGGAAAATCTTGGCGGTTCTCCCCCCTCTCCTAACCCTGATTCTACATCAAAAGTCGTTGTTATTGACGGTTTTCTTTATACTTACACTGAGGGTATGACATGGGAGGATCTTATTACAATTGGTCAAACAGGCTGGATCATTGATGAAGAAGACGGAATTGTGGACAGCGACGGACGTGTTTTGAATATAGAAGACCTGCAAGGCAGTCGTTTTGTAAACTCTTATGACGAAATCCTTGCTGATGCTAAATATTTCTGGCAAATAATAAATTGAGGTGAAAACTATGAAAAAATATATCACTCCCGAAGTGAAAGTTATTAAGTTCGACAATGAGGACGTTATAACAACAAGCGTTCCCGAAGTTGAACCCGCATAAATAATATAAACAGGAAACAGACAGTCCGTGCGGCTGCCTGTTTTAATAGGAGAAAATATGAAAAAATTATTAAATGTTTTTTTATTATCAGCATTTTTGCTGACAGGCTGTCAGGGCAGTCAGGAAAGCAGTTCTGAAACTTCACAAATTGCAACAAAAAATACAGTCACAGATATAACATCAGAGTCGGTGCAGACTTATGAAATATCTGCCGAAACAACTTCTGTTACTGAAATACCTCTACCTTCATCAACATCAAATTCACAAAAATCAATATATTCAGTTCAGACATCTGCAACGACTGAAAAAACAATTGTACAATCCGAAAATTCTGTAAAATCTGATATTGATATTACAGATAAAATCGAAACCGATGAAACAAAATCAGAAACAAAAATTCAGGAGGAGTATATCCATAATGAAAGTGAGATTTCTGATTCTGAAAACAATGATGTAAATGAAGGCAACAGTGCAGTTGTCAACGATGACGGTTCTATTGATTTGCCTGTCATTCCAATAAGATAGATACAGAAAATTTGCGGAATCTCTGATTTATCATTTTATTTCAAGAAGTGTATATTATCCAAGGCTTCCTGTTCCAGTTTGCAGTTATGTGCAAGCATATACTGAATTACTTCCGAAAATTCAGTATCAAGCAGATTTTCCAGTCGTTTTCTGTCATTGTCAGTCAGCGGTCTGGTATATTTTGAATATTGTTTCAAGGTATCAGTGTCCATGTGATACGGCAGAAAATGAATATCTGTTTTCTTACGCAGATGCAGAAGAATATAGAAACCGCCTGCATCAATATCACCGTAGTGATAATATACGGCATCAGGATTCTGCATATATAATTTTTGTATAAAGTTCCGCCTGTGCGTATTGTGATAACCGCCTAAATAGATAATCACAGCATTTTCCTCATTGAAACGGTTAAAAGTCGTGAGATTTTCTACTGTAATGACTTTATTCCCTGTCAGTTCAATACTGTCAATATTTTCAAGAAGAACTGATGAAATTCCAATATCTCCATTAAGCTGGGAAAAATCAATCATCTGTCCGTTAATGGATATTCTGCAAGCACCTTTGATATAGACATGACCCTGATTTTTCACAAGATTCAATTCATGTAAAATCGTTTCTTCTTCTTTCGGAAAATCACCGTAATGGAACAATAAGCTGATAACTTTGCTTT
>DGRR01000063.1 GCA_002389995.1 Ruminococcus sp. UBA4383 | reverse complement strand
GCCTGTACAGGACAATACCGTAATGTATAATCAGCATATGGCTACGCCTGTACAGGACAATACTGCAATGTATAATCGGCAGACAGCTGTGCCTGTACAGGATAACAATGCAATGTATAATCAGCAGACAGCTGTGCCTGTACAGGATAACAATGCAATGTATAATCAGCAGACAGCTGTGCCTGTTCAGAATAATTCAATGAATGAACAATCGCAGAAACCGTCAAGAGTTTCACTGAGTATGAGTAAAGTTTTTGAAACTGTTCAGAAACTTCGCAGAGAAGGGGCAGATTACTGCGTGTATAACTCATCAATTAGAAATTTTGAATATTCAAGCGATGTTAATTCAAAGTTTATTATGTATAATTATGGAAACAATATATTTGTTCTTCCGAATCAGGTTTCACCTTTTGCAAAAAAACAGGTTGCTGAAAATGTGTATAAGTGCAGTTTATCGTTTATTGAGGAGTCTAACGAGATAATTCCGTGTGTCGTGGACAATTCAGGAAATATAATTAATCAGGGCGAAATATTCTGATGATTTTTGTGTTATCAACGGTCGGCGGCTGCTGACCGTTGACGACTGTTTTTATATGTAATTATTTATTACAGTATGTTATTATAGATTATGTTAACTGGAGTATTTATATGAAAAAAATTATAAATTTCTGGGGAAAAGAAGGTGCAGTTTCTGCGTATGCCTTTATATTGATGGCTTGCATGGGAATTGTTGATACACAGGAAGAGATAATTTTGAGATGTATTGGGTTTGCGGCTTCTGATTCGGTTTCGACAGACATTTTAAAAAAGTATTATAATGTGCTTTTCGGGAAAGAAATTAATCTGAGTTGCAAGAATATTACCTTGCAGATAAAAGGTTCTCTTCATGACAGATATAATAACAGTGAATTGCTTTCACTCGGATTTTCAAAGAACGAAATTTCATCTGATATCACAAAAAATTTTTGTGGCAGACCAAATGTGGGCGAGGTGTTCTTTTCTGAAAAGGATATAAATTCACTTTTTGTCAATCTTCCCAAAAACGAAAATTTTACCCTCATAAACTGCGGAAGCTGCTGTAATGATGAAGCAGTTCTTATTTCAAAAGAATCCGCCGTTCCGATAAGCGGAACAAGATTCAATGTTCTCTCAGGTCCGTCTTCTGCCGTCAATCGCTATGTATCACTGCCGTTTTATAATATTTATGACAAAGGTGACAGCGTACCTGAAAAAATAAGTGTGTTCAATATACCTGAGATTATTGAAATCCTTAAAAAAATTGAAACTGTAAAATGTTCGGATATGTTCAGCTCAAAAAGCGTAAACAATGAATTTCCTGAAAGAAATAAAAAGAATATCGAATTTCTTGAACAAAAATATAAACAGATAGTCTCGGAAAATTATGATTTCAGCAAGCTTAATCCCGTCTATTCAATGATAAGGTTTACAGACTATGTTTGTGCGGAAAAACCGGCCGTGAATGCAACCTTTATCAATATGAAAACAGACGGGGATAAATTCCTCTTTCCTGATATTGTCTCAACAAAAATCAGTGCTGAAAATGATGACAGAAAAACTGATGTAACAAGTTTTTTAAATGCACTGTCTGTAAGAGAATTAATATTTAATCAGGAAAACTATAAGTACGGAAAAATATATTCATTCGGTTCTTCAGCTGCGGAAAAATACAGTTTAAGCGTTTTTTTCGGAAAAGATGAGATTAAAGACATACTTTCTTTTGTGATAATGTCAGCCCTTGTCTCTGGAATTGTACGCACTTGTTTTTCTGACAAATACAATATCGAACTTATTGGAATGATTGAAAAATGGGCTGAGAAAAAAACAAGTTTGTTTAATATTTCCTTATTTGGTTCAAATCCCGAAAAATTACTGAAATCCTTTGGCGAAAATCCCCAGAATACAGTATTCGGCAGGGAAGTAACCGGATATATTGATGAATTTGTAAAAAGCTATATTTGTCCTGTTTTCCGTATGTTTTCAGATATAGATACTGTTTCGGAACAGTCATGTATACTGAACGGAAGCTTTCATGATTTCGCTGAAAAAATGAACGGTTTTTCATCAGGTATAACAAATAAATCATGCTCAGTTGAACAGACTAAAACAGATATCCTGAATGTAGTCGAAAGTATATATCTTGTCCCACGAAATAAAATCAGTCAGAAGGTATCAGATTTTATAAGGGAGTATATTGAAGATTTCCCTGATGCGGAAAATAACAGGCAGAACAGATATAAATATTTTGAGGAAATAATCAGCTACACAATGAGAAAATCAGAAAAATTGGCAGGAGGTATATGATTTGATAGTTTCAAATATCACAAAAGATAAAGCTCTTTTAAGCGAAAGAGGCGGATTTTTTGCTGTTGCCGATGATTTTGAGATGTATGCACCGTATATTAAAAAAATATGCCCGCAATATATGACAAAAGGCTCAGGCGACCATTTTTTCGGAACAATGAGAGCATTGGAAAATCTCTGGTCAGGTTACAGTCTGGAAAATGTTATGGACTGCGTTTCTTTAATCGAAAAAAGTTCCTCCCTCAGAAGCTGGCTCGCAATTATAATATGTATGATAATTCACGGGCGTGATGACGGAAATAAGCTGAAAATTAAAAACCTTTCATCAGAAGAAAATCCTTACCTCCAAATATGGAAAAATAAATTTATATCAGACGGTCATGACGATAATTCCGAAAATCATAAGATTTCAAACGGACTGAATGTGTACGAAATAAGCAATGAAAATTCTTCATCTGTTCTGGGCTGCTGTTCATCAAGATATTTTGTAATACCTCCCCGTGAGGTTTCAGAAGGAAATCAGGAGTGGAAAAAAACTTATTTCAGGTTTATGGACAGAAATATTACAATAAGCGATTTTTTCAGCGAAATAAAAGACGCTCAAACAAAAATGAAACTTATCCTGTCTGCAAGGTCTGTGTCAGATGACTGCCCTCTGAAAATTGCAAAGGATATAATCAGAATGTTTGTCAGCATGAAAAGTAATTTTCCCGATGATGTGCCTGCTGTAAGATTTTTCGGAATGAGTTTCTACTGCACAGAAGGTAACGATATTCCTGATAAAGTCCTTAAAAATGATGTCTATACAACTCTTCTTGACGGAAAACATTGTGCATTGTTTCCTTTTACGGAAAAAATGGCGAAAGATATGGAAAACTGTATAAGCTGTGTGCAGAGCATTAAAATGACTGTCACCGATTCATATTCAAAAAATGCAGGAAAAGTAATCACTGAAGCTGTCAAAATTACAGCTTCAATATGTTATAAAATAAAATTTACAGGCGAAAATTCCGATGTGAAATATATTCCGTATGTCTTCGATGAAAGACATATCTATGATACAAAACATATAAAAAGTGCTGACAGTATGGGTACTTTCTGTATGTTTCCCAATGTTCCGCTTGAATATGAAAAAAGATGCAGAAAATATACATATGTATCAAATCTGAATTACACCGTTCAGGGAAAAGGTATCCCTTCAAATAATGAATTTAAGAAGGCTGATTTTGTCTCTATCCCTCTCGGCGGAAAACTCAATGTATACAGCGTGGAAAAACCTGAGCATCTTTTAAGTGTTTCAATTAACAGTACGGAAATTTCAGGATACGTCCTTAACCTCAGAAAAGACGGAAAAGATTATGAACCTTTGCTTATAAACGGAAGAAGTGTTTCAATAGATTTCTCTGTAAATGAACGCAGTGTCAATAATGTGATGCGTGCATATTTTGATTTTGGAAGCAGTTCAAGTGCTTTCGGATATAAAATAAATAACGGTGTGCTGAATACGGAAAGTATAACGGGCGGTACTGAAATTGTACGCAGACTTCTCGCAAAATATGTTGCGGAAGGCTATGAAAATTATATGAATTTTAATACGTCTGATATCGCAAAATCTTCCGTACTTTCTGCAAATGTATCCCTCAATGGTTCAGAAATAAAAGAGTTTATGCCGTATCATCTGGGATTTGTGCCTTTTGCGAACAGACTTACAAGTTTTGAAAAAAATAAACTCCAGATAGATGTAAGCCATAAATCAGATTTGCTCGACGGAATAATAAATGACAATACAGTTTCAATAATATACAATATGTGCTATACTGCACTGTGCCATGCAATAGATACAGAATGTAAAAAAATAATATTTTTCCCTTCTTTTCCTAATGAAAATTTTGCAGTGCCTTATTCAAAACTCTGGAAAGATATAATAAACAAAATGCAGGATATCTTTGATATAGAGATATGTAATGTAATCAATGCCAAAAATAAAAATCTCCTGTATGAAAGTATCGCCATTTCAAACGGAACAGAAGGCATCGGTGATAATGTCCTGAGAATAAATGTTGATATAGGCGATTCAACAACAGATATGTCAGCCGTTCTTACAAGCGGAAAATCTGCCAGTCTCTGCGGATATTCCTCCATTAACTATGCAGGAAAACAACTCCTTAAAGCAAGTTTCTGTTCCATGCTGAGCAGTATAGGAATGAAAAATGATATCCATAGATTCCGTGAGTATGCAAAAAAATTTATCCTCGGAAACGAAAATAACCACGAAAATCCCTTTATAATACCCGATGACGAAAATCAGGCTGAAATTGTTGCGGACGAAATATGCAATAAATTCTATCCCAACCAGAAAAGAGGCGGAAAACCACGAAACGAAAGCTGGCAGAATAATTTCATGGAACTTATTGACAATGCCAGAATAAACGCTTCTGACAGAAAAGACAGCATACACGGATATAACGGTGCTTCCGACATTAAAATAAAAGCTGATATCATCATGAGATATGCCGTGATTATGCCGGTAATAAAGGATTTTACAGAAACTGCCCTGTCAATGTGCAACAGTGATGAGAAAACATCTATAAGCATCAGCTTTTACGGAGGCGGTTCAAAAGGTATACTGCTTGCAGACGAATTTACAGGTGGCAGTAACAGCTTTAAGAAAAGAATATCTGAATATTTTCAGAGTTACTTTCCGCAGGAATGTTATGTCGAAGTGCCTGTAAAAGATGCAAAGGTACAGCTTGTAAGAGGTCTTTCAAATCTCGATGAATACATCGATACGGACGGCGAATATAATCTGCGCCCCGCAGACGGCGATTTGAAATTTGTAGTTTCATGGAAAGATATCGACCCGTCAAGTGTACTTTCATTAAATGATGTGCGGGCTGAAAAATGCAGAAAATTTAACCTTGTAAAACCTACCTGTCAGGAAGAGGTTGAGGAAAACACCAGACAACGCAAAAATTCAGAAAATTATATGCCCGAAGATGTTCAGGCAGATTTTTGCAGATATGCACAGGATATAATTTCAGAATTTGTTTTTGATGAGAATATAAAAGAATTTTTCAGCAGCAGCTTCATCACAGACCCCTTAAATGATACTAAAAATTCAATAAAAAATACCCTTTCCTCAGACGGTTCAGCTTTTTTGAAAACTTATAATTCAAAAGTCTACCCTGAAATGGTAAAGAGTACTTCTTATATGTTCGCAATGAGCGAAATGCTTTCTGCTCATTTTGGAAATGGTTTTTCAGGCAAGGCGGTAACAGGAAAGCCTGATGAAGATTATATATATACCCGCTGACAGGAGGTTAGAAATGAAGAAAATTATACCTATTATCTTTGCATTGTGTATTTGTTCAGGAATGTGCGGCATGAATGTATCTGCCGAAACATTTTACGGAAATGTTCAGGATAATGAATTTTTTGATAATTCAGGTCAGAATTACGCTGATGACAATTTCAATCAGGGTAACAACTATGATGATTCAGGTCAGAATTACGCTGATGACAATTCTAATCAGAATAACAACAATGATGATTCAGGTCAGAATTACGCTGATGACAATTCTAATCAGAATAACAACAATGATGACTCTCTTTTCCCTGAAACAATTACTGATAGTCAGCCTGATGATGAAAATGCAGCCGGCAAAGATGAAGTTCCCGTTTCCTCTGAAGAAATTGCTTCTTCTGCAAAAGATGCATCTGTTTCAGGCAATGATTCTTCCAAATCAAAAAATGTTTCGGATACTTCTTCATCAAACAGCAATTTTCTCGGATATATCATATTTTTTGTTCTTGGTACTGCACTCGGCGCAATTGGAACAATGCTGACTTTTTCAACAGTAAAACATATGAAAAAATCACCTGTCAGCCAAGATGATGCCAAAATTATTGAAGACGGTATTAAAAATGCAAGAAAAGCTGTTGACAGTATTCTGAAATCTTCTAACACTGTTCTGGAAAATATTCACTATGAAGAACAATATATAGACAATATCAAGAAAACACAGATTGATATTTAATCATTAAACATCTCAGGCAGACAGAACAAAAAATCCTATAATGTGACTAAAAGCAGTCTGCACAGTTTGTGCAGGCTGCTTCGTTGTTGGTGAGAGTATAATTATGCAGCGGCAGGGTTAATAGCAAGCGTTCAATAAAAAGATTTCTCAGGTGCAGTATCATACTCACCGAGAAATCTTTTTTCATTACAGCGTAAAATCTTTCAGGACAAATATTTAATATAAGTCTGTGTTGACAACTGCAAACAATAATGTTAAAATTAAATTGTAAGGAGATGAGAGTCATGGATTCAAATAAATTGCCTGTGAAGCCTGACTGGCTGACAGAAGAAGCTGTCCGTTCATTGCGTGAGGATTTAGACAGATGCCCCAATCCTTATACTGATGATGATATCAGAAAAATTCCATTGGACAGCGATATCGACATTGAACGTGCAAATGCAAAAACAGCAAGGGATATACTTACAAAGTATGGTCTTTTATGACAATTTGAAAATGATGATTATGAGTGTTTTCTTCTGTTTTAAACATTATGTGCCAAAATCAAAAAGCAGTCTGTATTTACAGACTGCTGAATAATTATTTCTTTGCAATAACCGTTATCCACGGCTTATCGGGGTGATGGTCAGTTTTGACGGCAGAAAATCCTGCTGATTTTAATGCAGATGTAATTTCCTGCGGTGTGTAACATTTCATACCGTCAATTATTTTTTCAAATTGCAGGCTTGACTTGTCTTTTCCGTCAGATTCATTCACAATCATGAAAATGCCGTCCTTTTTCAGTATGCCTGCCACCTGCGTGAAGCATTTTACAAGGTCTTTCCAGAAATAAATGGTTTCAAAACCCGTTGCAAGGTCAAATGATTCTTTCGGAAGCGTCAGCGAAGTTACATCGCCCTGCTGTACTTTACAGCGTCCTGCCTGAATCATTGACTTGTTGTATTCTTTTGATTTTTCTACGGACAGCGGAGAGTAGTCAATTGCCGTTACTTTTGCAGATGAATATTTTTCAAGCAGAACACTGATATTTCTGCCGCCTCCGCAGCCAAGTTCAGCGATTTGCTGAGGAGCGATATTTTTCAGATGTGATATACCCCAGTCCGCCATTTTTGCATGACCGCTGTTCATACCGTTGAGCATCATTTTACCGAGTACGCCCTCAGGTTTTCTTGTCTGGCTGACATAATTTTTAAAAAGTTCCATTATAATCCTCCTTAGTTAGTTTAATCTAACTTAATTTTAAAATAAATATCCGCTCTCACGGATAAATGATTCACAGCACTGTTCATATCTTATCATAAACATATTTAAATGTCAATAGTTTATTATTTCTTTTGTAATACTACACATAAAATCAGCAGTAAGTCTGATTTATTTTTATGAGTGTAAACTAACTAATACTCTGTAAAACCTAAATCTTAATAACAGGATACAGATGTTTGAGCTTACAGCAATTCCAATATAGACAAATATGATATAATAGAGGCAGAGATGATAAAAATGGTACCGGTAGAGGTAAGAAAAATAATAGTAGAAAGCAGAGCGAAAGGAATCCCGGCAGAAGAAATCAGAAAAGTGA
>DGRR01000231.1 GCA_002389995.1 Ruminococcus sp. UBA4383 | reverse complement strand
GTTTTTCTACGGGTTTAACCTCTTCGACAGGTTTTTCCACGGGTATTTCTATGGGTTTAACTTCCTCGGCAGGTTCTTCCACAGGTTTTTCTATGGGTTTAACTTCCTCGGCAGGTTTCTCCACAGGTTTTTCTGATGGCTTATTGAAACTGGGCTTTTCTCTGTTTTCATATTTTCTATCACGGTTCTTTTTATTCTTTTTGCCTTTGCTTGCAAAAGCTCTGAGGGCATCGCCCTGATTATCAACTTTCTTTATAACGGCAACCTTTTTGTCAGTACTTTTTTCCTTAGTTTCCTGTACTTTGCTAACATTATTAACCTCGTGGCTGTCGTTCTTGTTAAGGTTAATTTTTTTGCCACAGTAGCCGCAGTACCAAAATTCCTGTTTTTTTGCGGCAAAAATTTTTTCATTACATTCAGGGCAAGTAACCTCAAAAAAGTCTTTATTATCCATATTGACCTCCTATAAATTATTTCAGCAAAATGAAAGTATACTGCCATATTATTATAACACATATTTTATATAATTGCAACATATTTTTTATCGCACTAAAAAGAATATTGTAAGTTTTTTTATTTTACATAATTTGTGACAAAAAAAGAACCGTGCCGAAACACGGTTCTTATCAACTGAAAATTATTCTTCTGTATCTTCCTCATCGGAATTATCGAGAAGTGCACGCATAGAGATGCTGATTCTCTTTGATTCGGGGTCGATGTCGATTATCTTTACATCTACTTCATCGCCTACGGAAAGGATATCCTTAACGTTTTCAACTTTCTGGTCAGCAATCTGAGAGATATGGATAAGACCGTCAACTCCGTCAATAATCTGTGCGAATGCGCCGAAGCTTGTGATAGAAACAACAGTAGCCTTAACAACATCGCCTACGCTGTAATTATCGAGGAATATCTGCCACGGATTGTCCTCAGCCTTCTTGAAACCGAGAGAAATTCTGTTTTCTTCGGGTTTGAGGTCCTTGATGTAAACTTCGAGAGTATCGCCAACGGAAACAACTTCGCTGGGGTGCTTGATTCTCTTCCATGAAAGTTCGGAAATATGAACCATACCGTCTATACCGCCGAGGTCAACGAATGCACCGAAGCTTGTAAGAGACTTAACCTTGCCGACATAGGTTTTTCCGATTTCGGCAGTTTCCCAGAATTTAGCCTTAGCTTCTTCTTTCTGGGCATCTTTTACAGCCTTGATAGAGCCGACAGCTCTTCTCTTTCTGGGGTCTTCATCAACTTCGATTATTTTAAATTCAACCTTCTGCTTGTTGAGCTGTTCGAGTTCTGCGCCTCTGGGCAGACCTGAATGTGAAGCAGGGATAAATACTCTTACACCGAGATAATTTACGATTGCGCCCTTATTTACGACACGGCTTACAGTACCCTCAAGGATTTCGCCGTTTTCCTTGGCAGCAACGACCTTATCGTAACCTGCCTGCTCGTCAACTTTTTTCTTTGAAAGCTGAGCAGTACCTTCGTTATCGTTTACCTTAACAACGATAAGTTCGATTTCATCGCCCACTTTAACGATGTCAGAGGGTTTCTTTGAGGGATCATCGGTGAGGTCATCAAGCTTAACATAGCCTGTATGCTTAGTACCGAGGTCAACGCTGATTTCAGCATCATTAACTGTCTGAACAATACCTACGACTTTTTCTCCTGTATGTATTTTCTTGAAGGACTTGTCGATAGCCGCTTCATCAAAGACTTCCTCATCGGGGTTTGTAATGATTGTTTCATTTTCTGCCATTTTGTTTTGTACCTCCTTGATTATATACGCCGGGGTAGATGCGCCGGCAGTTATGCCGATTTTGACGGCATTGGGCAGCTGTAAACAGGAAAGTTCATGTGCATTTTCTATATGATACGTTTTGCAGAAGCGGCTGCACACCTCATACAGCTTAACGGTATTTGAGCTGTGTTTACCGCCGACAACGATCATACAGTCTGAACTTTTTGCAAGTTCAGCCGCATCAGACTGTCTTGTATCGGTCGCATTGCATATAGTATCAAATATTACGATGTCAGGACGACCCTTAGGGATAATGTCCATACACTTCTTCCATACTATTATATTATACGTTGTTTGAGCGACAAATGCAAGCTTTTTTCCAAAAAAATTCTGATTTTTTTCAAAAAGGTGTTTTAGCTCAACATTATCCTTAAAAACGATATAATTTTGTGAACAATGACCAACAATTCCCTGCACTTCGGGGTGAGTTTCGTCGCCTGCTATTAAAATAAGATATCCCTCCTGAGATTTTTCGGAGACTATCTTATGTATTCTTGATACGAAAGGGCAGGTTGCATCGAGCATACGGCAGCCTTTTTCGGTGATGCTGTCGTACACATCTCTGCCTACACCATGTGAGCGAATGACAACAGTTTCATCGGGCAGGAGTTCACTGACTGACTCAATAACTCTTGCGCCTTTTTTATTCATATCGTTCACAACGTCCTGATTATGGATAATAGGACCGAGCGTAGCTACTTTCGTACCGCTGTCAAGTTCATTATACACCATTTTGACGGCTCTGTCAACCCCGAAACAGAAACCTGCTGATTTTGCGACTTTTATTTCAGGCATTTTCTTCCTCCTGATTTATAATTTTCTCATCGGGCTGACCCTCTACGAGGAGTTTAATTTCCTGCATATAGCGTTTTTTAATTTTCACGAGGTTTCTTGTTTTAGGTGTATCGGATATTTCCACATACTCGGCTGGGTCGACAGGTTTGCCGAACTTAACGGTAATTTTTGTGCGGAACTTTAATTTTTCTCCGAAACAGATACCGACAGGAACTATTAATTTTCCTGTTCTTGCGGCTATGAGGGCAGCACCTGAATGACCTTTCTGGACTTTTCCGTCTTTTGAACGAGTACCTTCGGGGAAAATCATGAGGCTTTTGCCGTCTTTCAGGTTATTTACAGCCTTGTCAATAACCTCCATGTCTCCGCTTCCTCTTGAAACGGGAAATGCTCCGAGGGAGCGTATCAGTGCGCCGAAAAATTTGTTATGGAAAAGTTCTTCTTTCGCCATAAAGCAAAGTTCACCCTTGGAAGTTATAGCCACAAGCGGAGGGTCTGCATTTGTACGGTGATTTGAAGCATATATAACAGCACCTTCCGGAATATTTTCCTTTCCCTCCGTTCTTATGCGAAAAGCAATATGAAATGCTATCCATACAATTGCTCTGCCCAGATAGTACATTATATTCTCTCCCTTATGATTCTTGTTATTTCGTCAGCGGACTGCTGGAGATTAAGTTTTGTTGTATCCACAAGAACTGCATCATCAGCCTGTTTAAGCGGAGCAGTTTCACGGTGCATATCCTGCCAGTCACGCTTTTTGATATCTTCAAGGATTTCCTCATATGGCGGACAGTCGGGTTTTTCTGAAAGTTCCCTGAATCTTCTGTTAGCTCTTTCCTCAGCGGAAGCTGTAAGGAAAATTTTAACGTCCGCATTTGGAAGAACAACTGTTCCTATATCTCTGCCGTCCATGATTACATTATTTTCCCTTGCTATTTTCTGCTGAGTTTCAAAGAGATACGCCCTTACTGCTGGAATTGCGGAAGTTCTTGATGCCGCCATAGATATTTCAGGTGTTCTTATAAGGTCTGAAACGTCCCTGTCCCCTAAAAATACTCTCTGCGCCCCGTCAATGAATTTCAGTGAAACGTTGGCATTTTCAAGGGCTTTTTCGATTTCATCATCGGAGATATTATTCTCTGTGATGTAGAGGGCAACGGTTCTGTAAAGTGCGCCCGTATCAACATAGATATATCCCATCTGAGCCGATACCATTTTAGCGATAGTGCTTTTTCCTGCTCCTGCAGGTCCGTCAATTGCGATATTGATTCCCATAATTTTTTACTCCTTATTTAAAATCGTCA
>DGRR01000056.1 GCA_002389995.1 Ruminococcus sp. UBA4383 | reverse complement strand
GAACTTGATTACATACTTCCCGACTACTACCCCGATATTTTCCGACTTGTAAGATGTGAGGTATCACCTGTTATAACAGGTTATTCCGTAATCGGTGACAAGCTTTCATATGAATTGAAATGTGATATAAAAATACTCTACTGTACCGACAGCGACAGTATTATCCGCTGTATATCGCAGAAACAGAGCTTTTCAAAAACCGCCGAACTCGGAAAATCCTGCTCCGACCCGACAGTTAAAATTTCTGCCAAAACAGACCATGTAAATTATCGTGCAGTAAATAAACGCCGTCTTGATATGAGGGCGGCTGTATCTGTGAAAATTGACGTTTCAGGAACTAAGGAACAGGAAGTTATAAGCGATGTTTCAGGAATGAATATTCAGCTCAGAAAAATTCCCGTAAATTTTGCATCTTCAAAATTAAATACAGAAAAAATTGTCCGTATATCCGAGGAAACAGAAATTTCCCCCGCCCAGCCTGCAATAATATCCGTTATATCAAGCAGATGTATTCCAACTGTCCCCGAAACTAAAATAATCTCAGGAAAACTTATGACCAAAGGCGAAATAAATATCCGCCTTTTATATTCCTGCGAAAAAGACGGAAAAGGTACTGTTGAGGCTATGTCTTTCAGTGTGCCTTACAGCCAGATAAGCGATATGGACGGTCTTGACGAAAGCTTTTCATGTTCAGCAACTGCCGAAATTATAAGCTGTGAACTCACCCCGACAGGCGATAAAAATAACGATAACCGTATACTGAAATACGAAACAGAAATAAAACTCTCCTGCGATGCCGTCAGAACTTCTTCAATTATGATAGCATCTGATGCATATTCAACCGTATACCCCTGCGATGTATCTTTTTCTGATATAAATGCAAGACAACTGCCTGTAATTTATAATGAAAATTTCAGACATACCGCCAAAATATCAGAGGGCGACAATACCCCTGTTAATATATTCGCCATGTGGGTAACTCCGAAAAATATAAATACAAGACTCTCAGAGGACGGAAAAAATGTCATAATTACAGGTATGCTAACTTATTCAATGGCGGCTGAGGACAATTCAGGAATGATTGTCATGCCCGACAGAGATGAAGCCTTTGAACAGATTATCAGTATAGAAAATGATATTTCAGGTTCTTCACTTTCTGCATCAATAAATGTAACAGACGTTTCATATAATATATCATCAGAAGGGGTACTCACCGCAAAATCCGATATATCCGCAGAAATATCCGTTTCAGGTTCTTCAACTGTAAGGGCTGTTTCAGAAATACTGATAGACGACAAAACTAAAAAACAGCGTGACGGTGACTATGCCATAAAATTATATTTCGGCGTAAAAGGCGAAAATGTATGGGATATCGCCAAAAGATACAGCACTGATGTCGATTCCATACTGGAGGAAAATGAACTTGTGAGCGATATTGTGGAATCTGACGGTATGCTCCTTATACCAATAGTTGACGGCTGAAAATAACTATGAAAGGAACAGATTATGACTAAAAATATTTACGGCAATATCGCTGAACGTACAGGCGGCGATATTTATATAGGCGTTGCAGGGCCTGTCAGGACGGGAAAATCTACTTTCATAAAAAAATTTATGGAAACTCTTGTAATACCCAATATCAAAAGCAGTTTCATGCGTGAAAGAGCGGTTGACGAACTCCCGCAGTCCGCCGCAGGCAAAACTATTATGACTACCGAACCGAAATTCATTCCCGAAGAAGCTGTCGAAATTGACCTCGGTGACGGTGCTGTCATGAATGTAAGACTTATTGACTGCGTGGGATATATCGTTCCCAGTTCGATAGGATATATCGAAAACGAACAGCCCAGAATGGTTATGACTTCATGGTTTGACGAAGCTATACCTTTTAATATGGCGGCTGAAATAGGTACTCAGAAAGTTATAACAGACCATTCAACAATTGGTCTTGTAATTACTACTGACGGCAGTATATCAGATATTCCAAGAACTGAATATGAAGAATGTGAAGAACGTGTTATCCGTGAATTTCGTGAACTCGGAAAGCCCTTTGTCGTTGTGCTTAATACTGTCAATCCCTCCTCGCCCGATTCAAAAAAACTCGCTGCACAGCTTACAGAAAAATATGATGCAAAAGTTATCCCCATTAACGCTCTAAGTCTTGACGAAAACGATATAAGCGAAATTATGAAGGAAATTCTCTATTCTTTCCCTATCTCAGAAATAAATATCAGAACTGCACGCTGGATAAATTCCCTCGAAAAAGGTCACTGGCTTAAATCCGAAATCCTCGACTGTATCAGAAATGCCGCAAAAGATATCAAAATCGTCCGTGAAGTAAATTCCGCTGTCGAAGCTATGAGAGAATGTCCGCATATAGTCAGTACCTCAATAAGTTCAATAGACCTCGGAAAAGGCTCTGTAACCGTTACTGCCGAACTCGATTCAAGCCTTTTCTATAAGATTCTCGGCGAGGAAACAGGTATAAATATCGAAAGCGAAAGCGATTTGATGCCCCTTTTAATGGAACTCAATGACATCAAAAAGAAATACAGCCGTATCGCTCCCGCCCTCGAAGAAGTGGAGGCAACAGGTTACGGAATTGTTATGCCTCAGCAGGAAGAACTTACCCTCGAAGAACCTAAAATCATCAAACAGGGCGGAAAATACGGCGTGCGCCTTAAAGCCTCCGCCCCCTCTATCCACCTCATGAAAGCCAATATAAATACTACTGTTTCGCCTATTGTCGGCACGGAAAAACAATCAGAAGAACTTATTATGTACCTGCTTGACGGATTTGATGAAGACCCTGCAAAAATATGGGAAAGCAATATTTTCGGAAAGTCCCTCCACGACCTCGTTAATGAAGGTCTGCACAACAAGCTGTGCAAAATGCCCTCAGATGCAAGAATGAAACTTCAGGAAACGCTCGAAAGAATCATAAATGACGGCTGTTCAGGTCTTATATGCTTTATACTTTAAAAATTTATATTTTTAATTATAATTTCCCTCGCCAAAAACGAGGGAAATATTTGTATAAAGCATATTATTTTTGTTAAACATAACTAATAAAAATATATTTATAAGTTAAAACAAAAATTCTTTTTCTATATTGCCAAAATATATTGATTTTATAGTGTTATTATGATATAATTATCATATATCATATGTGGAGGTGGTTTGTTTGACCCGGAAAGCCAAACAAGAATTTTTATGCTTTGCAGACTTTGAATTTACTTGCGGCAAGGGCATATCACGCTGGAAATGTGAAATTCTTTCTGTCGGTTTTGTTATATGCGATGACAAATACAGAATAAAGGAGAATTTTTACTGCACCTGCCGCCCCAATAAGTATCCCCAGATGACCGATGAATGTAAGAATCTTACTCTGCTCAGTCAGGAAGATATAAACAACTCTCCCGACTCTGATGATGTTATGTCAGCCGCCGTCAGACTTGTACACAAATATAATATCAAAAAAGTTTTTGTGTGGGGCAACTTCGACAAACCTGCCCTTAAATCCGATATAAGAATACATAAAAAACTTAAAAAAGAATACCTTCATATCAATCGTATATGTTCAATTATTTTAGATATACAGGA
>DGRR01000119.1 GCA_002389995.1 Ruminococcus sp. UBA4383 | reverse complement strand
ACCACAACTTCATCACGCCTTGCGAAATCTTTCAATGCTCTGCCTACATACTGTTCGCTTGTTCCTGACTGATAGCCTATTGCGGTATCATAGAAATTAACTCCGAGTTCAAGACCACGTTTTATTATTTCACGGCTGTGTTCCTCGTCAATTGTCCATGAATGCTGACCGTTCTGAGCGTCACCGAATCCCATACAGCCCATACAGATACGGGACACTCTGAGGTCTGAATTTCCGAGTGCAGTGTATTTCATTTTTTACCTCCTGACTGATTCACAAGAAATCCGAAAACAAATCCGTATTCTGACATCGTGTCACTATGTATATTATATCATTATTCTGACACAGTGTCAACACTTATCTTCTGATTTGAAAAATTTCAGCATACTGCACATCTGCATCATATCAGAATTGTAATATTTACCAAAACAAATACCGCAGTATCAAATATACTGCGGTATTATTAATTTTATCTTTTTACGAAATATTCCTCATACCATACAAGGAAAGTATAAATTGTCCAGACCTTGCGCCAGTTGTCGGAATTTCCGCCCACATAGTCATTGAATATTGCGTTTATTTCGTCAATATTGAAAAATTCTGCGGCATAACTGCTGTTGAATTTAGCCCTTACATCAGCGTTATAGCGTTCATCAGCGAGCCATATGCGGATAGGAACTATAAAGCCGAGTTTCTTGCGGAAAGCAATTTCTTCGGGAAGAACCTTTGCGGCGGCGGTACGGAATGCAACTTTGTTTGTTTCATCATTCACCTTGAATTTTGAAGGCATACGGGAGGCTATATCAAAAATTCTCCTGTCGGTGAGCGGCATACGGATTTCAAGACCTGCGGCTGTACTCATCTTGTCAACATTGAGGTAGATATCTCCTTCGAGCCATATCTGAATATCAACATCGGACATTTTTGTAAGCGGGTCAAGACCTTCTGTTTCGTCATAAATATATTTGACAAGGTTTATCGGGAGAACATCGGGATTATAGCTTTTGAGAATCCTCTGTTTTTCTTCTTCCTTCATGATATTTGTATTTCCGACATAGAAAGTTTTGAGGTTATCGCCGTATCTTTCAGCGTTACGGTACATATTGTATCCGCCGAAAAATTCATCTGCGCCCTCTCCTGAATAGCATATTTTTGTATGTTCTGCGGTAGCTTTGCAGGCTATGGCAAATGCTATTGCGGAGGCATCACCGAGAGGCTGTTCCATATTGTACATAACATAGGGTACTATATCGAAATAAGCTTTGGGAGTAATCAGACAGCGGTTATTTTCCCTGCCGAGAATATCAGCGGTTTTCTTTGCGAGGGGCGATTCATCAAAACGCTCGTCATCATATCCGCACGAATCTGTTACCTTTACATTTGACATTGCAAGGACATATGAAGAATCCACACCGCCTGAAAGGAATGACTCAGCGGATTCATTTTCTTCGAGAACTTCGGGGAAAATATTCTGTATAGTGCTGTGAATTTCGTCTGCCCAGTCGTCAACGGTTTTTGAATTGTCAGGCTTGAAATCGGGTTTCCAGTAACGCTGTACAGTGAGTTTTCCGTTTTCAAATTCAAGCCAGTGACCCGGCATGAGTTTTTTAACGCCTTTGAAGAAAGTATCCTCGCCTGCGACATAAGTAAGCGTCATATAAATCTGGAGCATATCCCTGTTTATTTCCTTTACAAATCCGTCCTGCTCCATGATATTTTTTATATATGTTCCGCAGAGAAGCCTGTTATCAGCCGTCACATAGTAATAAAAGGGTTTTGTTCCGAAATGGTCACGCACAGCGAATATTTTTCCATTGTCATCGAGATAAAATGCGAACATACCATAGAGATGTTCAGCCATATCCCTGCCCCATTTTTCATAGGCTTTTTTTATGATTTCCCTTTCACGTTCGTCTTTTGCAAGTGATGAATCTATGCCGAGCTGTCCGCAGAGATTTCTCCAGTTACGGATATGACCTCTGTATTCAATTAAATTTATCATCATAATCACCTCTCAAAATTCTTCATATATCATGGGTCTGAGCATTAATTTCTGCAAAGATTTTTTAACATCTCCGCCATTGAAAAGCACATCATAGAGCTGTTCTGTTATAGGCATTTCGACATTGAGTTTCTTTGCAAGCTGATAGGCGGATTTACAGCAGTAATAACCCTCGACAGTGCCGACAAGTCTGACAGCTTCTTCAGGAGTTTTTCCCTGACCGATTAAAATACCTGCACGTCTGTTTCTGCTGTGCATACTTGTACAGGTGACTATCAGATCACCGATACCAGTAAGACCACCGAAAGTATTTTCATTTGCACCTGCCGCAACTCCGAGCCTTGCGATTTCGTGAATGCCTCTCGTCATGAGAGCCGCTTTTGTATTGTCGCCGTAGCCCATACCGTCACAGATACCTGCACAGAGGGCGATAATATTCTTCAAAGCTCCTCCGAGTTCACAGCCGACAACATCATTTCTCAGGTATATTCTGAGAAATTCACTTCCAAGAGCCTGCTGAATATATTCAGCCGCCTTTATATTTTCCGATGCGGCAACGAGAGTTGTGGGAATACATCTTGCGACCTCCTCCGCATGGGACGGACCTGAAAGAACGACAAGCTTATCAGTTTTTATTTCCTCGCCTATAACCACGCTGAGTCTTTTGAGACTGCCTGCTTCAAGACCTTTTCCGAGGTTTACGACAGTCATATTTTCTTCAACGTAAGGTGCAGCGAGTTTTGCGACATCACGCACGAAAGATGAAGGTATACCGAATATGAGAATATCACAGCCCTTTATACATGATATGTCGCTTGTAAGCCTTATATTCTCTGATATTGGTACTCCGGGGAGTTTCTGCATATGTTCGCCGTGCGCCCTTATATCGTCAATTTCGGACTGAAACTTTGACCATACCGTAACATTATGATTACAGCACTGACGAGCCATTACAGCAATACTGAGACCGAAACCGCCCGAACCGAGAATAACTATATTTGCCATACTATCAACTCCTTATTTATAATCGTCAAATTTTCGCCATTGAGCCTTGACATTCCGTTCACTTCGCTCTGCTCCGTTCACTCTCATGTCAAGGGCGAAAATTTTCCTCT
>DGRR01000012.1 GCA_002389995.1 Ruminococcus sp. UBA4383 | reverse complement strand
AATTAACGAAACACATACTTCCGAGAACCTGACAACGACAGAATACAAAACAGATATTCAAACATCATCAGAAATGGCAAGTATCGAGTGTATAAGCCACGCAGCGACAAAGAGCGTGTACTATACTATGCCAACAGAAGAAAGCCATACAACCGCATTTAAAAGCGAATATGAAGAAATTCAAAATATAATCCCAGAAGAATCAGAAGAAGGCGATACAGAAAAAGAACTCACAGAAGAAAATAATATACAGACCGAATATGAGGAGGATACAACCATGAAAAAAGAGATTATAGCAGTCACTACAACAGCAGTAACGGCATTTTCGGGCATATCAACAATGAGTGTCCGTGCTGTCGATAAAACAGAATCAACTGAAACAACTGTTTCGGAAATAGCCTCATCTCTCGGAGCAGATACCGACTATTTTAATTTTGTCAATTATGTTTCCAATAGCGTTAAAGCCGACTATATCGCAGAATTTAATAAAAATTGTTCCGATATTGACAATTACAGGGGGGTTATGCCGCAGATGACTAAAATAGCCGCAAGCGGTCACTGCTACGGAATGGCTGTTTTACAGGTTCTTGTGCATAACGGCATAATAAAGCCCTCCGATATTCAGGAGGGAGCAGAAACTATTCACGACATACAGTTCAATGATGATGTGAACGGCATTATCTCATATTATGCGGCAACACAGTTATATCAGGAAAAAGAACTCTCTGACGGATATTATTTCTGCAACAGCGACCACGAAAAACAGGCAAAAGACCTTATTGAATACGCTGAAAAAGCTATGCAGGAGGATAAATATTTTGTTATCAATCTGAGCGGCACGAAATTCGGTCATGCCGTTGTCGGTATAGGCTGTACAGACGGTGAATGGACATTCAATGATAAAATTTATAACAAATGTATTCTTACCCTTGACAGCAATCTGCAACAGAAAGATGAAAACGGAAACACTGTTGCAGGCGGTTTTGCCGAAAATACCTGCATATACATCAATACCAATGATTATAATTTTTACATTCCTGCCTACAATCTGGGCAGTGAAGATGAAAGCCTGTACATCAGGGGAATATATGACGATGAGAATTTTCTCAATTACAAGGGCTGTATAAATCCAAGTTATGAACTTGAAAAGGATATATCAGACCTCACGGCAATTGAGATAGATAATTTCACTCTTTCAGATTACAGCCTTACAGTTGACGGAAAAACTTACAACGGAACGGGGAAAGAACCTCTTGATATTACTGTCAACGACATACTTCCAAGCATTGTGGGCAAATTAGATGAAAGAATGCGTAAATATTTTGTCAGTACAGCGGATAAGAATATAAAATTCAGCATAGACGAAATGCCCGAAAATGCCAATGCATCAGCAACACAACTTTATGTAACAGATATGGACAGTTATTCAACTTTATATGCAGAGGGAAAATTTGACGTTGATTTCTCCGAGAACAGAATAGAAACAAATCACGAGGGGAATGTAGCACTGGAGCTTGTTTCCGAAAAAAGCCCTTATAATGCGGACTGGCAGGGCGAACCGTTCAATATGTTTCAAATTAATATGACAGGGGATTTCATGCAGAATACAGGCACAAAAACAGCAGTTGAAATAAATGAAAACGGTTTCCTTTTGCAGACAGACGGTCAGACCGATGCAATTATAACGCTCGGAAACCGCCTTGAAACGGAAGGCGGCTGGCTTGACTATTACAGGACAGGTCTTGACGGAAAACATATATTCAGGATTATATGCACTAATGATATAATGTTCAAATATAATACTGATTCAGATTCTTTTGACATCTACATTGATGACGATAAAGACAATATATTTGACAAAAAGATTGAACAGGGAGATATTGACTGCAACGGTCAGGCAGATGCCGCTGATGCATCACTGCTCCTGAAATCCTATGCCGAGTTTTCGGTGAAGAATTATCCGCCAATCTATAATTTCAGTCCCGAATTTGCAGACCTTGACGGCGATGGTGCAATAAATGCCGCTGATGCCTCTCTGGTTCTGCAAAAATATGCAAAATCAGCAACAGAATAAATAATATGAATTTTCAGCCGTGCAGGACTCCTGTGCGGTTTATTTTTATTTGATTTTTGAGTAAACTTTGATGAAGTTCAAGCTGCCTGAAAACAGTCTTTTGAAAAGTAGCAAGCACGGCGGTCATGGTACACAAAATTAAAATTTTGCTTTTTTGACCGCACAACTTGTCAGGGAAAAATTTTCCCTGAAACCCTATATAATTTTTGCTTTTCTGATGGACAATTTAGGGTCTGAGGGCTTTCCCTCACAAGCTGTTATCGGCACAAAAGTAATACCGATAACCGTGCTTGCTGGGTTTGATTTAACTAATTTTTCTCTCTTAAAAAATAAAAAAATCCTGCAAAAAATTTCCACAGGACTTGATTCTTTTCTTTGTATATGATATAATAGGCAAAGAGGGAGAACGCTCTCTACTTCGTTCTCCCTCGAATAACTGAGGTTCGCTCTCAATTACCCACCATTATATTTATTATAGCACAGCTATAATCCAATGTCAATGGTATTATAGCATAGTTATGGCATTTTGTCAATAGGGTGTTTCATAATTTTTTGGGATTTTGTGTAATAGAGATGTGAACCTCCGAGAAAACGGAGGATTTTTTATTATGGAAAACAACGAGGTTAAGAGACACTTACTTGATTATGTAAACGAAATCACAACAAAATCAGACTCAAAGAACCAATATATCTGCCCGATTTGCGGCAGCGGAACAGGTAATAACCACACGGGAGCATTTACATTTTATCCTGAAAATAATAAATATTATTGCTTTTCCTGTCAGGCAAGCGGTGATATTTTCAATCTCTATGCCGAAATCAATCATCTGGACATAAAGAGAGATTTTCAGCAGATAAAGACGGAACTTGAAGAAAAATATCGTATATTTTCCGATATTCCGCAGAAAAAACAGGAAGATAAGACAGACAAAAAAGAAAAAGATTATACAAAATTTTTTGAGTTCGCAGAAAGTCGACTGCATGAAACCGACTACCTGACGAAAAGGGGAATATCTCCCGATACACAGCGGAAATTTCACTGCGGATATGTCTCAGACTTCATGTATAAAAATAATCAGATGACCCCGGCTGTGATAATTCCGACTTCATCAAATTCATTCGCATGGAGAAGCACAGCCGAGAACCTGAAACAGAAACGAGGGAAAGCGAATATTCTCAATATTTCGGCATTAAATCAGCCTTATTGTTTTGTTGTGGAGGGTGAAATCGACTGCATGAGCATTGACGAGTGCGGTTTTCCGTGTATTGGTCTGGGTTCGGTCAGCAATATAGGGAAAATTTTCAATTATAATATATCGAAAACCGTCCTTATAATCGCCATGGACAACGACAATGCAGGACGAAAAGCGGCTGAAAAATTGTCCGCTCTCTGCAAAGAACACGAAACGCCTTATATAATGGCTCAGAATGACGTATACGGCGGCTTTAAAGATGCCAATGACTTATTACTCCATGACAGGCAAGGGCTTGAAAAAACGCTTGCAGGACTATCAGAACGGGCAGAAAATCTTGATATCGAAAAATGGAAATCGGATTTACATAAGACACAGCCAATAAAAAAAATATCTGACAATAAACAAACAGCCAAGAATAAAAAAATTCCGCTTGAAGATTATGAGCAGTTTGAAAAATATATTGACGAAATGGGGTATTCTGTAAGATATAATCAGATTACCCATAATTTTGAGTTCTACG
>DGRR01000138.1:5703-20165 GCA_002389995.1 Ruminococcus sp. UBA4383 | reverse complement strand
TGAGCATGAAATGTTCATAGCCGCCTTTTTCAGCCGCTTCAGCGTCCCATTTTATTTCAGTGAGGGGCTTTTCGATTACTTCGCTGTCTATATTGTAGAAAGTGACATTGCCTTTTTCGAGTTTTGCAATTTCCATATTTCCTATATAGTAGACATTTCTTGTATATTTAAGGATAGCGGGGACATCAGATGCGACATAGGTTTCACCGCCTGTAACGCCTATTATCATGGGGCTGTCCTTGCGTGCGGTATATATTTCGCCCGGATAGTCCTTGAACATTACAGCGAGAGCGTATGAACCTCTTATTCTGACCATAGCCCTTGCGATAGAAGTCACAGGACCTTCATTATATTTTTTGTAGTAATAGTCGATAAGTTTTACAGCTACTTCCGTATCGGTCTGCGAATGAAATTCGTAACCGTTCTTGATAAGTTTTTCTTTAAGCTGCTGATAGTTTTCAATAATTCCGTTGTGAACGGCAATTACATTTGAATCATCACTGCTGTGGGGGTGAGCATTTTCGGTTGAAGGCTCGCCGTGTGTAGCCCAGCGTGTATGACCGATACCGCAGCTTCCCTTTACAGCTTCGCCGTTATTGGTCATTTTTTTAAGTTCTTCGAGTTTGCCCTTAGCCTTTACGATTTCGGGTTCTTTGTCACCGTCCCTGACAGCGATACCTGCTGAATCATAGCCTCTATATTCAAGTTTTGAAAGTCCGTCAAGCAGGACAGGGGCTGCCTGTATGCTTCCTGTAAATCCGACTATTCCGCACATAATAAAAACCTCCTGTTTCATTGGCAGAACACATATATGCCCTGCACAGATTAATATTATACATTATACATTATTCTGATAAATTTGTCAAGTTTTTGTTTGATTTTTAATTATAAAAAAACTGCGGCAACATACCGCAGGTTTTTTTATTAAAGACTGTTTACTTTATAAATTGAATTTCCGCCGTTAGCCTTTACCTGACGGACAGCAGTATCCATTTTTATAAGGAGTGAATCGAGGTTAAGGCAGTCATTGGGGAGATAGTGATAAATACTTCCTGATGCTGTAAGCTGTGTCATGATTCTGTTTACTTCATACTGGCTTGACATTACTGCAAGTATACCCTCAGCGGTTCTCTGTGCCTGAGAATCTGATACATTGCTGTTGAATATGAAACAAAATTCATTTCCTGTTATGTTGTATATTTCCGCAACATCTGAGAAATTTGCTTTAAGCTGTTCTGCGATGCTTGCGAGGTATTCGTCACCGAAATCATATCCGAAAGTATCGTTTATCTGTCTGAATCTGTCGAGGTCAAAGACAGCTATATTGAACTGGTCTGTTTCGAGTCTGGGAAGGATATCATTTTCGAGAGCATATCTGTTTTTCATACCTGTAAGGATATTTGTGAGGGCGATATCCTCCATTTTCTGCTGTGACATTTTGAGTCTTTTGCCTGCTGCATCGAGGGCATTGCTTCTTTCTTCGAGTTCCTCCTCGTTTCGTTTTGCACGCCTTATAGCGAAGTATATTGCAATTTCGCCGACAACGAGGAATATGATGAGGATAAGCTGTGCTATGCCGTGAACCACTGAATTACGTTTATTGAGGGTTTCGGCATTTTCAATTGAAAGTTCAACTGTTGAAGTAATTTTTGTTTTTACATCGGCTTCTATTATGTAAACGTTATCAAGATACAAACTAACATTGTCTGTGCCGAAATTTGACATAGAGTTGAAAAGTTCCTGCAATTTGTTCTTATATCTTTCAATAGCCTCTTTTGCTTTAGCATATTGTTCAAGTTCCTTTTCGGAATGACGTTTTTCTGCCTCATAAAGTTTCATATTCTTTTCTATTTCTTCAAAGGCTTTTTTTTCGTTCTGAAGTACATTGCTATCATCATCTTTCATATCGGATATAAGAAAGAGTACGTTTTCGTTTACTTCTGAGAGTTTGTCGCTGATAATTGACATATACTTTACAGAATTTGTTGTACTCTTGTTTATTTCTCTTGCCCTTGTATAGATAATACTGAGAACACCCGTATTGAAAAGACATACCACCGCAAGCATTACGGCAGTAAACTTATAGACGCTGACATTTTTATTTTTACTTTTTGCCATTTTATATCCTCCTGTCAGTTACCAAGAGGATTGATAAGGAACTGAATATCCTTATCATCGAGATTATCCGGAGTTACTCTTGTAACGCCTGTATCAATGGCACTTGAAACTGATTCACCGTTACAGGCTTTCTGTGCATTTTTAACACCGAGATAGCCCATGTTGTAGGGATTCTGAACGATAGTTGCATCTATTACGTTTTTATTCATGAAATCTATAACATCATCTGAGCAGTCAAAGCCGATAACGCTTATAGTGTCTTCAAGACCTTCTTCTGCGACGGCATCGCAGATTCCGAGGGTAGAGGCTTCATTTGCACCGAACATGACTTTTATTTCATTTTTGTCATCTGCTTTGATTGCATCGAGGGCGATATCCTTAGCCTTTCCCCTGTCGCTGTCGCAGTACTGCACGTCAGAAACTTCGATATTTCCGTCTTTTGCGGCTTCTGTGAAACCTCTTATTCTGTCGGCGGTATTCTGTGCTGTTTCGCTGTCTGAGACAATGAAAGCCTTTATATCGCCGCCTGCGATATCGGCAGCGGCTTTTCCTGCTGTTTTTCCGCCTGCGTAGTTATCGGTACTTATGCAGGTTTTTTTGCTTTTTGCATTTGTATCGGAATCAATTGCGATAATCGGTATACCATTTTCGCTTGCGGCATTGAGTGAATCGTTGAGTGCATCTTTGTCTATGGGAGCGATAACGATAGCACTTACACCTTCATTGGCATATTTATTTACAAGTTCAATCTGCTGTTCGAGGTTGGCGGGATCCTGAGGTGCGTCAAAGATTACCTCTGCGCCTATTTCTTTTCCTGCGTCTTCGGAACCTTTCTTGATAATTTTCCAGTAGTTTGAAACCTCAGCCTGTTTTTTGGAAAGTACAGCGATTTTAAGTGAATCGTTCTTTTTTGAGCCGCAGCCGCCCATTATTGATACAGATGACAGTGCAAGGGATACGAGCAGAACATTTTTTAAGAATCTTTTTGTTTTGTTTTTCATGACAATATCCTCCTTATGGTAAATTTGTCCTGAGACGTATATATAGATATATTTTACCACATTATTAAATGAATTTCAAGTACCTGTACAAAAATAATTGCACATAATTGAAAGTAAAGTTTTGTACACTTTATTCAAATTTTTTTATGACAAATGCCCTTGCATAGGTAAGTATATATACAAATCATGCGGAAAGCACTGTCTGTATATTAAAAATTTCCCTTAAAACAGCCTTTTTTCACACTGTTAAAATTACACGCCTGCTTTTTGGAAAATATCACCAAAGAGATTCTGTATTTTTAAAAATTACTTGACAATTTTATTTAAAAGTGGTATACTGATTGTAAGTGAATACTCTACTATGCGCTTTTGCATTTTAGTACAATTTGTTTGAGCGGCTTGTCACTATATAAAAAATAAATTGCCGCTGCGATATTATAAGAAGGAGAGTTGAATTATGCGCTGTGAAAAGTGCAATGCAGAATTTGCACAGGATTTGATGTTCTGCCCCCAGTGCGGTGCGCCCACTAAAAAGGAAGAACCCAAGAAAAACAATTCGGAACGCAACATCGAAGGATTTGAAAATACTGTCGCTGTAAAAAAAGAACTTAAAAAAATAATCGACCTGCACGGTAACGGAATAATTTACGACAGAGAAAAATTTATCGCCCTCCTGAGCGACTATATCCCCGAATACGACAAGGAACGCCGCCTGCTGAAAAATATGCTCAGGGCAGGCGTGCTTAATGATATGCTCAATGAAGTAAATCAGCAAATCGCCATAACAAAGGCTGAACAGTTTATCGTTGACGATATGTTCCTTTCAAAAAATGCCGCCGAATTTGTCGTTTCATGCTTCGCTTACCTCCTCGACTGGGACTACGAAGCCACTATGTATGAGGCTGAGAAAAAAGTCACCGAGGAAGAAAAGAAAAAAGCTAACCAGATACTCATAGATTCAAAAGTCTATACAAGAGCTATGGCTTCAAAATACAGATTCAGGCTTTTAGGCAAAAATGTAGTTGTCATACCCGACGGTTATACAAAAATAGACGGTTTCTGCTTCGACGGATTCAGAAATATACGCTCCGTTGAACTCCCCGATTCAATGATAGCCATAGGCGAATACGCCTTCTCAAACTGCAAGGGTCTGAGAGTAATAGAATTTCCCGCATCAATAAGACTTATAAAACAGGGTGCTTTCAACCACTGCGAGGAACTTACAATGCTCAAAATCCCTGACGGTATACTCGAAATAGAGGACGTTACCTTCCAGTTCTGCAGAAGTCTCGAAATAATCGACGTTCCCCCCACTGTCAGCAGTATAGGTGCTATGGCGTTCGCAGGCTGCGAAAGTCTCAGAAAACTTTTCCTGCCCGACAGCATAAAGTTTATTGACGAAAATGCTTTCGCCTATTGCAGCGCACTGACAATAAGATGCTACGAAAATTCCTACGTCCACAAATACTGCCTCAACAACGCAATAAAAGTGGAAACTGTTTCGAGAGGTCTTTTCTTCAAATGACAACCACATATAACGAAAGGAATGAATTTTAATGATTGAACTTAAAGTCGGTCAGGAAGTTGAAATGGAGTACGGAGGCTATGCCAAGGTACTCAGCGTCATCGGCAGCGGCGGTCAGGGTATCGTCTACCTCGTCGAATTCAACGGAATGAACTGGGCTCTGAAATGGTATGATGTGGATAAAATCAAAAATCCTCAGGCTTTCCGCAAAAATATCCAGAACAATATAAAGGCCGGCGCACCAAGCGACAAGTTCATATGGCCGAAATATCTCACAAAGGAAAATACCGACGGAACTTTCGGCTACCTTATGGATCTGCGCCCCAAGGGATTCGATTCTTTTGTCGATATACTCAATACATACAAACTCGAAATAGACCCCATGACAGGCGTTGCTTCAAAAAGACCCGTGAGATTCACAAGCCTTTTCGCTATGGTTACGGCTGTAATAAATATAGTAAACGCTTTCCGCCAGCTCCACCGTGCGGGAAAAAGCTATCAGGACCTTAATGACGGCGGTTTCTTCATCAACGTCAATACAGGCGATATCCTCGTAGTTGACTGCGATAACATCGCCCCCGACGGAAGTAACTTCGGTATAGGCGGTAAACCCGGATATATGGCTCCCGAAGTCGTAAGAGGAATCGCTAAGCCGAATGTACAGACCGATAAGTATTCCCTCGCAGTAGTCCTTTTCAAACTCCTTTTCAGAGGCGACCCCATGGAGGGCGAAAAAGTTGTAAAGGATATCTGCCTTACAGAATCTTCGGAACTGCGCCACTACGGTCAGAATGCCGTGTTTATCTATGACCCCGACGACAACTCAAACCGCCCTGTCAAAGGTATTCATGACAATGTTATAAAATTCTGGAGAATCTACCCCGACTATATAAAAGATGCTTTCATTCTCTCGTTTACAACAGGTATAAAAGAACCTAACAGACGTATCATAGAAAATGAATGGCAGAAACTCTTCGTCCGCCTGCGCTCGGAAATAATAATGTGCAGCAGATGCGGAAGAACCAATTTCTCATCAATGTTTGAACAGCTCAATGATACTACTTTCAGATGCCCGAAATGTCAGAATGTCATAGGCTCAATAGGTTTCAGCGACAGACAGTGGCGTCTCCCGCTGTTCAGGGGCTGCCGCTTCTATGAATGCGAAATTGACCCCAAATCAGACGATTTCCAGAGCGTTGCAGGCGAAATTGTCGAGAACAGACTCAAACCCGGCGTACTCGGCATAAAGAACTGCTCCTCACTTACATGGAATGTAAGATTCCCTGACGGAGTGTTCTATAATATCGCCCCCGGAAAAGGCTTCCCCATTTGGAGCGGTCTTGAAATAGATTTTGGCGAGATAAAAGCTAAAATATAAGAAAGGAAGTTGAAAAATGAGTACAGGCAGAAAAGCCCGAATGTTCGGTGAAGACCCCCTCGATGCAGCGGGTGTTTCAAGAAAAAGCCTTGTCATGTTCTTTATGATAGATACCTCAGGCAGCATGAAAGGTACTAAAATGGGCGAGCTTAATACCGCTATGGAGGAGCTTATCCCCGAAATACGCAGAATAGGTGCGGCTGATACGGAAGTTAAAATCGCTGTGCTTACATTCTCTTCTGATGTAAACTGGATAACTCAGCAGCCCGTCCCCGTTGAAGAATTTGAATGGTCAAGACTCAGGGCTGACGGTGAAACAAATATGGGTGCGGCTTTCGCAGAACTTAACAATAAACTTTCAAGAAGTGCCTTCATGAATGCCCCCTCACTTTCATATGCCCCCGTCATATTTCTTATGACAGACGGCTATCCCTCAGACGATTACCGACAGCAGATTGATGCCCTTAAAAATAACAGCTGGTTCAGATACGGACTGAAAACCGCTCTCGCAATAGGAAATGACCCAAATGACGAAATGCTTGAACTGTTTACGGGTGACAAGGACACAATTATGCATACATCAACAGGAAATGAACTCGCAGGAGCAATAAAAACTATTGCAGTTACATCAGCTCAGATTGGCAGCAGAAGTATGACCCTCTCCGCTTATACAGGCATGGAAACAACAGAAAATGATGTATATTCAGCCAAACAGAACCAGCTCGGTCAACAGTTGCAATAATAGAATGGAGTAATAACTATGAAAAAATCTAAAACAAATATCCCGATTATTATAATACTCACTATTTTGTACTTTGCAACTTGGTATGTACAGTCTCAAGTTACAGGTATTGAGGATGAGGGCGTTGTTGAAATGCAGCAAAGTGCAGTGGAAATTCAGGAAAGCCTTGAAGGCGTCGGTGACAATGTAAGCAGTATTAAGGGTACTCTCTCAGGAGCTACAAAAAGTGTTGAAGATGTAAAGGCAAATATCGCTGATGTTCAGGAAAAATTACAGTCTCTCGCAGATAACAGCGATTTTCCGAAGCCGCTCACAAGTCTTATTATGGAACCTATCGGACAGCTCGACGGTATAGCAAATTCACTTGAAGGTGTTTCCGGTCCTGTAAATGGTGCAAATTCAGCACTTGAAGGTGTTTCCGGTCCTGTAGACGGTGCAAAGAAAAAACTCAATTCAATAATAGGTCCTCTTAACAGCCTTAAACACGTAGACCGTAAGGGCAGAGTAGGCATGATTGCACAGGCTTTCTCAACAGAAACTATCTTCCTTGTTCTTCTTGGCGGTTTCCCCGGATTTATTGTTGCTGTGTCACTTAACTTCATATATGCACTCTATTCATTATTCTTTGTTATTATCCACCTTGGTCGTACATCAGCCATTCCGGGTGTTGTTATGCAGTTTTTAAGTATTTTTACAAACACCATCATATTCTACTTTCTGAACAAAAACAAAAAAATGCACGCTGAACTTAACGAAAGCTACGAACAGGCTATCGAAAATAACCGTATCATTCAGGAAAAAGACGAGGTTCTTTCATACCTTGCCTACTATGACCGTCTTACACAGATGCCTAACAGACACCTCTTTATGGAAAACCTTGAAGAACGTTCAAACAATGCCGAAGAATATACAATCATTTATGCCGATATTGATAATTTCAGACATATAAACGATACTTTCGGTCACGGTGTCGGAGATGAACTGCTTGTGAAATTTGCCCAGAGAATAGAGGGCGTATGCGGTGAAGAAATTTTCTCCGCAAGAATCGGTGGTGACGAATACGGATTTATCCTCCCCGCAGGCTATACACAGAATGATGTTGTACAGTTCATCGCAAAGCTTCAGGGCGTATTCGGTGAATCAATCGAGGTAAAAGGCGAACACTTCTCACTTACTGCAAGCTTCGGCGCAGCTACTTTCCCCGGAGACGCAAGAAGCTCCGAAGACCTCTTCCGATGCGCTGAAACTGCTATGTTTGCCGCAAAGACAAACGGAAAAAATCAGCTTTGTTTCTATATGAGAAATCAGTACTAAAATTAAAAACCGCAGGAGAGTTTTTCTCCTGCGGATAATATACGAAAGGAAGGTCAGATTTTATGGAAATAAATTCAATGTATAATACTGCAAAATCTATGATTGACCGTGTCAAGGCTGCAAGACCAGATGCAATTTCCGATGATGCCGCTCTTTGCCTTATATTCACGGAGGATAACGAGATTTTTACAGGCATAAGCAGTATAAGAGTAACAGAAAATGACGTTCTCACAGTAAGTGCGGAAAATAATGCTATCATGTCAATGATATCCGAACAGAAACTTGAAGCTTCAAATATGATAACTGTTTCTTTCTCAGATTACAGCATATGTATTCCCGATGAAGAAAGCCTTGAACTCCTTTTCCGTGCAAGCGATGCAAATTATGAGTGCAATATTGCTGTATCACATGATAAAATGATTGCTGCACAGGATATGGAAAATTTCAGCGCAGAAGAAACTCAGTCCGCTCCCGCAGAGGATATTCCCTCGCCTTTTGCGGATAATTTTGACAGTTCGGACTTCAATTCGGGATTTGATTTCGACAGCGTAGCCGCTGACCAGCCTGTACAGACACTCGGCAGCCCTGCGGAATTTGTATCTGATGTCACTCAGGATACAAGCAATCCCTTCTATGAAGCTCCCTCAGATGCTCCCGCTGCAAATACTCCCGTTTCACTCAACGATATGCCTAATTACAACAATAATCAGCAGCAGCCGCAGTCGGGTTATATGTATCAGCAGCCAAATATGGGAAACAGCCAGATGAACAGCCAGTATCAACAGAATATGAATCCCTATGGTCAGCCTGTAAATCCCTACGGTCAGCAGAATATGCAGCCCATGAACGGACAGTATATGCAACAGCCACAGATGAACCCCTACGGTCAGCCCATAAATCCCTACGGTCAGCAGCCAATGCAGCAGGGCGGTTATATGAACGGCTACTATCAGCCTCAGTACCCTCAGCAGCCCGTAAACGGCACATATTACAACGGTGTTGTTTCAGGTCATTACCCACAGAACGGCAATCAGTACAGTCAGAATAACAGCCAGTACCACCAGAACAGTACACAATATCAGAGAAATTCCGTAATGGTTTCGGGCATGATGAATTCAGGCGGAAAATCCTCCGCTTTCAGAAAAAGACTCAACAGCTATATGAGTGACGGAACTGAAAACAATGAAGCTCCTGCACAGCCTGTTCAGTCTCAGAATGTTGTCAGCAATACTCTCAATCAGGTTCAGAGCAATGCAAACAAAGTCGCTCAGAATATGCAGAGCGGAAAAGCTCCCTCCATTGATGAAATGATGAGAGATGCAAAGAAACAGAAAAAAGTTGCAAAGGTAAATTCCGATTTCAAGAAGAAAATGAAAGACATGGGATTATAATAAAAAACGGGACTGTAAAAAGTCCCGTTTTTATTTGTAAAGCAAAACTGCCGCACCCAATACGGCAGTTGAAATGCATATGCATTACTTTATGACGATACTTCCGCCCGCCCAGTTTGAACTTATCTTACCGTAAAGTCTTGTCATAAACTTAGTCTTTGAAGTTTTAAAGAAAGTCCATACGAGGAAGGAAATGAGAACTGTCATGCAAGCTGCGATAACTATGCCGACCCATTTTGTCGGTATAGCTATAAGACACACCGCCCATATTATAGCGACAGCAACGAGTATTATAGGCAGGCAGAAATTTATAAATGACCTGTTTTTCACCTTGATATACTGCTGTACGTCTTTAAGGGAGAGATTTTCGGAATAACGGGCGATAAAAGAATCGGGTCTTGCCCATTTGCAGAAATCCTTGATACTTTCAAACTTTGTTGAAAAATCCTGCTTCGTAGAAGTAACACGATAATTTACAGTAATTCCGCCGCTATTCTGTTCAGTACCCATAATATGTACGACTGTGCCTGCCTCAGCTTGTCTGGGCAGAGTTTTCGTTACCAAAAACTTTCTGTCAACAGCGTCCTGAATATCGTTAAGTAAATATGTCATAAAAAAACTCCTTCACTATTTTTTATGATTTCACACCATGTAGATTGTAAATATAACCCATAACAGAAATTACAACACGCAAAATCCTATCATCATTTGTAATTATAACATACTTTTCAATAAATATCAAGTGCTTTTAAAAAAAAACGAATCATAAAAAAGGCTTATATGCGTAGAATTTTGTTTGTGGTTTTTGAATTTTTTTATAGTTTATATACAAAAAACACGAATTTAAGGCAAAAATCGATAATGTTTAGTAAAGCTTAAAAACATTTTAATAAAAAATTTAAGAATATAAGAAAAGAAATAATATTTGTCTTATTAAAAAAATTAAATTCTAAAAAATAATAAAAGGCATATTGCATTTTATTTCCGTATGTGATACAATTGAATACGGACAAAAAATTCAAAGGAGAATATGATGAGTAATTTCAGAAAACAACACATGGCAATTCAATGGAACGATATCGTCAGTAATGATTCTCATGAGCCTGCTGTCAGTGCCTCTTTGCAGGAAAAGGCATCTCTTGTCGGGCGAGTGGGATTTATGATGCTTTCAGTCGGGACGGGCGCATGGAGAGTGCGTGCTTCAATGAATAAAATCGCACGTTCCCTGAACATAGTCTGCAACGCAGATATAGGACTTCTTTCCCTTGAATATACCTGTACGGAAAACGGACAGACCTATACAAATGCCCTTGCACTGAGTACAACGGGAATAAATACCGACAAACTCAATGAACTTGAAATGTTTGCGGACGGTTTTCATGAAAGAGTGGAAAAATATTCCATAACACAGTTTCACAGGATACTTGACAAATTCGATGCCATGCCTCACAATTACAAGGCATATAATCTTGCACTTGCATCTGCACTTGCCTGCGGAGGATTTACATTTCTTCTCGGCGGAGGAATAATCGAGATGATTCTCGCATTTTTCGGTGCAGGTGTCGGACAGTTTGTAAGAAAAAAATTTATCGAACGCCACATAACACTCCTTGCAAATGTAACCGCAGGAGTTGCATCAGCCTGCTGTACATATGCACTCCTTTTCAAGCTTGCGGAAATGATGCTGGGAATCGCACATTCGCATCAGGCAGGATATATATGTTCAATGCTCTTTGTAATTCCGGGATTTCCGCTTGTTACGGGAGTGCTTGACATAGCAAAGCTTGATATGCGGTCGGGACTTGAAAGGCTGGCATATGCAATACTTATAATAGTAATGGCAACGCTTACGGGCTGGGTGACATCTCTTGTCATTGATTTCCACCCGCAGGATTTTGAAGAAATAAGTATAAATCCCGTTCTCAGGGGTGTATTCAGAATGATTGCAAGCTTCTGCGGAGTTTACGGATTCTCATTTCTTTACAACAGCAAGAGAAAAATGGCTGTTACCGCAGGTCTTATCGGTATGATAGCCAATACTTTAAGGCTTGAACTCATTGATTTCGCAGGAATACACGCTGCAACAGCGGCATTTATAGGCGCACTCACCGCAGGACTTCTCGCCTCGGCAATAAAAAAATATATAGGCTATCCAAGAATAACAATAACAGTCCCCTCAATCGTCATAATGGTTCCCGGAATGTTCATGTACAAAGCAGTATACTATATGGGACTCAATGACTCAGCTTCGTTTGAAATGTGGTTTATGAAGGCAATACTCATAACAGTATCAATTCCGCTCGGACTTATATTTGCAAGAATACTGACAGATGAAAATTTCAGAAAAACAAGCTGACGGAGGAATATATGCAGGATAATGAAATCATAAAACTTCAACCACGAAAACCAAAAGGTATACTCCGACTTGTTTTCAGCCGTTTTTTCATTGTATTCATACTTCTTACCGTACAGATTGGGCTGTTCGTCATGCTTTATGAACAGATTATGACTCTTGTGCCGTATTTCACGGCTTTTCAGCTTGTATTTGAAGTCGGAATGATATTTTATCTTTTCAATTGCAGCATGGATTCATCTGCAAAACTGACATGGCTTATAATGATAACAATATTTCCGATTCCCGGTACATTTCTGCTGTGGTTTACAAGGGCAGACATGGGTCACGGATTCATAAGACAGAGGTTCATACACCTCGTCAATGAAACACATGAAAAAATTCCACAGAATCAGGAAGTTATATCTCAGCCCGAACTGATATCATCAGGTACGGACGATTTGTGCAGATATGTGAATATCACAGGCTGTTACCCTATATACGACAATACTTCAACGGAATACTTCTCATGCGGTGAGGGAAAATATGCCGTAATGCTGAAAGAACTCGAAAAAGCCGAAAAATTTATCTTCATGGAATATTTCATCATAGATGAAGGCGAAATGTGGACGAATATACTTAAAATATTAAAGAAAAAAGCCCAGCAGGGCGTTGAAATCCGTGTGATGTATGACGGTATGTGCGAAATGTCAAGCCTTTCCTATAATTATTCGCACAGAGTCCGGAAACTCGGAATAAAATGCAAGGCTTTCTCCCCTATCAGACCGCTTATATCAACTTACTACAATTACAGAGACCACAGAAAAATTCTTGTCATTGACGGAAAAGTCGCTTTTACAGGCGGTGTAAACCTCGCCGATGAATATATCAACAGAAGAGAACGTTTCGGTCACTGGAAAGATGCCGCAGTTATGCTGAGAGGAGATGCCGTCAACAGCTTTACACTGATGTTTCTGCAAATGTGGAATATATCCGAACATGAACCGCAATGGGACGAATGGCTCGTAAATCATTCAGAAAAAATACCTGATGCAAAAGGCTATGTCATGCCCTATGGAGACTGTCCGCTTGACGGTGAAAAAGTCGGGGAAAATGTATATATTGATATCCTCTATCATGCAAAAAATTATGTCCATATCATGACTCCATACCTCATACTTGACGGTGAAGTTGAAAATGCCCTCGAATTTACAGCTAAAAGAGGCATAGATGTCAAAATAATTCTCCCCGGTATTCCCGATAAAAAAGCCGCATATTCCCTCGCAAAAACACATTATAAATCACTTGTAAAGGCTGGTGTGCAGATTTATGAGTATACCCCGGGATTCGTACATTCAAAAATTTTTGTAAGCGACGATATAAAAGCTGTCGTAGGCTCGATAAATCTCGATTACCGCAGTCTCTACCACCACTTTGAATGTGCCGCTTATATGTATGATACGGAATGTATTCCCTCTGTCGAAAAAGATTTCTGCGAAACATTGAAAAAATGCAGAAAAGTAGACGAAAATTCAATAAAAAACGAAAAATTATTCTATAAGGTTGCGGGCAGTATTCTTAAACCCTTTGCACCGCTTATGTAACAGGAGGACAAAAAAAATGAAAAGTAAAATAAATCCGTTTATGTGTCTGGTAATACTGATTTTTTCAGCCATTATAATCGTACCTGCACTCATATTCACAAACAATAATAAATCCGCTCAGACCGAAAACACCACAGAAAGCAGCGAAACAGCAAAAAATGAACCCGCTCCCGATGATAACGCTCAGGCAGTAACTACCCAGCCACAGGAGGAAGCTCAGGTTCAGGAAGAAACTGCCGCTGAAACACAGGCAGTCTCCGAAATGGAAACTACTACAACAGAAAATAATTCCGTTGGCAGAATAACTGCTTCTTTCAAACCCGAATATCTGAATAAATATTCCCCCAATGCAGAATTTTACGGCGAAAGAATCTCCGTAATAGGCGATTCAATAGCTTATGGATTTGATGCATACGGCTATATATATGATTATAATAATTTCGCTATGGAAAGCGTTTCAATATGGAATTTCGACAACTTCACAATCGACAAGGGCGCAGGCGAAATGGGTCTTGTAGATGCGGCTGTCTATGTAAATCCCTCCCTCATATATATGTCACTCGGAATGAATGATATAGCAGGCGGTGATACCGAAAGCTTTACAAAGGCTTATAAACAGAGAGTTGAACAGCTTCTCGCAGGTATTCCCGATGTTACAATTGTCGTTGCAGCTATAACTCCTGTTACCGCAGAATGTGACTATATAGACAACGCTGTTATAAGAACATATAATCAGGCTCTCTATGAAATGGTTGAAAGTATGAACTCTCCGCAGGTTTATTTCTTTGATGCATACTATGCAGTTGCAGAACCGAATACATTAAATCTCCCGTCCGATATTTCAGGTGACGGAATACATCTTGATCCTGATACTTATGGCATACTCCTCAAAGCTCTCTATAATTTCCTTGATGATACTTCCGCAATGCAGCAGATTAAAAAGTGTGAGTCAAATTCACAGACTTCACAGTATACCGCAGGTGCAAACCAGAACGCCAATAACGGATACACCGCAGGCGCAAACCAGAACGCCAATAACGGATACACCGCAGGCGCA
>DGRR01000138.1:0-5582 GCA_002389995.1 Ruminococcus sp. UBA4383 | reverse complement strand
CAGGCGCAAATCAGAACGGCAATAATGCCAATAACGGAAATATTGACGAGTACGGCAACGACTATGGTTATTATGATGACGGCGGTTATGGCTACGATTATGGCTATGATTACGGTTATGACTACGGTTATGACTATGGCTATGATTACGGCTACTATTATTAATTGATAATCAAAAAAATCTCCCTTGATTCAGGGGAGATTTTTTAATTATTACGCATTGTTTTAATGTTTACCGTTACTATGCCGAGTACGACAAGTATAAGTGATACTGTCACCCTCCACGGCTCTGCTGTACTTCCTTCCGATAAGAATACTGCTGAAAGTATTACTCCGAAAACAGGATTCATAAAGCCAAAAACAGATATTCTCGATACAGGATTGTATTTGAGGAGTATTCCCCATAATGAAAATGCTGCGGCTGATATAAAGGCAAGATATAAAAGTATAATTATGCCCGAAAAACTTATATCATGCAGTCTGCCTCCGAATATAAGCCCTGTTATTATCATAACAAGACCGCCGAAAATAAACTGATATCCGCTTAAAGTGACGGGATTTTCATCTGCGGTGAATTTTTTGGTGAAAGCTGATGAAAAGGCGTGTGAAATTGCTGATATCAGAATAAGTCCTTCTCCTGAAAATTTCAGGCTCATATCTGCCTTTGCAGTGAGATTTATCAGTACAACTCCCGAAAATCCCAGCAGACAGCCAAAAATTTTTCTTATACCGAGTTTTTCCTGATGAAATATGAGAGATGCCGCAAGTATCGAAAAAAATACATTTGATGCGTTTATTATACTGCTTTTCATGCCTGTTGTGTTGGCAAGTCCGATATAAAAAAATGTATACTGCAAAACCGTCTGAAAGAGAGAAAGTATAAAAATTCTTGGAACGCTTTCTTTTTTGGGTATGAGCAGTTTTTTCTGTCCTGCACTTCCCATTAATACAGCCATTATTCCTGCGATGAAAAATCTTGTCCCCGCAAATAATATCTGTGAAAAGCTTTCGCCTGACGGTATTTCAAAAAGTTTATATCCGATTTTTATGCACGGAAATGCACTTCCCCACAAAAGACAGCATATCATTGTCATTCCAAGCACTATCGGCAGGCTTGAAAATTTTTTCTCTTTGTTATTCATTAAGAATTTCAATCGCTTTCAGATATTTTTCTCTGCGTCTGATATCTTTTTCAGAGGGGACAATTCCCGATGCAGTCATACGGCTGAGGTCGGAATTATGCTTTAAATCGGCAAGCTTTACTTTTCTGGCTATGGGATTTGTTTTAATTTCCCTTACATAGTCAAAATAGTCAATATTTTTATCATGTGTGAGAAGTTTAAGTGCATCTGTGATTTCTTTCGGAAAATCTTCCGCAAGTTTTTCAAGGGTTATATCGGTATCTTCTGCCACATCATGCAGTAATGCTGTGCATATTTCTGATTCCGTATGCATCTGTTCGGCAAGGTGGAAAGGGTGGAATATATAAGGCATACCGTTTTTGTCGGTCTGTCCTGAATGTGCATTATAGGCTATATGCATAGCCTTTACTGTAAGTTCTGTATATATCATTTTTTTACAATAATTACCTGTGTGGAGGTTGCGTAGCTTTGTGTGAATGAAACATTTTCTTCTCTTTCGGGAGTAACTGAAATTCCTGCAACACCTGCATCATATTCGCCTGAATTTACTGAGGGGATTATGGAATCGAAATCCATGCTTTCAACGACAAGTTCCATTCCAAGTTCATCGCATACAGCATTCATCATGTCAATATCTATGCCGACTATTTCAGAACTTTCGTTAAAACTTTCATAGGGGGGAAATTCTGCATTTGTAGCGACTTTTATTGTGCCTTCTCTGGGAATGTCGCTTTTGGGTACATATGAGACTTCATCGGCATTGTCGCCAATCCAGTGACTTTTTATTTCGTCAAGAGTGCCGTTTTCTTTAAGTGCTGATATGGCGGAATCAATTTTTTTGCCCATTTCGTCATTATCTTTTGAATATGCAACGGAATACTCCTCAACTGCAAAAGGCTCGTCAAGAATGGTAAGAGAGGTATTCTCCTCGACAAAGACATTTGCTGTTTCAGCATCTATGAGTACAGCGTCAATTTCACCGTCTGCAAGGGCTTTTACGGCTTCACTTCCCGTACTGAAAGGTTCTACCTTTGCGCCCTCGATATCCTGAGCGAATATATAACCTGTTGTGCCTAACTGAGTGCCGATTTTTTTTCCTGAGAGGTCATCTGCACTTGTAATGGGTGTATTTACGACAGATTCTTCCTGTTCTTCCTTACCGCAGCCCGAAATGCAGGCTGTGAGTATCAATGCTGACAGTATAATTCCTAAATTTCTTTTCATAACCAAACTCCTTTTTACTGATTTCAGAAATAATACTATAAAAACATTATAACTCTTTTTTTTTAAAATTGCAATAATATGTTTAAACTTTATGATATAATACAAATTATAACAATCATACTTGTATAAGTTGTATATTATCACTTTAAAGATTTTAAGCTTTAAATTATTAAAATCATATTGACATTTTTTAAACAGTGTGATAAAATATTATTCATATGATAAAATACCAAAATGAGATAAGGAGATGATTTTTTTGAAAAATACTTTCGGTTCAAGCGTTGCACTTACCATATTCGGAGAAAGTCACGGTCAGGCAATAGGTGCGGTTCTTGACGGTCTTGCATCAGGTATACCCATTGACGAGAATTTCATCGAAAAACAAATGAATCTGCGCCGTGCTGTCGGTAAACTTTCAACCGCAAGACAGGAAGCTGATAAAGTGAAAATCCTCAGCGGTGTTTTCAACGGCAAAACAACAGGTACTCCAATAACTTTCATGATAGAAAATCAGGATACAAGAAGCAGGGATTACGGAGAACTCGCCTATAAAGCCCGCCCTGCCCATGCAGATTTCCCCGCTCAGATGAAATATCACGGATTTCAGGATTTCAGGGGCGGCGGTCACTTTTCAGGACGCATAACCGCAGGAATTGTCGCAGCAGGTGCAGTCGCTATAAATGCACTCGCCTGTAAAGGTATTAAAATAGGCACACATATCCTCTCATGCGGAGGAGTTTATGACAGAAATTTCATCGACATCGAAAATGATATAGATACTCTTAATAACCTCGATTTCGCTGTACTTGACACCGATAAAGCCGAAGAAATGAAATCCGTTATATCTTCCGCAAAATCTGAAGGCGACAGCGTGGGCGGCAGACTTGAAACGGCTGTTGTCGGATTTCCCGCAGGTGTCGGTGAACCATGGTTCGATACGCTTGAAGGCGTTTTATCTCATGCGCTTTTCAGTATTCCCGCTGTAAAAGGCGTGGAATTTGGCAGTGGTTTCGCCTGTGCAGACAAAAAGGGAAGCGAAAACAATGACGCTTATTTCTCCGAAAACGGCAGAGTTTTCACTGAAACAAACAATGCAGGCGGTATAATCGGCGGTATCTCAAACGGTATGCCTATCGTTTTCAGATGCGCTGTAAAGCCTACTCCCTCTATTTACAAAACTCAGCAGACAATTGATTTAAACACCTTTGAAGAAACATCTTTACAGATTCAGGGCAGACATGACCCTGCTATAATACACCGTGCAAGAGTAGTTGCTGACAGCATTACCGCACTTGTACTCTGTGACCAGCTCGCCCTCCGCTACGGTACGGACTGGCTCGCTTAATTATCAATAAAGGAGTTTTTATTATGTCAATGAATATCATCAGGGAACTTCCCCACCCTACCGAAATCAAAAACGCTCACCCCCTCTCAGAAGAATTAATCAGGCTCAAAGCAGAACGTGATGAGGAAATCAAAAAAATCTTTTCAGGTGAATCCAATAAATTCCTGCTCATCATAGGTCCTTGCTCCGCTGACAATGAGGACAGCGTTATTGACTATATAACAAGGCTCAGGGAATTGCAGGAAAAAGTAAAGGATAAAATCTTCATGATTCCCAGAATATATACGGGTAAGCCAAGAACTACGGGTGACGGCTATAAAGGTATGCTCCACCAGCCTAACCCTACCGCTATGCCCGATTTGAAAAGCGGTATCATAGCTGTCAGAAATCTCCATATGAGAGCATTGTCTGAAACAGGCTTTTCAGGTGCGGACGAAATGCTTTACCCCGAAAATTTCAGTTACCTTGATGATTTACTTTCATATATAGCAATAGGCGCACGTTCCGTGGAAAATCAACAGCACAGACTTGTTTCAAGCGGAGTTTCCGTTCCTGTCGGTATGAAAAATCCCACAGGCGGCGATATTTCCGTAATGATGAACTCCATAACCGCTGCACAGCACCCCCATGCATTTATTTACCGTGGCTGTGAGGTCAGAAGTGACGGAAATCCCTATGCCCATGCCATTTTAAGAGGTTATGTGAACGACAGAGGTCAGTCATTCCCGAACTATCATTATGAGGATATTTACAGACTCGCTCAGACTTATGCCGAAAAAGGTCTGAAAAATCCCGCACTTATCGTTGATACCAACCACTCCAATTCAGGTAAACAGTTCAACGAACAGATAAGAATTTCAAAGGAAATCCTCCACAGTATGCGCCACAGTAACGATATTAAAAAACTCGTCAAGGGTCTTATGATTGAAAGCTATATCGAGGACGGCTCACAGAAAATCGGTGAGAATATCTACGGAAAATCTATTACAGACCCCTGTCTCGGCTGGGAAAAATCAGAAAGACTTGTCCTCGATATCGCTGAACTTCTTTGATAATCGGAGGAATTATGGACAGAATAGCTGAAATTATGGACAACTCAGTAAAATTCGGTGAGGCAGTCGGTGCAGGCTGTCTCGTATTCAAAGACGGAAAAGAACTGTATTCTCATTTTTCAGGTCATGCGGATAAATTAAAAAATATCCCCATGCAGAGAAATACTATTGTAAGGCTTTTTTCACTCACAAAGCCCGTAACTGCGGCTGCGGCTATGATTTGCACGGATATGGGATTAATCTCCCCTGATGACCCTGTATCAAAGTTTTTCCCTGAATATTCAAAGCTTTCGTATCTTGACGGTGATAATATAATCCCCTGCAACGAAAATCTGAAAATATCCCACCTTTTAACTATGACTTCGGGGATTCCCTATGCAAATAATTTCAATAAATCCGTTATAGCTTCGGCAAAGCTTTTTGATGAAGTCATTTCCCGTCAGAACAGCGGCAAAGATATGACTACTCAGGAATTTTGCCGAAAAGCTGCTGATATTCCGCTTATGTTCAATATGGGCGAAAAATGGGACTACGGCATTTCAGCCGATATAACAGGCGGTATCATAGAAAAAGCTTCAGGTATGAAATACAGTGATTTTCTTAAAAAATATATCTTTTCCCCTCTCGGAATGAATGATACTGATTTTTATGTACCTGATGACAAAAGAGACAGATTTTCCGCACTGTATTCATGGAATGACGGAAAACTTGTTCAGGATTTCGGAAATTATCTCGGTCTTACGGATTATAAAAATCCGCCTGCATTTGAATCAGGCGGTGCAGGACTTTGTTCAACTATTGATGATTATGCAAAATTCGC
>DGRR01000132.1 GCA_002389995.1 Ruminococcus sp. UBA4383 | reverse complement strand
TCGTATACATTCTTCTCCTTGGGGTTAACTATTTCAAAGTCGTGAGAAATGTACATATTGTAGGACTCGCCTGTATATCTGTTCTTCTGAACATTTGAAGTATCATCTACTTCGATAGTATATGTACCTGTTTCGTTGAAATCTGTGAAATCGAGGAACTGGATATATTCGCCTGAACCGTAGTCCTTGCCGCCGTCCTCGCCGTCATACTGTTTACCTGTGCCGCTGTAAACTTCCTTGCCGCTTGCGTCCTTGATAACGAACTTAACGGGATCAATCTTTTCATCAGTAGCATAGGAAGCAACCTTCTTGAGGTTTGTGAAGTAGCCAACCTGATTGAGTCTTACGTCACTTCTGGGAGTTACGAAGCCCATTTCATCAGTTGTATCCCAGTCGCAATCGGAAGAAGTTGTACACTCAAGTTTGAGGTTATCGAACTTGAGTTCTGTTCCCTCAGGGAAACAGTCGAAATCAGGCTGATGCTGTCCACGTCCACCGTAGTGGAAAGCCCACTCAGCAACTGCGAGATCCTGATCTGCCTTGAATTCGCACTCAAAATGGTTGTCACCTTTCTGAATGTAAAGCGGATCCCATGACTGACCCTTTTCAGTTACTGCCTGATTCTGACCAACCGGTGCTGTAAGACCCATATTATTGTGCCAGATTTCAAGGTCACCGCCGAGGTCACCGATCTTTGTATAAAGACGACCTTCGTTTGAAGCGTTTACATCGAAGCTAACCTTGTATGTTTCGCCTGCTTTAATCTTGAGTTTTCTGTGACGGAGCTGGAGGTCCCATCTGGACTCACCGCCTGCCTCAGAACCGCCCTTGTTGATGATAGTAACGTTGTAAGTTCCGTTGCTGATGTTGAATTTCTGTTTAGCGGGGTTTGTTTCGCAGGTATGCCACGGAAGACCGATACCCTCATCGAAATCAACCTGACCAACCATAAGACCTGCATTTGCGCTCATAGGAGCGAAGAGTGCTGCTGTGGAAGCGAGCATTGATGCAGCCATAACACCTGCAACGGCTGCCTTTGCAAATTTCTTGTGCATTTTTATACCCTCCCTGATAAATATAAAAAAGTATAGGATTTATAACGCAGTGCCAGTGCAAACACTGCGATTATATCATATGTGAAAACGATAAGCCCGAAGCTTACAATAAGCCTGCACCGGTTCTTCACTTACCAATCATATTATATTATATCCTTTCAAAAAAGTAAATAGCTTTTTTAAAATTCGTTTGAATCTATAATATTTGCGTTGTTTTTTTGGTTATTTTTCACAATGAAAAATCAGAAAATAAAAGGGGGTTAAGCCCCTTTTATTTCTTAATTGTGAATTAGTTAATTTTCTACTACAAATTTGCTAATTACTTTTGCATCATACTTCTGAATTTCCATAGCATCTCTGCCTGTCACGCCGCCTTCACCGTCAACATCTGCATTTATGAGAGCCTGTTTTTCGAGATTGTATTTGCTTGCGTTTGCAATATACTGAAGAACTCTTACAGCATCAGAAATGCTTACTTTTCCGTCGAGGTTTGCATCACCGTAGAGAACACTGCCTGATTCGGAAGATGAAGGCTGCGGAGCGGGAGCATCAGTAGTTTTTTCGTCATTGTTCTTTGAGGTAGGCTGTGCGGTAGTGCCGTCGGGTTCAGTACCCCAGATGAGTGTATCGCCGTCATACATAGTGATATTGGGAGTAACAATCATATCCATTTCACTGCCCTGAACGAGATTCTGTGCGGAATAGTCATTGGAGCTGTCCCATTTAACCTTATTTCCGTCAGCAGTTTTGAGGCTGTCGGGGATACTTATTCTGAACTGGCATTCTGAACGCCATTCGGACTGACCTGTTGGCATAACGACTCTGCCGTCCTTGAAAGTAAGTTTTACATAGTAGATATTTCCGTCATACTGAATCGGGTCTGAAATGCTGATTTCGCCCTCGTCGCCTGCGTGCTGGTCGTTGCCGATTTTAACCTGAACATCATTTATTGAGCAGCCCTGTTCAACGAGTTCCGAAATATCGAAATAGTAGTTATATGAAAGGTCTTTGATTACACGGGTAGGCCATGCTGAATGGTTCATAGCATAGACTTTGAGTTCGGTATAGCTGTCATTAGCCTGATTGAAGCTTGCCTTCATGAAAAATTCGTCCCACTTGGGAGTTTCAACGGGCGGGAAGTCTTTGAGCGGTTCTCCGCCGTAATCGTCAATCATAGCGCAGAGAGCGGCTGTATATCCTGCATTGTAGTCAATTGCGACTTCTGTATTCTGATATGAACCTACTTCGTCCGTGAAAGTGCCGTCCTGATTCGGACCGCCTTCAAGTGCGCCATAGAGTGTATGTGCATATTCTGTCTGCCATTTTGCATTTTCGGCATCTGCGCCCTGTTTTCCGAGGTCATTCCACATATCGGTAGCAACGCCGCTTGCGGTACGGTGGTGAACGGAATTGGGATTCTTGTCGCCCATACCTATTACATAGCAAAGACCGAGGTCATTATTTCCGAAAGCGTAGTCCATCTGAGATTTAGCCCAGTCATTATATTTCTTGGCGAGAGCGGCATCATCATTGAATACCTTGTCTGCGGCAAGCATAGCAAGCCATGCGGTATTTTCTGCGTGGCGGAGAGAACCCCACTGCATAAGCCATGCAAGACCGTCAGGGGTATACTGTACTCTGTTATTTCCGCCCCATGAATTTGCAACACCGTCACCCCAGTAATCGAGATGTTTCCTGATATGTTCTTTCCATTCGGTTTTTCCTGTATTTATATAGTAGAGAAGTGCGGCTGCCTGATGAACGTCGTCCCAGCAGAATCCCCATGTATATTTCTTTTCTGTTGACTGGTTTTCAAGCTGAAATTCGGGAATATAATCGCTCTCGCACTTGTCGAGATATGACTGGTCGCCCGTAGCCATATAGAGGAAGTTTGCGGCATAGAAAAGGTCATCATAGAAACTTGATGCCTTGTAATAGTTTCCGCCTCCCTGAATACCCTGATTTGTATTGTCTCTTGTCTTGTCGGAAAGCTTGAAAAGACTTTCGGCGTGTTTGAGGTAATCTGCGGCAAGTTCGGGTTTTTCGTCCTTGAAAACTATATATCCTGCGGCGAGTGCGGCTGCCATCTGTGCAGTAGTTGAAGTGCAGTCTATCTCATCATACGGACGGGGGTCACTGCCGCCCTTCAATATGAATTTACGCATATAGACTTCTGCGCTGCCCCACCATACATGGTCAAAGGCATCATCAGCGATAGAACCTACAACTTTATCGCCCTTGTCGCAGCCTAAAACATAGTCAAGACCCCACTGGAGGTTATTGAGATAAGTTTCATAAAGACCTGCCTTTTTAACAGCGTCCTTATATTCAATAAGTCCCCATGCAAGAACTGCGGCTGTATAAGCGTTTGTGAGTGCAAATTTGATGTGGTCGCCTGCATCGAACCAGCCGCCGGGAACTACATCATTTTCCATAGAATCGGCTCTCCAGCTTACCTGATTCCATTCAGGGAGAACGCCTGCCTGCTGAACTTCATAGAAAAACATTGATTTCTGCAAAGCCTCTGCATAATTCACCTTAAAATCAGCAGCCTTTGCAGGAGCAGCGGGTACAGTCATAAACATACCTGCGGTGAGTGAAAGTGCCGAAACTGCGGCAACAATTTTCTTAAAAATCATTTAAAAAACCCCTCTCATATCAGTCTGAAACGACAGACCGAATATTCTTATACTTTAAATATACAATAGTTTTCACTTTTTGTCAATATCTGCATTAAAGTAAAAGAAAAAAATAAAAGCCCGAAGGAATATTATGCGGATTTTTGTTAAAATAAAAAAATAAATGAAAATTTTCAGAAACCCCTTGACAAA
>DGRR01000041.1 GCA_002389995.1 Ruminococcus sp. UBA4383 | reverse complement strand
AACTCTTTTGTTGCACTACCGAAAAATTAAGATGATATAATCAGAATTTCGGCATTTCCTTTAATTTCTGCGATTTCGGAATATGCTGCATAAAATATGCAGTCTCCCTTTCTGAAATCAATTATATTATCATTTTCCGAAACAGTGCCTTTACCGTCAGTGCAGAGGAGTATTTTAAAGCTTTTGGTATCGGATTCAAGGGAAAACATATTTTTCAGATTAAGTTTTTTTACGTTGAAATATTCACATTTGCAAATAGTTTCAATGCAGTAGTCTGCGGTAATGATTTTGTCGTCACAGGGGATATACTCGGGAGCAGGCGAAAGATTCATTACATCGAGGGCTTTTTGAATATGGAGCGGGCGGAAATTTCCGTTTTTATCCCTGCGGTCATAGTCATATATACGGTAGGTGAGGTTTGAATTTTGCTGTATTTCGGCAACGAGAACGCCTTTGCCTATTGCGTGGACAGTTCCCGCAGGAATGAAGAAAACGTCACCTTTTCTGACTTTAACCTTTTTAAGTTTATCTGTTATGCTTCCGTCAGAGAGAGATTGCTGAATCTCCTGTTTTGTAAAATTTTTTTCAAATCCATATATAAGGCATGAATTTTCGTCTGCATCGAGGACGTACCACATTTCGGTTTTACCGTTCTGATTTTCGTGCATAAGTGCATAATTGTTGTCGGGATGAACCTGTACGGACAGGTTATCAGCCGCATCAATAAGTTTTACGAGCAGAGGCAGACCGTCAGGATTTTTATTTCCGCAGAACCTCGGACATTTACCGAGAACATTTCCGAGAGTCTGACCTGCGAATCTGCCGTCTGAAATGATGCTTTCGCCGTCAGGGTGTACAGAACATTCCCATGTTTCGGCAAGGGGAGAGAGGGGTATATTTTTCCCGTATTCATTTTTAAGGCGGATTCCGCCCCATATATAGTCTTTTCCGACAGGTTTAAGTTTAAAAATCATACAATCTCCTTCATGTTTAAAAAAGTCCTGCAATGTAAGCAGCCAGAGAAGCCGCCAGTGCAACGACTATCAGCGGACAGCCGAAATATGCAAGAATAACAGCCACAACCGTACCGACAGCCGCAGTCATCATATCTCCCGTACTGTAAAGAATTGCAGGGAGTGTCATGGCACTCAAAACTGCATAAGGGATATAATGCAGAAAACTACGGACAAATTCTGATTTTATCTTTTTGGTAAAGAAAGTAAATGGTATCATTCTTATGATATAAGTGACACCTGCCATTACAGCTATATAAATGCCTGTACTCATGCCTGTCCTCCGATGTTTTCACGGACAGGAAACAGTAAAGCACCTGCGGCGGCGGCAATTACAGCGGATATTATCATTGCGAATCCTGCCGAAATATTCTGAATAAAATAATAAAAGACCATACTCAGCGCAGCCGCAAGCGATATTACAAACAAAACGCTTTTTTCTTTTTTTGCAGGCGGTATTATTATAGCCAGAAACATACCGTATAATACTATTCCCATAGCCGAGGAAACGGACTGCGGAAGAATCTGACCTGCTGATGCACCCAGAAAAGTTCCGAGTACCCAGCCGACCGTTGCAATAAATATCATTCCGTACATATAAGCGGGAGTTAAAAGACCTGTCTGCGAGGAACATACTGCGAAAATTTCGTCTGTTATGCCATATGATGCAAGAAGTCTGTGCGGCATTGTGAATTTTTTGTCAAGTTTCTGCGAAAGAGAAAGCGACATGAGCGAATACCGCAGGTTTATGGTAAGCTGTACAAGAATCATTTCAAATATAGTACCGCCTGCGGCAATTACATCGACACCTGCCGCCTGACCTGCCGAAGTCAGGTTAGTAAGAGATATAAGGGAAGCGGCTGTTACTGAAAGCCCTGACATTACGGCTTTTATTCCGAAACCGAATGATACTGAGAAATAGCCGAGAGCGATAGGTATTCCGTGCGACATACCTTTAAAAAACGGACTGTGCAAAAAAATCTTCCTTTCTTATTTTGAATGGGGAATGCCGCTATTGAGCCTCAGCATAAATCGCCTTAAAAAATACAGTGATTTGCACTGAGAGGCGGCTATCCCCCAAGCCCCCTAATTAAGTTTTATTGTTATGATAAATTTTTCGTAGTTATCGCCTGAAATATCGCAGTTTCCGTCAATGGGGACATTTACGGGGGTATTTTCTCCGAGACATTTTCTTGAATATACAGCATAATCAGAGCCGCCCACATTATAAAACAGGGGATTTTCCTCCGAATAATTTCTCAGATAGTCAAGGTATTCTTCGAGACAGAGATTTTTGTCATACATAATTTTGGAATGGACTTTTCCGACATATCTGAAATGCCATGGGCAGGGCTTATGACCTGTTTTATCCTCTTTGCCGTCGGGATAGCGGAGGATATAGCCATAATTGATACAATTGTCGAACAGCCACCTTTCCGCACCGGCATTATTGAAAGCGACAATATCATCTCCCTGTTTCACGGCGATATCCACGCAAGTGCCGAGATTATTTTCAGGGAAATATTCGGGACACGGACATGATGAGGGATTCTGAGCGAGGAAACTTGCGGTATCATAGACCACAAGGTTATTTTCACCAGAATAGCTTGAATATCCGAACATCATTTCACCCAGAGCAGAAGCAGCGTCCTGTCTCATACGCATTGAGTAATTATTAATGGTATAGAAAGAATTTGTATAGTCTATGAGATTTACGGTATCTTCTTTTCTTACTGAGACAGTGCGGTGATTTTTGTCTATAAGCACAAGAGAACCCTGAGAGAGTTTTGAAAAGGGCAGGAAAGTTTCGGAAAATCCGAGGGAACTGATAAATTTGTCCATATCGTTCGGATTTTCGTCTGACTGTACTGTATCGTCATAGGAATCTCCGTGAAAATTTCCCTTTACTCTCAGAGTACCTTTGGGGTTTGAAAAAGCAGATTCCCTGTAAAGGCAGTTGCCTGCACATATTCCTGTTGACAGGAGGGCGAGAAAACAAAAGTATCTGAAAAATCTTATTTTTATTCTTTTTTTCTTTTTTCTTTTAATTTTCAAAAATCAGCCCTCCTTTCTGTTGGATAAAAAATCAGATATTAATTTTCCTGCGATTCGGATTCTTCAGTATTTTCGGAAGATTCCTCCTCATTATTTTCTTCGGTGTTTTCGGAAGATTCTTCTTCGGCAGTTTCCTCCTGAATATCCTCATCATCTTCAACATGGACATTTACAGCTTCGTTATACGGTTCACCGTCAGCGCAGTACACGCTGAAAAGGCTTAAAAGGTCACCTGTTGAAGACCACCTTGATGTACTTCCGCAGACAACGCCTATATAGGTTTTTCCCTTTACATCAGCAAAAGCCTCGACGCAGTGCATAGCCTCGTCAGTATAGCCTGTTTTTCCGCCTTTTACGAGGACATTCGGCATTTCATCGCCGTACATTCTTTTAAAGAGGGTAGCCTGCAAATAAATTTCTTCTTCTCTTACCTTGTTTACAGGTATGACATATTCATCGGTTGAGAGGATTTTTCTGCAAATTTCGTTATTGTACGCATAAGAGAGGATAGCCGCCATATCGTCTGCCGTGCTGTAATGGTTTTCGTCATGCAGACCTGATGTATTCATGAAGTGAGTATTTTTAAGACCCATCTGCTCTGCTTTTTCGTTCATAAGTTTAACGAAAGCTTTTTCTGAACCTGCCACATATTTTGCAGCGGCAACAGTAGCGTCCGCACCTGAGGGGAGAATCATACCGTAGAGAATTTCTTCTATTGTGGGCTTGTCGCCTGCGGGGAAACCTGCGAGGGAGGCATCATCTGCGAAAAGCGGTTCAATCATTTCGCTTGTCATCTCGACAGTATCCTTGAAATTTTTAGTATTTTCAACAGTAACAATGAGAGTCATTACTTTTGTGAGTGAAGCGGGGAACATTTTTTCATCATTTGCCTTATAAGCAATAATTTCGCCTGTATCAGCGTCCATGAGAACGAGATTTCTCGGAGGATATTCTGTTTCTATATCAAATTCCTTTGAATTTTCTGTTTTCACGGGATACTTGAAATCAGTGAGAATTATTTCGGGTTCAGTGGAAATTTCCTCTGTCGGTTCTTCGGAAGTCTGTTCCTGCTCCTCGGCAAGTTCAAGATTTACAGCGGCACTTACGGGGACGACCTTACTGTTTTCGACCCAGTTATAAGCAACTGCGCCCGAAGCAAGCAATACTGCCAGTGCCATAAAACAGCCTGCTGATGTCATACTTATACCACGCTTTTTTTTACTCATTACTACACCTCATTTATAATACAGCCTTTTGGTAGGGCAAAAACCTTTCATAAAATATCGTAACTTTTATTATAATACATTTATCCGTATTTGTCAACTTTCTGACATAAAAATTTTGAATAAAATCGGCACAAGCCGTAAAAGACCTGTGCCGAAAGAAATTTCAGTTATTTTTCATATGATACGGGGAGTTCTTCCGCCTTGTAAATACCTGCATCTACCTGCTGGAGGACATAAGCATCATTCGGAGTAACACCGTCACCGTTGTTATATACATCTGCATTGACCATAGCCTGACTTTCGAGGGCATATTTGTTTGAATTTGCGACATACTGGAGTATTCTTACGGCATCGGAGATACTTACTTTTCCGTCAAGGTTGGCATCACCGTATAAAGCCTGAGTTTCGGGTGCATCGCCTGTAAGTCTGAGAAGTCCGAATCCCGAAGTATCTGTATATCCCATACCTGTAAGGTCAAACCAGTTTGCAATGCCTGTACGTTTTCCTTCACCGTTGCCGTCATCATTTACCTGCACATCGAAACCGACTACCTGACCCGAAGAAAGTCCGCCGAGAGTTGAAGGTACAGCCATTTCAACGAGATATCCGTCCGCAGTTTTGACGGCAGATGATTTGAATTTATCGGTGCTCAGACCGTCAGTAACGGTTTTTTCACCGTCAAAGTTCACACGGCACTGAATGTCATCTGATTCATAGGAACTTGACTTGTGGTTATTTTCGTCAAAGAAAACTTCAACGGTATCCTGTTCATAGGAGTTTGAGCTTGCCTTGCTGAGAACGGGGTCTTTTACTTCTGTGAGGACATAGATATAATTTTTATCCCAGAGCATACGGGAAGTACCTGTTGCGCCGTCCGTACCCATTGAATAATTATTCACATTGATAACGGGGGCATTTTCCCATATATCGTCAATTTCACCGTCAATAACGGGAGTACCGCTTACAGCCTCAGCGACTGAGGGTAATTTTTTAAGGGTAAGCTTACCGTAGGAGAGCGGAGAACTTTCATCTTTATAGTTATTTGTATTCCAAGCCACACCGTCAATAATTACTTCAAAATGTGCAACATCACCGACACTGAGTTCTTCATTGGTTTTTGTGGCGATAGTGAGAGAGCCGTTTTTGACGGTAGTTGTCATGGTATCAAAGCAGTCGCCTGAAACGGTAACTTCCGCACCCTTTTCGGTTTTCACCCAGAAGGAAATTCTTCCGCCGTTCTGGTCATAGGCAACCTGAAAGCTTCCCTTGTCGCCTACCTGATTCACGACAGCACCCTCATATATTGAAGTATTTGTTTTTCCCGCACTGGAAAGCATATATGCAGGAATTGACTTTACTGTCTGAACTTCCGCATCTGTATCTACAACGGCATAAAATGCGTCCTTAGCCTGATAATCCTTGTCGAAAAGCAGGGGATAACCGCCTATCCAGCTTGTTGAATCGGTAATTCCCCAGAGTATTACAGCCGACAGGTTCACACCGTCATCTTTTGCTTTTTTGTACATTTCAAAGCACTGTCTGTAACGCTCCGCAAGTGAAAGCAAATCCTCATAGGTATCTGAACGGAGTGAAACATCGAGTTCAGTCACCTGAATTTCAAGACCCATGTCGGAATATTCACGCATAGCCTTTTCATACTGTGCGATTGACGGACTGCTCATGCCTATATGTGACTGCATACCCATGCCGTCAATTAAGTTTTCATCAACGAGGGGCTGGAGGATTTCGGACTTTATGTATTTAAGTTTTGCGTCACTGTATTCGTTATAGTCATTATAGAAAAGCTTACAGCCTTCGGGGGCATATTTTCTTGCGTATTGGAAAGCCTTTTTGATATAGCTCTGGTCACCGTAGACGCTTACCCAGCCCGAAGAGCCGTCACCCTGAGAATATGCGCCTGCATTTCTTATAGTACCTGAATCGGAAGCGGCTTCATTTACAACGTCCCATGAATATACGTTCAGTTTCGGATACTGAGTTTTAATGGCATTCATTATATTTTTGATATAATTTTCCATACGCTTGTCCATTATTTCAGGGGAAACGAAATCCGCATCAGCGTCATAATTTTCCTTAAAGAACCAGTCAGGAGTCTGTGAGTGCCATACAAGAACATGACCTCTTAAATCGAGGTTATTGTCCTCGCAGAATTTAAGCATTGAAGCCGCCTGTTTAAGAGATACCTGCGGATTGGTCTGGTTGCCGTTATTGCTGTTCATATATTCGATAGTAGCGGCTTGGTCGAGGACTGATTCAGGTTTGAGTTCATTTCCGATAGTAACGCTGTTGTAGTGTTTGAGAATGAGGTCTTTTGTTGCACCCTGAGTAAATTCACTTCCTGCAACTGCACAGCCTATCCTGAAATAGTCCTTGTAAACGTCTTTAAGTGAGGCGATATCCTCCTGAATGGCAGGGTCAGGCAGACGTTCGCCTGTAACGTCATCGAGATAGAATCCCATTAAATCCTGTTCTGTAACAGATGCATCGGGCTTATAAGCTGTCTGGACATAGACATATATGTTTGAAGCACCTTCGGGGATAGTACATTCAGTACCGACATAAGTCCATTCGCCCTTGTTGGCAGTTTCGGTATAGACAGTGTAATAATTTTCCTTTCCGTCAAGGTCGTATTGGAGATTGATTGAGAATTTCTGTGTATCGGTCCATTTGTCGCCCTCATACATAACATAGCAGCCGAAACGGTAATAACCGCCCGCCTCAAGGACAAGTGTCTTATTGCAGGTTGCACCGTTCCAGAGTTGTTTTCTGCCGTCTGTATAGAGGGAATAATTTCCGCTGTGTGCGAATTTGTCGGTAACTTCGAGTGTAGTATTTGAGCCTCTTGTCTGCCAGCCCATTTTAGAGCCGTCATCAAAATTATCCGAGAAACCGTCCTGCGAGGCATCTTTTTCGATTTTCTCACCGTTTATGGTGAAGTCGTCCATGTAGAAATCGCTTAAAGTAGCGGCTTCAACGTATATGACGATATTGCTTGCATCGGAGGGAACTGTGTAATTGCCCTTGATTTCAGCCCATTCGCCCTGTTTTGCGTTGACGCTTGAAATATACTTGTAATTTTCCTTGCCGTCCTTGTCGGTGTAAAGGCACTGGAGATTGAACTGCTGTGACTGACCACCGACTTCATCATCATAGTAGACAGCAACGCTGAGGGAATACTGCCGGTCTGGGTACATAATGCCAATCATAGATGCGCCTGCACCGTTCCAGTTGACAGTTCTTCCTGTAATTGCGAGGGATTTTTTGCCTGAATGGAACTGTTCGTCAGAGAGTTTGATTTCGGTACTGCCGGAAGTTCTTGCTTTCCAAGTGCCGAAGCTTTCCTCGAAGGTATCGTTTACAAGTTCGACAGCCTCAGCGGAAGCACTCATGGAGAGGGGAGTGCAGGAGAGGGCAAGAGCCATTGAGAGCATGGCAGAGCTTAATTTTTTCAATTTCATGTTATCATCACCTCAAAAAATTTCTATGATACGATTATACAATTTTTTCTTTTGTTTGTCAACAAATTTTTTTCGTAATTTCATCTTTTCATCATCTGACAGGGGCTTGAAAAGGAAAATTATGTTGCAAAATTTTTCGCAATATGATATAATGTATGCAGGATTATTTCACAAGAGGAAGATTTGCGCTCTTGCACTGGGAGTGAACGGAACGCAGTGAAGTGAACGAAAGTGCAAGGCTCAAAAGCGCAAATCTGACGATTTTAAATCAGAGGAAGATTTGCGCTCTTGCACTGGGAGTGAACGGAACGCAGTGAAGTGAACGAAAGTGCAAGGCTCAAAAGCGTAAATCTGACGATTTTAAATGGGGGTTATCAAATGGAGGATATGAATTTAATGCTGTGTGCCATTTCTGCGGCAGCTCTTGACATATGTGCTTTGGTTTTAATCATAGCTTCTTACAGGGAACGCAGTACGGGAAATAAACAATGGAAAAAAATATCCGCAAATATGGAACTTGTGGAGCAGGGTTTTACATATCAGCTCGGCTGTGATGAAATTTTAATCGGCAGACACGCAAGCGCAGACATAAGACTTCCCGATATATCCGTATCACGCTACCACGCTATGCTTACTGTTGCGGACGGTGTATGGACTATAACGGACATAGGTTCAAAGTCAGGCGTTTATGTCAACGGAAATCTCGTCAAAAGCAGAAAACTGCACGAAAATGACGTTATAACCCTCGGAAACCGCAAACTCACCCTGAGAAAAATTGCTGACAACAAAAAAGCAAAAAAGCGTAATTCATGATTATTGTTATATATATGAAAAGTCGGAATAAAGAATAATTTCAGATTCTGAATTTAATTATGCATTATGAATTATGAACTATGAATTATAAACAGGAGGCAGAGATGATTAAAAATCCTTTTGCATATCTTTTTTCATGTCTTTTCGTGCTTGCGGCGCACGGTGCTATGCTGATAAATATTTTCTATAACGGAAAATATGATGACATAAAAGATTTGATAATCCTTGCCGCAGCCGTTCTCGGTCTGGATATATCGTACTATATAATAATGCTTTTCTTCAAACAGTACACATACACGATTGATTTTATGCTTCTGCTTGTGCTGAATATGAGTGTTATATTTCAGTCATGTTTCGGAGGGGTAAGTTTTTCAGTAAAGCATTATGTAACCTGCATAGCCGCCCTTATAGCCTGTCGTTTCGGGCATATCCTGACTTATAACCACAACTGGATTCAGCAGCAGAAAAAATATATATGGCTCGGCATAGGCATTTTAATGGTGATTATTTTAACTCTCACGGGCAGCAGAAGTATGTGGATAAATATAGGTTCTTTCTCAATACAGCCCTCGGAATTTATGAAACCTCTGCTTGTGCTTGCCTGTGCAACGTCCATAACCGAACAGCAGAATAAACATAAGGTCTGGAAATTTGATATAGTATGGGAAAATATCATACTCCTCGGCATAACAGGCGCAGTATGTCTCTTGCAGTGGTGGTGCAGGGATTTGGGAAGTATTCCTACATTTGCGGCTATCTATGCGGCAGGATTTTTCCTCAGAATATGCTATCCGAAAGCTAAATTTTCAAACAAGACACTGATTATTGCAGGCTCTGTTGTTTTAGTCGCTGTTATTATAGGAATCAGAGTCGCTCCCGAATACGTCAGGGACAGGCTTTTTGTCGATATATGGAGCGACAAGGACGGCAACGGTTATCAGCAGTCACAGGCTCTTATAGCAATTGCTGACGGAGGCTGGTTCGGAAAAGGTCCGGGAAAAGGATTTCTTCACAATGTTTTCGCTCACGAAAGCGATATAGTATTTTCCTCCATAAGCGAGGAATGGGGGCTTTTGTATGCAATAATGATGACGCTTGTAATACTTCTCATAGCCGCATCTCCGCTTATAAATCCGCCACGCTCATACTATCACGGGACTATGTGTGCAGGAATATGTGCCGCATTTACCGTACAGATGGCACTTAATATATTCGGCTCATGCAATATGATTCCCTTTACAGGAGTAACTATACCGTTCATATCAATGGGAGGAAGTTCAATGGTTACAAGCGGATTTATGGCAGGTATGCTTGTTGCGGCACAGTCGCCCGTATTCAGAAAACCAAAGCCCAAAAAGAAAAAATCTGCTCCCGTCCGCAGGAGGTCTGCCGCATGAAAAGTATAAGAAGATGTCAGCATATAATTACTCTTTTCCTGCTCATATTTATAGCAGGAATGGCGGCTCTTGTCATCAAGATAAACCGTGAAGCACCATTTTACATGATGAATTCCGACCACCACGAACTCGGCATGGTCTATGACAGAAACGGCGATGTCCTTTTTGACGGTCAGGGTACAGGTCAGTATGCAGATAATTATTTTCTCGATGTCGGAAATCTCATAGGCGACGACAAGGGACAAATGGAAAATACTCTTGTTGCAAGAAATATTGAAAAATTAAACAATTATTCTTTCTCGGAGGGCTTGCTCGAAACAGGCGGTCAGGCGGCTATATATACAACTCTCGACCATTATGCAAACCGTGCCGTCTATGATGCCTATGCAGGCGCAAGAGGCTGTACAGTAGCCTATAACTACAAAACAGGCGAAATTCTTGTGTGTGCAAGTATCCCCTCAATAGACGTTACAAAAGGCTATGCGGATATCGCAAATTTTGAAACAGGTACTCTTATTTCAAAAGCCATGTACGGTACAGTCCCAGGCTCTACACAGAAAGTTTCAACAGTAATAACCGCTATGGAAGCTCTCGGAAGGGATAACCTCCTCGCTAAAAGCTATAACTGTACAGGAAGATATCTCAACGCAAACGGGGATTATATCGACTGTCACAATGTTCTCGGTCACGGTACACTCAATTTACAGCAGGCTGTCGAAAACAGTTGCAATCCCTACTTTGCACAGCTTATTGCTGACCCTGATTTACCGCTTGAAAATATTATTCAGGGTTACAGAAGAATGGGCTATGCCGTAAATGACGACAAGGAAAAGTATATAAATATTGACGGAATAATCTGCGAAAAAGCTTCAACTACCCTTGTGGACAAAGACGAATTTCGTACACAGTGGGGCTGTATCGGTCAGGGCGATACCCTCGCAAGCCCTGTGCAGCTCATGATGTGGCAGAGTGCAGTCGCAAACGGTACGGGAAAAATGACCATGCCCCACCTTATAGATAAAGTTTTCAGCGTTCACGGCAATATAACGGAAATCGCAAAAACAAAGTACAGTGACAAAATCTGTTCGGAAAATACCGCTCAGGCTGTAAAACAGATACTTTTAACCAACGGTACAAACAACTATTCCACATCAATAAGCGGTTACAATGTAGGCGTGAAAAGCGGTACTGCTCAGGTAAAGGAAGGCGCAGAAGAAAATTCCCTCCTTGTCGGTTTCCTCAATGATGAACGCCACCCCATAGCTTTCTGCATACTCATAGAAAATATGTATTCCACAAGCATAACAACAGAATATATAGCAACCGTACTCTTAAATTCTCTTTGCAGTTGATTTGTTAAAACTTACAAAAAAGCACCTGCTGATTATACAAAATGCACAAAAATATCAAAATCACTTGCAAATTTATTAATGATATGCTATAATATAATTACAATATTTATGCAGTCTCAGGACGCATAAAATAAAGGAGGAAATCCATTTATGAAAACTACCATCACAGCAAAAAAAATGCAGATACCCCAGAACTTCACCGAATACGCAGAGAAAAGAATTGATACAAGACTTGATAAGTTCTTCGGAAATGACGCAGAGGCTAAAATCGTAATCTCCGAACTCAAAAATGAGATAATTCTCGAACTTACCGTTAAATATAACAGCCTTTACTTCCGTGCTGAAAGAAAAGCTGTCGATAAATTCGCTGCCCTCGATGATGCTATTGATAAGATTATCAGACAGATAAGAAAAAATAAAACCAAAGTCGAAAAGCGTCTCAAAGATACTGCTTTCAAGGAAGCTTTTGCTGAACCCATTGAGGAAATCCCAGCTTATGAGGTTATCAAACGTAAAAAATTCAAAATGCGCCCCATGGATATCGACGAGGCTATTCTCCAGATGAATATGCTCGACCATAAATTCTTCATGTTCACAAATGCCGAAACAGGTCAGATAAATCTTGTCTATAAGCGTGATGACGGTAACTATGCCGTTCTTGAACCCGACAATACATAATCGAAATAATAATATGCGGAGTGTCAGACTCCGCATATTGTCTTTAAGGAGTGTTAGAAATGGATAACAGCAAGAAAATTATTATCGAAAAAAGAATAAACAAAACAGGCGAAAACCTTAAAAAAAATAATATGGACTTCTACTATGCCCCCACTAAGGAAGATGTAAAGCCCATTGTCGAAAAACTCCTCAAAAAAGGCGATGTAATCACTCACGGCGGTACTGTCTCAATGACAGAGTGCGGTATAAGGGAACTCATTTCATCACCTGAATATAATTATCTTGACCGCTCGAAAGTTCCGCCCGAAGAAATTCCTGACCTCTATATAAAGGCTTTTTCCGCTGATGTTTTTATTTCAAGCTCAAATGCCATAACCGAGGACGGAGTATTGTATAACGTTGACGGAAACAGCAACAGAATTGCCGCTATCGCTTACGGTCCGAAATCTGTAATAATTATCGCAGGATATAATAAAATAGTCCGTAACCTTGAAGAAGCCGAAATCCGTGTTAAACAGGAAGCCGCTCCCCCAAACTGCGTGAGACTTAACTGCAATACTTACTGCGCTGAAAAAGGCGAATGTGTATCACTTAACAAGGCTGACAGACAGATTTATGACGGCTGCGGCGGTGACGGAAGAATCTGCTGTAATTACCTTATATCAGCTCACCAGAGACACAAAGGCAGAATAAAAGTTATTATAGTAGGTGAAGAATTAGGATATTAAATAAAAAGTCCGCATTATTTGCGGACTTTTTTGTTTGCTTTACTATTGACAAATGCATAACAATGATATATAATATAACTGTATTAAAGATTATAGTACAGTTATTACAGTTTTTGAATAATAATAG
>DGRR01000193.1 GCA_002389995.1 Ruminococcus sp. UBA4383 | reverse complement strand
CCCTCGTCACGGAGCTGGAATTTAGTAATTCTTGTTACATTTTCAGCCATGGCGGCAAGATAAGTTCTTGCGACTCTCTGAGCGTATTTAAGCTGATAATTTTCATTGTCATGGTTATCGAGGTTTTCTTCTTCGCAATCAGACATAGGTATTTCAAATTCAGAAATCCAGAGTTCTGTATTCGGGGCATTTTCAGCAATCCAGTTCTGAATTTCGCTTAATCTCTTTCTGAAATTACTGCTTTCAACGTTGAAATCATCGGGGGAGATATGGATATTTATTATATCGACCGCAAATTTCCCGTCTTTTCTGTTATAGTCGAACCAGAGTTTCATCTCATCGAGATACTGGAAAAGAGTTTTTTCGGGAGTGAGCAGACCGCCTACTGCGAGTTTGAAATCGGGGTCAGCAGTTTTAACGCCTGCGTTTTTGATTTTGCCTTCATGACCGTCATAATCGGCACTGCACATGGCGGCTAATTCATAGGGAGTGAAATAATTTGCTTTTCCTGCCCAGCTTTTATTTGGTTCGTTGGAATTTTCGAGGGCGTTGAGGAGGTTCATACCAATTTTTACTTCCTGAGCATCAGTGATATTTATAGTATTTTTGTCAATATTTTTATTATTGCCATAACGTGCGGCAACCTGATACATAGCCTGAGCATGGACTGCATAGCTTGTGGGGTCGAGGGTATCGGCATCTTTTGGTACGGGGATTTCGTTTGCCTTTTCACCGCCTGAAATTACTGTACTGCCGCCTTGAAAACACGGAATAATACTTATATTGCGTTCTTTCATCATGGAATAATATGAATCCATATCGCCCCATGTACCCTGAGTGAATTTAACTTTTCCGCTGCTGTCGAGAAGCCAGCTGAAATTATGGTATTCACGGACATTTCCGGCTGCCATTATAGCGGTCAGCGGGTCATCAATGAAGGCATTGAATCCTGCGGACTGACCTGCTGTCAGGTCAGAAGCCTTTGATGAGGGTTTAGGAGCAGTTTTAGCAGTCTGTTCTTTGGTAAGTTCGGAGGATTTATAGCCGTAGAGGGCGATTTCACTTACACCGCTGTCGCAGTAGTCCGAACTGAAGTGCATATATCTTGTAGGCTGAGGGTTTTCAATTTTAATGCTCCTCCATGAATTATACCGGTCCATATTTACTGTTGCGATGTCATTCCAGTTAAAGGGTTCGCCGTCTGATACAGTCCATACGGGAGTACCGTTTGTATCGAGGAAAGCGATATTGGTTATGACGTAATTTGCACCGAAATCAATATAGAAATCTGCCGAGCCGTATTCCATCTGCTGATTGGGATTCCAGTTGAGTTTTGATGTATTCTTGAAAATTTCGCTGTCAACGGACATATTATCGGGATTCTGCGGTACTTTATCCTGTTCATCGAAAAGGTAATCCGCACCTCTCAGCCAGTCAGCACCTCCGAGATGTACGATATTTTCGTCACGGATTACGAAATTTCCAACATTCAGTAATTCCGATTTTTTTTCCTCCGCAGATGTACAAACTGGCACTGCTGAGAGAATAACTGCAACTGCGGATAAAAATGCTGTAAGATGTTTCACAATATCACTCCTTATTTCAGAATGGGGGACAATTGCACCCTTTTTAATTAATCATAGCGTTCATCAATAACACGGGCTGTTTTCTTCATACTTCTCGGAAGAACTCCTATTTCAACGACCTTTACGATAGGAGTAAAACCGATTCTGCTCTTGACTTTTTCTGCAATTCTTTTTGCGAGGACTGCAAAGTCGTAATCTCCCGTAGTTTCAACATATATACGCATTGTATCCTTGCCGTCAAGGTGAGAAATGCGTATCTGGTATTCACTTGATATTTCCTCGAAAGTTCCGAGAATTTCCTCAATCTGGCTTGGGAAAACGTTTACGCCCTTAATCTTCATCATATCATCGGTTCTTCCCATGATGACATCTATTTTCGGGAAACATCTTCCGCACTTGCATTTTTCGGGGATAATTCTTGAAAGGTCATGGGTTCTGTATCTGATAAGGGGTGCGCCCTCTTTCACGAGGGTAGTTATGACGATTTCGCCTGTTTCGCCGTCGGGGAGGTTTTCGCCTGTTACGGGGTCTATAATTTCTATGTATATAAAGTCGTCCCAGTAGTGCATACCGCTGTTATATTCGCAGTTTATACCGATACCCGGACCGTAGATTTCGGTAAGACCATAAATGTCATAGAGTTCTATACCGAGTTCTGTTGCGATTCTCTCACGCATTTTGTCGCTCCAGCGTTCAGAACCGATAACGCCCTTTTTGAGTTTTATTTTATCCTTGCTGATACCTCTTTTCTGTATTTCCTCGGCAAGAAGAAGTGCATATGAAGAAGTAGCGCATATTACGGTACTTTCCATATCCTGCATCATTTGAAGCTGTTTGTCAGTGTTTCCCGGACCCATAGGAATAACCATAGCACCGAGTTTTTCCGCACCTGCCTGAAAGCCTATGCCTGCCGTCCATAAGCCGTATCCGGGGGTAATCTGTATTCTGTCCTTATTGGTTATGCCTGCTGTTTCGTAGCATCTTGCGAACATAGTTGCCCAGTCGTCAACATCTTTCTGGGTATAGGGGATAATAACGGGAGTACCCGTAGTACCTGATGAAGAATGTATGCGGACTATTTCTTCTTCGGGGGCTGTCATAAGACCGAGGGGATATGCTTCACGCAGGTCTTTTTTTTCGGAAAAGGGGAGTTTAAGGAAATCTTCTGCGGAATGTATTTCGGTTATTCCTGCCTCTTTTAATTTTTTTCCGTAGAAGCTGCCTGCGCTTACGAGAGCCTTAATTCTTTCATTGACGAGGTTTATTTGTTTTTCGCTTATCTGCATGGTAAAATCCTTTCATTCCCAGTTGAGGGCTTTTTTATTCATTTCGACAAACTGTGGTTTTACAGTTTTTTCCATAATTGCTGTTACGTCATCAATGCTGAACGGCAGAACGCCGCTTTTTACAGCTTTTCCGAGCATTATCATATTTAATACTTTCGGAGAGCCTATATCCTGACAGGCTTTAATTCCGTCAACAGTGATTAAGTTTCTTACATTTTGTCTCAGATATCCGAGCATTTCATTTCCGCTGTAATTTCCTGCTTTAAGGGCAGATGTTACTGGCATGACAGGATTTGTATTTACTATAACACAGCCGTCATCTTTGAGGTACGGAATCATTCTCACAGCTTCCGCAGGTTCAAAGGCTATGATTATATCAGCGGATTTTTTGCCGAACATGGGGGAATACATATCTTCGCCGATACGCAGGAAACTGAAAACGCTTCCGCCTTTCTGAGCCATTCCGATAGTTTCGGCACTCATCACATCATAACCCTTTTCCATAGCAGCCGCAGCCGTAAGCTTTGAAGTGAGGACAATACCCTGACCGCCCACACCGCAGAGAAGTATATTTTTATTCATTTTCCTTACCTCCTATGGCATTTACGGGACAGACCTGAGAACATAAACCACAGCCTGTACAGAGAGAGCTGTCGATTCTGACTTTTCCTTCTGATATGATTATCGCAGGACAGCCGAGGGAATTTATGCATTTTTTACAGTTGATACATTTATCCTCGTCAATAACGGCAGGCTTTTCGGGTTTTATCAGCACTGCACACGGAGACTTGAAAATAACAGCTTTTACGCCCTTTTCAGCGGATACACGCTTTACAGTTTCGACAGCCTTATCGAGTTCGAGGGGGTTGACTGTTTCGACAGTTTTAAGCCCCACGCCTCTGAGGACAGCTTCAATATTAACTTTATCGACAATCTGTCCCATCATGGTTCTGCCTGTTCCGGGGTGAGGCTGATGACCTGTCATGGCGGTAGTGGAGTTATCGAGGACTATCAGTGTCATATCAGCCTGATTATAGACGGCATTGACTGCGCCTGTTATAGCTGATGCGAAAAATGTTGAATCTCCCACGAATGAGAAACATCTGGTATCGGGTTCGATTTTGCCTATACCCTGAGCGATATTCACGCCTGCGCCCATACACAGACAGGTATCAACCATATCGAGAGGCATAGCGTTTCCGAGGGTATAGCAGCCTATATCTCCGCAGAAAACGGATTTCTGACCTTTCATGGCAGTTTTAACGGCATAGAAGCTTGCACGGTGCGGACAGCCTGCACATAATACGGGAGGTCTTACAGGGAGCGGAGGAGTTTCAGGGGAATCCTGATTCAGAAGTTCCCAGCCCATAAATTCAGCGATATTATTATAAACGCTGTCGCAGGTATTTTCGCCCGCAGTTTTTACATTACCCGTAAGTTTTCCGAGAATTTTTGTATTGAGGTGATATTTTCCGCATACATAGATTAATTCACGTTCGATAACGGGGTCAAGTTCCTCAATGCAGAGGACTTCATCGAGGTCTTTCAAAAATTCAACAGCAAGCTTTTCGGGGAAAGGAAACGGAGTGGATATTTTCAGCACAGCAGGATTTTCCTTATTTTTGAGAGCTTCCTGAACATATGTATAGCTTATGCCGTGAGATGCTATACCTTTTCTGCACGGAGATTTTGCAGGAGTGATGATATTTCTTTTATATTCAGAAAAAACATCTGAAAGTTCTGCATTTCTCTTTTCGATATTAATATGAGCGTTGAATGAAAGTCTTGGGAATATTACCCATTTAGAGGAATCTTTTACAAATCCTTCGGGGGTATTTGTTTTATATTCGTTCCTGTCCTTTACATTTATTGAGGCATAGCCGTGACAGACTCTTGTTGTGGGGCGGAAAAATACAGGGGTATGATATTTTTCGGAATACTCAAAAGCCTCCTGAATCATTTCATAAGCCTCCTGAACTGATGAGGGGTCAAAACACGGAAGTTTTGAAAAAGATGCGAAATGTCTTGTATCCTGTTCAGTCTGTGATGAAATAGGACCGGGGTCATCAGCTACCATGATAACCATACCGCCCTTTACACCGAGATATTCAAGGCTCATAAGGGGGTCAGCGGCAACATTGAGACCGACCTGTTTCATAGTCACCATAGTTCTTGCGCCTGAATATGCTGCACCTGCGCCGAGTTCCATAGCAGCCTTTTCATTTACGGACCATTCTACATAGAGTTTTCCGTCATTATTTTTAGCGGCAGTTTCGAGGACTTCCGTTGAGGGAGTACCGGGGTAGCCGCATACGACATTAAGACCTGCCGCAATTGCGCCCATAGCGACAGCGGCATTTCCCATTAAAAATTCCTTATGCATAAAATTACCTCTTTTTTATGAAATACATATATATTTTACTACTTTAAAGCCGATTTGTCAATAATAAACATAAAAAATCTCCCGTCAACACGGGAGATTTATAATATTTTTATCAGTGAAGAACGTATACATCTTCAACAGCGAGATTTCTCATGATGATTACATCAAAAACATCTTCAAAGCCGTCATTGTTTATATCGCATGAATATTCGGGAACAGTTTTTCCGAGGACTGCATTTGAACAGTAAACGAGGTCTGCAACGTTGCAAAGTCCGTCATGGTTGAGGTCACCGTATACAAATTCGTCAGCTTTTTCAGTTGTTGTAGTTTCGGCAGCAGTTGAAGTAGTTGCAGTAGTTGTAGTGGTGGTATTTTTGGGGGAAGTTCTGCGGGTAGTAGTTTCTGTCACAGTAGTTTCCTGAGTTGTAGTCTTGGTTGTAGTTGTTGAAGTTGTAGTCGTTGTTGAAGTAGTCTGAGTTGTGGTTGTGGAAGTAGTAGTAGTTGTTGTTGTTGAAGTTGTAGTAGTTTCGGTTGCAGAAGTTGTAGTTTCGGTTGTATCGGTATCGGGTACGAAAGACGGGTCATAGTCATTGACGGAGATTTCTGGATACACAAAATTAGCGGTCATATAGTATTCTTCGGGGGTATGGTCGGTGAAGAAATTTTCCGAACCTTTGAGGAAGTATCTATAATTATATTCCACGCCGTTTTTGCCGTCCCTGTCGTCCCATGTCACATCGACAGCGTACCATTTGTTATCGTCCATGAGAACGTAATTCCACATATGTGCGCTTTTGTTTTCGAGGTCGTAATTTCCGAAAACGCATATGCAGGGGATTGAGAGTCTGTCGCATATTAATTTAAAGGCTTTTGAATAGCTTTCGCAGACAGCACCGGGCTGTACGAGAGAACCGAGTACATTTCCCGAAAAGGGTGAATCCATATCGTAATATGTAAAAGTTGATATAGTATCATGTATAGATTTAAGCTGTTCGTATCTTGAATCGCCTGTTACCTCAAAATTTTCGAGGGCTTCATTGAGTTTGTCCTTATATTCAAGCACTTCGTTCATAGATTTAAAGCCGCTGTACGGAGCAGGAGTGAGTTTAAGTGAATTTATGGTACAGGTATAAGTGCCTGATGTTCTGTTTCTTGCGCTGGAATACGAATAGTTTATATCAGTGCCTGTTAAATCGACCCAGAAAAGTTCAGGGATATCGAAAGTAGCGCATACCATGCCAGCCCAGCATGAATTATACACGGCATTTCGCAGTGCTTCGAGGTCGGAATCCGTAAATCTTGCAGAAGTGGGGAGTACGGAACATTCAAATGAGACAGGTTCAGGCAGAGTTACTTGTATGGTTTCATTGGAAGGATTTATAAGTTCCATGAATTTGAGGTACACCTGAACATTGTTTTCATCGAGGTAATTGCCGTAGTTGTGGGCATTTTCCTGATAGTTTGCATAAAATTTCGGTGCATCGAGGGAGAGACTGCCTTCGCCTGATTCTGACATATCCTCTATAAGTTCATAACCTGTTATGTTTCCTTGTGAGTAAACGGTCGGTATATCCTCGGCAAACGAGACAGAGGGAAGTGCCGAACACATAAGGCTTAAAGCCACAGACAGAGAAAACGCTGATTTAAAAAGTTTTTTCATATAAAAGACCTCCATAATAATTTTAATCAGTATCTTCCCAATTCCTTACTATATTTATATAGCTACATTTTATAATAATTTTTCCGAAAAGTCAATAAAAATTCATAAATTTCGTCAATTCTGACAAAGCTATGTTTTTTTATATATGCATAATGACAATTATAACCGAATAAATTTAAAAAATTAAAGCTTTATATAATTGTATTCCTTGCGAGATATGCGAAAAACGCTAAAAAATTGAGATTTTTAAGTTTATCATTTGTTATTTTGTCACTTGAAAAACTTCATTTGCTGTGGTATACTTTATTATATAAACACATTTTAATTATATTGAAAGGTGAGGTTTCTTAAATGAATTTATCCGAAATGACAAAAGAACAGCTTACAGCTTTCAGGGACGAAAATATCGCCCTGTACAACGATTTCAAGGCACAGGGCCTTTCTCTGAATATGTCCAGAGGCAATCCCTGCAAGGAACAGCTTGAACTCAGCCTTGATATGCTCGACGTTTTCGATGACGGCGATTTTATGAGCGAAAATGGTGTTGATGTCCGCAATTACGGTATGCTTGACGGTATCCCCGAAGCTAAGACACTCTTTTCCGATATGATAGGCGTTGACCACGATGAAGTCATTATCTTCGGAAATTCAAGCCTTAACTCAATGTACTGGACAGTACAGGTCGCTTTCAATAAAGGTATACTCGGAAGTACCCCGTGGTCAAAACTCGACAAGGTTAAATTCCTCTGCCCCGTCCCCGGATACGACAGACATTTCAAGGTTACAGAATTTTTCGGAATCGAAATGATTAATATTCCCATGACATCAACAGGTCCTGACATGGATATGATAGAAGAACTTGTTTCTCAGGACGACGAAATAAAAGGTATATGGTGCGTGCCTCAGTATTCAAACCCTGACGGAATCTCTTACAGCGATGAAACTGTAAAGCGTTTCGCAAACCTCAGACCAAAGGCTAAGGATTTCCGTATTTTCTGGGACAACGCATACTGCATACATCACCTCACCGATGAACCGAAATATATACTTAATATCCTCGAAGAAGCAAAGAAAGTAAATAACGAAAATATCGTCTACATATTCGGCTCAACTTCAAAAATAACTTTCCCCGGAGCAGGCGTTGCCGTAATGGGTGCAAGCAGGGAAAATGTCAATGAACTCAAAAAACACCTCGGCATAAGCATTATCAGCTATGACAAAATGAATCAGCTCCGCCATGTTAAATTTTTCGGAACTTTTGAGCATATGAAAGACCATATGAAAAAACATAAGGAAATTATCGCCCCCAAGTTCAAAATTGTCTGCGATATCCTCAACAGGGAAATAAAACCCCTCAATATAGGCGAATGGACTGACCCCAAGGGCGGATATTTCGTTTCATTCAACGCTCTTGACGGCTGTGCAAAGAGAATTGTACAGCTCTGCACAAAAGCAGGCGTTACACTCACAGGCGCAGGCGCAACATTCCCCTACGGTGTTGACCCAAGAGACAGAAATATAAGAATTGCCCCGACTTTCCCGCCTGTCGATGACCTCAGAAAAGCTATGGAACTCTTTGTAATCTGCGTTAAAATCGCAAGCGCAGAGAAATTACTCGCTGAAAAATAATACTCAGATTCCCCTTTTTATCAAAAAATCGTTGCATTTTTATGATATATATGATATAATATATGTATTGAATGTGAAGGGGGTCGGAAAATGGATTTAAAAAAAATATTAAAGCAGAATTACAGATACCTTAATATGCATTTGCCCGACCCCTACGTTATAAGAGGACAGTTTGTCGAGAGTGATACAAGAAGCTGTATCACCGCAGGAATACTTAATCTCCCAAGCGGAAGAATTGTTGTCGGTGACCCTCTTGCATATCTTTATCATAAGGACTTCTGCCCGTCATTTATAAAAACCGTCAAAAGTGGTGAATATCCTGTTGAACTTGCATACACCGAAAGTTCTGTTGCAGGTATAAGAATCAGTGCGGCAAGAATAAAATTCAATTCAAAGCCTGCTGTAAAATATGAGCCTGCACTTGCGGATTTTCCCAATCTTCCGAAAGATTCAGACGGATTTTTTGACGGTTTCCCCGTATACGGCGGAATGATGGCTTTCATAAGTGCGGAAGGTGCGGAAAAATATGTCAGTTTCGTCAGAAAATGGCGTGAAGAAAATAAAAATAAAAAACTTTATGACGACTATTTTGTGCCTATATTTATGAAAAATGCAGGCGAACTCGCCTATGATGAGGACTGGGACGGTGATTTTGCAGACTGGACAATCCCCGATACTGATTTGAATATGGTTCTTGCCGTATCAGGTTTCGGAAACGGTTTCTACCGTTCATTCTGGGGCAGGGACAGGGACGGAGAAATATGTGAACTCACTGTCCCGCTGATTAATTCCGATATCATCGACAATGCAGAATCCGAACATCTCAAAATATGGGACGGTGCGGAATACTGCATAGTTACCAACAGAATAGCTGCTGACGGCTGTAAAGTCGGATATATGTACCGTGATATACCGTCCGATACATTTAATGACAGCGGCTGGAGATTTTACGAGGGTACTGAAAACGGTGCATATATGGGAAATTTCAATAATATCTCAATTATGAGCATATATAAAGTCGCTGAAAAAAATCCCGAAATAATACCATTCCTGCACATGGATATTGATACTGCCCTTTACAGAAACGAAAACGGCGAATTTGAAAAGGATATAAATTTACTCAATTCATGGTGAAAAAAACCGACAGTCATAAAACTGTCGGTTTTTCTTATATATTCCTTACAAGTTTATCATAGACTATACC
>DGRR01000209.1 GCA_002389995.1 Ruminococcus sp. UBA4383 | reverse complement strand
ACTCTTGTCACCCTCCTCGATGAAATCCCGATAGATGCCGCAAGATTCTATTTCAATCTGCGTGAAGCAAATTCACAGTTTGAATTTGACCTTGACCTTGCAGTTGAGAAATCTTCACAGAATCCCGTGTACTATGTTCAGTATGCCCATGCGAGAATTTGCAGCCTTATCAGCAACCTCAGAGCCGAAGGAATTGAAATTCCCGAAAGCGCAGACCTCAGTCTCCTCGATAATCCCCGTGAAATTGAGCTTATCCGCCATATCGCAGCCCTGCCGCACGAAATTCAGCTTGCCGCAAAGTCATATGACCCCGCAAAGCTTACAAAGTATGCAATCGACCTTGCAACGCTTTTCCACCGTTTCTATGATGCTTGCAGCGTGAAGAATGCCGAAAATGAACAGCTCAGAAATGCAAGAGTTCTCCTTTGCATGGCTGTAAGACAGGTTATAAAAAATGTCTTTGACATACTCAAAATAGACTGTCCCGAAAAAATGTGATTTATTACATTTCGGTAAAAAGTTAAAAATTAAATTATACGTTTCAGACAATTTCAAACATATAAAATTAGCATAATTGCAGGCTTTTCAAAGAAAATTAACAGTTTGTTCACAAAATTTTCATAAATATATGTTACAATCTGTAATATATTCGCAGAGGCATTTTAAAACGGCTTGATTTTCTTTGTTAAAGCCTGAAAAATACAAATTTTTAAAAAGAAAGGATTTATATTATGTCCAACAGATTATTTCAGGGTTTAGTTCATCAGATGCGTGATTCAATCGACGCTACTATCGGTGTAGTTGACGAAACAGCTACCATTATCGCTTGCAGCGACCTGTCCCGTGTGGGTACAACAAATGAATTTGTTTCTCTCGACCTCAGTGATTCCCACGATATCTTTATCCGTGACGGTTTCACATACAAACCTTTCGGTTCAAGAGTAAAGCCCGATTATGCCGTTTTTGTCGAGGGTGTTGACGATGCTGCCGCTAAATACGCAAGCATACTCGCTATCGCTCTCTCAAACATCAAACAGTACTATGACGAAAAATATGACCGAAACAATTTCATCAAAAATGTTATCCTCGACAACGTTCTCCCCGGCGATATCGTAATCAAGGCAAGAGAACTCCATTTCAATGCCGAAATAAGCCGTGCGGTATTCCTCATCAGAATAGTTTCCGCCAACGATATCTCGGCTTATGACGTAATCCAGAACCTTTTCCCCGACAAAAACAAGGATTTCGTTTTCAATATCACTGAAACAGATATAGTCCTCGTAAAGGAACTCAAAAGTTCACTCGATTCAAAAGACCTCGAAAAGCTCGCACGTTCAATTGCCGATACCCTCAGCAGTGAATTTTATACAAGAGTAAATGTCGGAATCGGTACGGCAGTAGTAGGCGTTAAAGACCTCGCACGTTCATTCAAGGAAGCTCAGATGGCTCTCGAAGTCGGAAAGGTTTTCGATACCGATAAGGTTATCGTAAGCTATGACAACCTCGGAATCGCAAGACTTATCTACCACCTCCCCACAACTCTCTGTGAAACTTTCCTCCATGAAGTTTTCAAGGTAGGCAGTATAGATTCACTCGACCACGAAACACTCTTCACAATCCAGAAATTCTTTGAAAATAACCTCAACGTCTCCGAAACATCAAGAAAACTCTTCGTACACAGAAATACTCTCGTTTACAGACTCGAAAAAATAAAGAAGCTCACAGGTCTTGACCTGCGTGAATTTGACCACGCAATAATATTTAAAATTGCTCTTATGGTAAAGAAATACCTCTCTGCCAACCCCGTTAAATTCTGATTGAAGCATAAGAGAAAAAAATTCGCTTCACTGTTTATGTGTACAGAAAGGTACAGTTATGGTAGAACTTCAAAACGTTTCGGTTACTTATTCGAGCGGTGTTGATGCACTTAACAATATAAGCCTGAAAATAAACGACGGCGACTTTGCTTTCGTCGTCGGTTCTTCGGGCGCAGGAAAAAGTACAATGATTAAGCTCCTGCTGAAAGAAATAGACGCAACAAGCGGAACTGTTACAGTAAACGGCTATAACCTCAACACCCTCAAAAAAAGAAAAATTCCTGAATTTCGCCGTACCCTCGGATTCGTCTTTCAGGATTTCAGACTCATTCCGTCAATGACGGTATATGAAAATATTGCTTTCGTACTGCGTGTTATAGACGCACCGCCAAAATTCATAAAGAAAAGAGTCCCCTACGTTATCAGCCTTGTCGGTCTCGATTCAAGAAAAGACTCCTACCCCGATGAACTCTCAGGCGGTGAAAAACAGCGTGTGGCTATCGCCCGTGCGCTCGTAAATGACCCGCAGCTTATAATTGCCGATGAGCCTACGGGAAATATCGACCCCGAACTCTCATACGAAATCGTTGAACTCCTCAAAGGTATCAACGACCAGGGTACTACTATCCTCATGGTAACTCATGAACATGAACTCGTCCGCCATTTCGGAGGACGTATCATAAGTATAACAGACGGTGAAATCGTATTCGATGAAGTCGTTACGGGTATCAATGACGAACTCCTCAAAGAAGAAATGCTCGCTGCCGCAAATGCACAGAATCAGCAGCCTCAGCCGCCTGTACAGCCTCAGATTCCTCAGCCGCAGGAAACAGAACCCGCTGCCGAAATACCTCAGTATTCCTCCACGGAAGATGCCCTTGTAAGGTCGTTCATGGACAGAATCGACGATGATAACGAGGAAACTGCCGAAATCAATATTCAGCCCCCCGAAAATCATTCCGGAGCTGCGGACAACGTCATCGCCGAAATTACAGGCGGTATGCAGGCTGATGACATTATCGCCAAAATAACCGCAGATTCTCAGGAGGGTACACTTTCCGAACAGATTATGAGTTCGGAAAAAATTATCGACCCCAAGCAGACTGTCGAGGAAATTATGAAGGAAATAGCCGAAAACCCCGAAGTACAGCCATTACCCGAAAACATCACTGAAAATGAAAACAGAAAAGATGAAAATACGGGAGGTAAAGTATGAAAATAAGCGGTATAAATTATCTCGCAAATCAGGGTATCGAAAATATAGGCAAAAATAAAACAATGACATTCGCAACTTTCTGTGTCCTCCTCATATCCCTTCTGCTTGTCGGCGCATCTGCCCTTTTCTACATGAATATGAATTCCATGATAACAGGTCTTGGAAATCAGAACGAAATAGCTGTATACCTCAGCCCCGCAACTCCGCAGGAGAGAGTTACAGGCTTTCAGGCGGAACTTTCCGCAATAGAAAATGTCGACAAGGTAGAATATATCTCAAAGGAACAGGCTCTTGCAAAAATGAAAAGCCAGATTTCAAAAGGTCAGGCTATTTTTGACTATATTGACGGCTATGATTTCATGCCTGACGGCTTCAAAGTAACCGTCAGGGACATAAACAGAATTGAATCAACTACTTCAAATATACTTATGCTCGCAGACGTACAGAGCGCAAGCGCATCAACTCAGGTCGCTGAATTTCTCAGACAGCTCAGAAGAGTGGTTACACTCATCGCAGGCGCAGTAATAGTCGCCCTGTCTGCCGTTTCAATGATAATGATTTCAAATACCACAAAGGCAAGCGTTTTCGCAAGGCGTGAGGAAATCCAGATTATGAAATATGTAGGTGCTACCGATGCATTTATCCGTACACCTTTCTTCATAGAAGGCATGATAACAGGATTTTTCGCAGGCGCAGGAGCATTTTTCATAACATGGGCAGTATATGATGCCGTGTATCAGATACTTTCAAAACAGGGTATGCTTATGAGTGTTTTCGGAGGAGCAAACAGCATAATTCCATTCTCCGAAATAAGAATCCCCCTCGCTCTGGCATATGTGCTGACAGGCGCATTCGCAGGCGCACTCGGAAGTGTCATAAGTACAAAACGTCACCTCGATGTATAATTCGGAAAGGAGTGCAGGTGCATAATACACCGTTTCTTATATGAGCAGACTGAGCATTTTTAAAAAAATTATCTCTTTTGTAGTCTGTATGTCAGTATCAGCCGCCGCCGCTGCTGCATATCCCGCAATCACAGACAAAAACGCTGCGGCTCAGACAGTTATCGAAATACAGGAACAGAGAAAGTCAAATGAGGAGAAAATAAATGAGCTTGAAGCACAGCTTGCCACCCTCGAAGGCGACAAGAAAAAAGAAAAGGAATTTCAGACCTCACTCTATGAACAGATATCCCTCATTCAGGACAATATAAACCTCCTCAACGATGAACTCGGAAAAATATCAGACGATATAAATTCCGCAAGCGAAAATATCTATTACCTCGATATGGATATCAATAAACAACAGGCTCAGATAGAGGAGAAAATAGAAGTCTTTAAGGACAGACTCTGCAAAATATATATGTCAAGCAACGAGAGCATCGCTTCTATAATTCTCGGCTCGGCAAGTTTCTATGATATGATGTCAAGAGTTCAGATGATGAACCGAATGAGTGAATATGATGAGGAACTTATCACGGGTATCATCGAACAGATTGACAACCTCGAACAGAGTAAAAATGATATCGAAAAGGAAAGAATTGCCCTCCAGCTTAAAATGGAGGATCAGGAAAGAAAAATCTCCGAAAAAGCTGACGAAATCAATGCCCTCAATGCAAAAATGGTTAAAACTACCGACGAAATAAACAGACTTGCTCTCGAACAGGAAAAAATTAACCTCGATAAAGATACTCTCGCAAAAAATAATGCGGCTCTCAAAGCAGAAGAAGAAAAAATAAATGCCGCTGTTCTCGCTCAGAAACAGGAAACCGAAAAACGTCTCGCAGAAGAAGCCGAGAAAAAAGCCGCTGAAAAAGCATCGGCAGAAGCTAAAATCGCTAAGGAAAAAGCTGATGCCGCCGCTGCTGCAAAATCAGCTCAGGAAGCTGCCGAAAAAGCCGCCGCAGATGCTAAATCCGCTTACGAAAAAACTGCCGCTCAGGCTGAGGCTGATAAAAAAGCCGCCCAGTCATCTGCCGCAAAAAAAGCTCAGGAAGAAGCCGCAAAAGCTGCTGCTGCCGCAAAAGCCGCTCAGGAAGCAAAGGAAAAAGCCGCTGCCGAAGCAGCCGCAAAACAGGCGGAAGAAGCCCGCAAAGCTGCCGAGGCTGCCGCAAAAGAAGCCGAAGAAGCTCAGAGAGCTGCCGAAGAAGCCGCTCAGAAAGCTGCCGAGGAAGCCGCTCAACAGCCCCAGTATGTAAGCCCTTACCCTTCATCAGAATTTATCTGGCCTGCCCCCGGATTCAGCTATATCACAAGCGGTGTCGGTCCTCGCTGGGGTATGTCGCATAACGGTATAGATATAGGCGATGCAGGTATATATGGCGGTGCTGTCGTTGCATCAAAAGCGGGTACTGTCGTAGTCGCAGAAAATTATTGCCCCCATGATTACGGAAAATCAGGAAGCTGCGGCTGCGGAGGCGGTTACGGAAGATATGTCGTTATAGATCACGGCGGTTCTTATACAACCCTTTACGGTCATATGTCAAATGTGGCGGTATCTGTGGGACAGTATGTTGAACAGGGCGAAGTTATCGGCTATGTCGGTACAACAGGCTGGTCAACAGGCGCACATCTCCACTTTGAAATAAGAATTAACAACGTTTATCAAGACCCCGAACAATATGTGAGTCCTTAAAAATATGACCTGTCCGAACACACGGACAGGTCTCATTTTGATAATAAAGAAAGTGATGATAGAAAAATGAATAAAAAAATAAGCCTCGGACTTGCAATAAGCCTTGTAGCAGTTTCAGTGGCAGTCACGTTTATACTTACATCTTTTTTCACGCTCAGAAAATATAACAGCCAGATAGTCGATGTAAATGAAAAAGGCAAAATATACAGTTCCTTACAGCTTCTCGATGCAAGGACAAGAGAAAAATATTACGGAGATATCAATGAACAGAACCTCAGTGAAGGTATACTGAAAGGCTATATAAACGGTCTCGGCGATAAATTTTCAAAGTATCTCAGCAAAGAAGAATATATCTCCGAAAAAACCAGTAATTCAGGCGAAGTCGTTGGTCTCGGACTTACTCTCGCTCAGGATTCAAGCGGATATATGAGAATTTCCGAAATAATAGACGATTCACCTGCCTCGGACGAAGGTCTTGAAATAGATGACATGATAACATTCGTCGAAAAACTCGATGTGAAAAAAGCAGGTTTTGATGCGTCTGTCGAAGCTATGAGAGGTACTGAGGGAAGCGATATAACGATTACCGTAAGACGTGACGGCATCGACAAGGAATATACCCTCACAAGACGTGCAATGGAAGTAAAAACTGTTACAGGCGAAATGTTAAGCGGTTATGTCGGATATATCAAAATAACGGGATTCAAGGAAAATACCCCTGAACAGTTTGTGGATATACTCGAAAGATTAACTTCAAACGGTGCGGAAAACCTTATTTTCGACCTGCGTGACAACAAGGGCGAACTAATTGAACCAATGACCGAATGTATAGACCCGCTCCTCCCCGAAGGTGTTGCCGCTGTCGCAGAATATAAGGACGGTCATACGGAAACAGTCATATATTCTGATGAATCAGAACTCAGTATACCAATGATTGTGCTTGTAAACGAAAATACCGCAAGTGCCGCAGAAGTATTTGCCGCTGCCCTCCATGATGCAGGAAAAGCCGAAATAATAGGCGTTCAGACCGCAGGTAAAGGCGTTTTGCAGGAAACAAGCGAATTGCAGAACGGAAGTGCAATAGTCCTCACTGTTGCGGAAATTCAGACACCTGTATCAGGCTCTTTCAATACAACAGGCATAACTCCCGACTATATAGTCGAAAATGATTCCTCAGATGCCCAGTATAACAAGGCTCTCGAAATAATCCAGCAGAAAAAGAACGGTCAGTCCTGATATATTGCACTATCCCACGGCAAAAGCTGTGGGATTTTTTGTTTAAAATAAATGAATTTTATAGTAAAAATAAAAAAATATATAAAAATGGAAGAAATAGTCTTTTCAAATGAATAAAAATATGTTATAATATATTATATTTCTTAACAGGAGGGAATTTTATGAGAGAAATGGAGCTTTATCAGCTTTGGCTTGATAACCTTGCGGACGGCGAACTCAGGACAGAGCTTGAAAGTATCAAAGGCGATACAGAGGCTATAAAAGACAGATTTTACAGAGACCTTGAATTTGGAACAGGCGGTCTGCGTGGCGTTATAGGCGCAGGTAACAACCGTATGAACGTGTATACGGTAAAACGTGCCACTCAGGGTTTTGCTGATTATCTCAATCAGGAGTATGATAACCCCAGCGTTGCTATTTCTTTCGACAGCAGAAACAAGTCAGATGTTTTCTCAAAAGCTGCCGCAGAGGTTCTTGC
>DGRR01000050.1 GCA_002389995.1 Ruminococcus sp. UBA4383 | reverse complement strand
GACTGCTTCTCAACTGTTGAAAATCTCACCTCCGAAAAGGCTGGCTGGCTCTATTTCTGTACATGGTATGACGGCGGAAGCGATAATATCAACTTCCTCTCAAATCCCATTTTCAATACAGAAGAAGATACTATCAATATGTATCAGAGTGACTACTGCATAACTCTCGATGAACTCCCCGATGACCTCTACACAAACGGCGAGGCTCTCCCGCATGCAACGACAACTATTACAACAAAAGCTACAACTACCACTACAAAAACTACTACGACAGCTACAACAGAAACTTCAACAACTACTACAGTTATCCCTGTATCTGATGTTAAATTTATTGACAGTATAAATAACTGGAGTTTTTCAAATTCACGAAGCAATTTTGGAAACAGTTACTACATAAATAATTCTTACCTTGCAAAACTGCTTGACGGACTTTCAAGAACAGAACAAAGAGATGTAAGAGATATTCTCAGCAGTTACTGGGGCGGTTCTTGCTATGGCATGGCGACTACTTCAATACTTTCATGCTACGGGATACTTAACCCAAGTGACTATCAGGCAGGTGCAAACTTCCTGCATGATATACAGGGTCCTCCGACAAATGATGTTAAATCACTGATAAATTATTATTTTGCTTTGCAGGTAACAGACGAGATTTATCAGTATACTGCAAATGCTGTGTATTACATGACCGAACAGCAAAAAATACAGAGACTTTTGAGCCAGCTTGAGGACGATTCGCCTACACTCCTGACGTTCTTTATAGGTGGCGGTGGAGGTCACGCAGTTGTTGCCTATGATGTGGAATACGGCAGTTACATAAAGAACAGGAAATCATACAACGCAAAAGTTATAACTTATGACAATAACGCTGTTGATTTCAACGACGATTACTGTATGTACATAAATACATCAAATAATTCGTGGGTAATTCCGCACTATCTGGCTGATACTGCTACCGGCTCAACACTTGGACTCACTACTGATGACCTTAGTATTATAAATTATCACGGTTATCTTAGCGGAAATAAAAGCAAGTCTGTTCAGGAATATATATCGATACTCAGTTCAAAAGCTATTGCATCAGATTTTTCTCTCAGAAAGATAAGCATGAATAACAGCGGTTCATATACAATAAATGCAGGCTCTGAGGACGATATAAAGGCATTTTCATCATTTATGGACGATTCGGCACAGTCTGATATAAAATTTGCGATAAGTGATTCTTCAAAGGGCTGTATCATGAATCTTGACAAATATGAAGATATTGATATGTCAATGAGATATGAAAATGATTCGATAAGTGTTGACTTTGCAAGTGCAGATAAGGTTATATTTGACCCATCGGGATATGTGGAAATCAGCGGTCAGAATTCATCTTATACACTTGATATGGTATCAAATGACGGATATGCTCCTACTGATTGGTATGACATCTCAGTTTCAGGCAGTGACAGCAATGTTGTACTGAAAAAAGCCGTCAACGGATACATTCTCAAAGGTGACACCCTCAAAGATATAACCGTTTCAGCAGAAAGTGACAATGCAAATCCAAATTGTGTGTTTTCTACTAACTACAAAGAAGTCTTCATTTATGAAATAGACGAAAAAACAATCGGAATTGCTGTTGATACAGACAATAACGGCACTTATGAAACAACACTTAAAACAACTGAAAATATTAAATTTGGTGATGCAAACCTTGACGGAAAAGTAAGTATCTCCGATGCTGTAACTATACTCCAGTACGTTGCTAACAGCAGTAAATATGACCTCAATGAACAGGCTAAGGCTAATGCAGATGTTGACGGTTCAGCAGGTGTAACAGGTAAAGATGCCGCTGCAATCCAGCTTGTTGACGCAGGCGTTATCACGGCAGAAGAACTCCCCCTGAACCCTGCTGACTATATACCCGAAATATAATAAAACATAAATCAAAACAAAAAGTCCGGAAGAAAATTCTTTCGGACTTTTATTTTATTTCATTCTCGCCCTGACATATTTTTCAAGGATATCGACAGTTCCCTCAATTCCGAGTTTACTGCTGTTTATAGTCAAATCGTAAAGTCTTGAATCGCCCCAGTGCATACCTACATGATAGTTATGATAACGTTTTCTTTTCTTATCTTTTTTGATGATGAAACTTTTTGCCTCATCTTCTGACATCTCATAAACTTTCATGACACGTTCAATTTTTTTATCGGTATCACCTGTCACAAAGATTGAAACAAGACTTTCAAAATCACTTAGTTTTGATTCCGAACATCTTCCGAGAACTACAAAAGATTCACCGCTTTCAGCCTTTTTTCTGAGAAAGTCAAACTGCATTTCAGCGATATTGTCCTCTATTGAATTGCTGAAACCTCTCACACGCCTTGAAACAAGACGGGAAGCAGGCATTTCGTTATATTTTTCAATTTCACCTGCGGTAAGCCCCGTTTTCGTGGCGATTTCCGTTATGAGATGCCTGTCGTATATCGGAATATTGAATCTTTTTGCGAGATTTTCAGCGATAACTCTGCCGCCGCTGCCGAACTCTCTGCCGACTGAAATAATTAACTGTGACATAATTATAACCCCCTGTTTTACCAATGCATAATTCATAATTATACGGACATTTGCCATACAATCATTAACTAAGAATTTAAGCTTTCAAACAAATGAAAAATTCTGCATTATGCACTATGAATTATGAATTAATTAAAGGTATCTTACGAATATATATGCTGTTGAAAGTGCAAGCACTATAACAGTAGCAGGTGCAAGCTTTGCACAATATTTTCCCCAGCCGATAGGATAGCCGTTTTTAGCCGCAACAGATGTTCCCACAACGTTTGCGGACGCTCCTATGGGAGTTGCACTTCCTCCGATATCCGTACCGATTGACAAAGCCCATGCGAGGGTACTTATATCAACTCCTGATGTTGCCGCAAGGCTCTGTATAACAGGTACCATTGTAGCCGCAAATGGAATATTGTCCACGAATGCGCTTGCAATTGCTGAAATCCAGAGAATTATAGCTATCATCAACATAACATTTCCATGGGATATGCTTTCGATAAACTGGGCGATATATTCAAGTATGCCTGTTTCCTCCAGACCGCCTACAACTATGAAAAGTCCTATGAAAAACAATAATGTCTTATAGTCAACTTTTTTGAGGAGATTAAGGGCATCTTTTCCCGATGTTATCAGCGTAACAACAGCTATGAAAAGTCCGATTGATGCAACAGTGAGATGTGTTGCGGAATGTGATACAAGAAGTATTACCGCCATACCGAATATTATACAGCTTGTTATGAAGTCCTTTTTGTTTGTTATAGCCTCTGACGGATTCGGAAACTTTGACATATCAACATCTTTTCCGCCCTCGGTTACAATTTCTTTTCTGAATACAAAATAGAAGAACACAACTGATACTATAAGACATATTCCTGCGATAAGTCCCGTATTCGTAAGGAAATCAAAAAATGAAAATCCGAGTGATGTACCTACTATTATATTCGGAGGGTCACCGCACATTGTAGCACTTCCGCCCAGATTTGCACAGAATATTTCCGACAATATCATAGGCACGGGATTGAATTTAAGGAGCTGTGCAAGTTCAATTGTTACAGCCGCAAGGAACATTATAACTGTGATACTGTCAATAAACATTGATAAAACTGCTGACATTATCATGAAAGTTATGAATATCGGAATAGTTTTGCATTTTACCATGTAGGCGATTTTCATGCAGAGCCAGCGGAAAAATCCTGCCTTTGCCATGCCTTCAACCATTACCATCATGCCTGCGATAAAGAGAATAGTTGCCCAGTTTACGCCTTTGCTTTCGCTTTCCGTGACCTGATACCAGAAATCTTTCTTGAAGAAGTCACCGAGGGCAAGAGTGCCTAAAATTGCCTTTCCGCTTCTCATGCAGATGCCGAAAACGACTATAAGCGTCAATGCTCCGCAGCCAAGTGTGACGATATGTCTTTCGATTTTATCAAGCACTATCATCAGAAACATGGCAACGAAAATAATAACAGCAAATATTGATGCTGCCGCCATAAAAATACCTCCTGTCCGGACGATTGTCCGTGAAATTATTTTTCTTTTAATAAGAAAGAAAACACCGTTTTGAATTATATCATATTCAGGAAATTTTTTCAAGAATATTTACATATTTTTATTTTTAACTTTTATTTTCAGCACATTTCTTGTTTAATCATGAATATTTATTCATATTTTAGTGAATATTACAATTATTAACATTTATGTACAAATTCTCATATAATGAAAATACGGCAGGACTGCCGTAAAATATACAAAGAGGTGCTTTTATGAATAATTGTTTTGCTGAAATGCCCTCTTACACCTATGCTGTAAAAGCGGCAAAATTATTAAATTCAAGAAATATAAACTGCAAAATCGTGAGGAATGATAAAAAATGCGGTTATTCTCTCGCCATATACGGCAAGTGCAGGAACGCTGCCGATATTTTAAATAAATATTCGATACCGTTCAATATACCTGATGAGCCTCTGCGGAGGTGAAAGATGATTATAAATTTTGACAATGCCGCTACTACTTTTCCCAAGCCAGAAAGCGTCAGAAGGGCTGCCGCCCTCGCTATGGAAAAATTCGGAGGAAATGCAGGGCGTGGCGGTCATGAACTCTCCATGCGTACCTCCGAAGCCCTGTATTCCGCAAGAGAAACTGTTGCAGATTTTTTCGGCGCACAGCCTGAAAATGTCGTTTTCACCCTCAACTGCACCTATGCCCTGAATATGGCTGTACAGGGCATAATGAAAAACGGCGGTCATATGATTATCAGCGGTATAGAACACAATTCAGCCGCAAGACCTGCCGCAAAACTCGCTGCCGAAAAGAAAATTTCCCTCTCAATCGCTAAAATCTATCCCGAAAGACAAAAAACTCTCGAAAGCTTCAAAAATCTTATCCGTGACGATACAAAGGCAATCGTCTGCACAATCGCAGGAAATGTCACAGGTCAGATTCTCCCCTATAAGGAAATCGCACAGCTTTGCAGAAAATATAATATCTGCTTTATAGCTGACGGGGCGCAGGCTTGCGGTATCATGAATATTAAAATGAGTGACGGCATAAATATCCTCTGTACCGCAGGTCACAAGGGTCTTTACGGCATTACAGGAACAGGACTTCTGATATCAGACGGAAAATTCAAAATAAATCCCATAATTCAGGGCGGTACGGGAAGCAATTCCGAAAGCCTCGTTCAGCCCGATATCCTCCCCGAAGGTCTTGAAAGCGGTACTGTAAACGTTACAGGTGCTATGACCGTAAAGGCAGGTATAGAATTTGTCAGAAAAACAGGCGTTGAAAATATTTTCGCCCATGAAGAAAAAATTTGCAGGAGATTTATTCAAGAACTTAAATCCGACAAAAGAATTAAAATATACCGTGACGGAATTTCAGAGTATGCCCCCATTGTTTCATTCAATATCAACTCAATCCCTCCCGAAAAAACCGCCTCCCGACTTGCCGAACACGGCTACTGTCTGCGGGCAGGTCTGCACTGTGCGGCACTCGCTCATATGCATCTCGGTACAGAAAACGGTACTGTAAGATTTTCGCCCTCCGTTTTCAGCCGTGAAGAAAATGCCGTCAGACTTGCATCACTGATAAAAAATTTATAGTAATTTAAAAAAAATCTTAAAAAGGTCTTGAAATAATTTCAATTTGTGGTAAAATAGTATATGTGAAACTGTATATTAAAAAGGTGCGTGAATCTCCGTTGCTTCACGCACCATGCAATAAATATGTGTAAAACAAGGAATGTGAAAGGAAGTGTGCAGATGCCGTCATTCCATGATATGAAATATGCTGTCGTCAGCGTTCTCAGTACGCTTGAATTCAGAGATTTAGTTGACCTTTTGGCTCTTTCCTACATAATCTATCTTTTGCTGAAACTGATAAGAGAAACAAGGGCAGGTCAGCTTATAAAGGGAATACTTCTCCTCGTCGCAGGATACTTTATAAGCAGTTTTCTGAAACTGAAAGTAATTAATTATATCCTCGAAAAGGTTCTCGATATAGGATTTCTCGCCATGATAATCCTCTTTCAGCCCGAACTGCGCCGTGTACTCGAAAAATTCGGAAGAACAAAACTCGGCGTGCATTTCCTCGGACTCGGCATAAATTCAGACGAACTCGTTCAGAAATGGAATGTCGCAATAGAATCAATCTGTGATTCCTGCGTGGAACTCTCCGCAAGCTGTACAGGCGCACTCATAGTCGTTGAAAGACAAGTCCGCCTCGGTGAACAGATTGAAACGGGTACTGTCCTCAATGCCCTGCCCAGCAAGGAGATTTTCGGAAATATATTCTATCCCAAAACTCCCCTCCATGACGGTGCTGTCATAATGAGAGACGGCATAATCCTCGCTGCCGCCTGTTTCCTCCCGAAACCACAGAATGACGCTATCATAAATAAAAAACTCGGTTCAAGACACCGTGCCGCTATCGGTATGAGTGAAAATTCCGATGCGGTAATAATAGTCGTTTCAGAAGAAACAGGACAGATTTCCGTTGCCATGAACGGTGTACTTACAAGAGATTATACAAGGGAAAAACTTAAACAGCTACTCAAAGCCGAAATATTCAACGATTCCGAAAATGATGAAAATTCCTCAGAAGAAAATAAAAATATTATTTCTTCCCTCATCGAGAGGAGGAGAAAAAAATGAACTTTTTCAGAAATATCAAAATCAACCTTATGAAACATAATCTTTCCCTTGCAGTATATTCAGTCCTGATTGCTATACTTGTATGGTTCGTGATATCAACTACCCAGTACCCCTCAGTCCAGAAAACAATCGAACACGTCAAACTCGTTCAGGATATAACAGGAACAACCGCCGCTGACAACGGTTTGAGCCTTATCTCATGCAGTGTCGAGGAGGTAACAATAGAAATCCTCGGCAGCCGTACCGAAATAGGAAACCTCAATAATGATAACCTTGTCGCCTATATAGATGCAAATAATGTCTCGTCATCAGGTACTAAAAATCTTTCCATAAAAATAAGAGGTACAGACAGCAATATCAATTTTGAAGTTCAGTCCGTATACCCCTCAACCGCTTCTGTCGTCCTCGACAAGTACGATACAAGAGAATATCCCATAATTCCCAAAATTCCGAATGTATCGGTAATGGAAGGCAAGGCAATAAACCTCGGTGAACTCACCTGTACTCCCGATACCGTACTCATAACAGGTCCTTCCGCACAGCTCGACAAAATTTCAAAATGCTATGCCGCTTCAAATAAAACTCTTAACCTCGATTCCTCATATAACCTCTCAAATGATGAAATTCAGCTTTATTCCGAAGATGCCGCACTAATCGACCAGTCAGATCTTACTTTCGCAAACAGCAATTTCAGCATATATATTCCCGTCCGTACCCAGAAAACAGTAAAACTTTCCGTATCAGTCGCAAATGCCCCCGGAGATTTCGATAAAAATTTCCTCGACTTCAAAATTTCTCCCGAATATATCGTTCTGGCAACCAACAACAGCCAGACCGAAATCCCCGATACCATTGACATAGGAAAAATCCTCCTCAGCGACCTCGATATCAATTATTCAAAAACCTTTACCCTAAGCACAATCCTCGATAACAGCGAATATATAAACGTTTCGGACGTTGAAGCGGTCACAGTGAAACTCAATAACGAAAACCTCGCAAAAACTGACCTCACTATAGATCAGGACAGAATAACTATGAGCAATATCCCAGACAGCAGTTATGAATACAATATAATTACCCAGAGAATGACTATATCCGTTGTCGGTCCGCAGGAAATAATCAACGAAATAACCGCTGAAGATATAATCGCTGATGTGAACTTACTCAATGCCGATATAACCGTTGACCAGTTCAATACGAATGTCAACTTCTCATGCCCGAAATATGACAATGTGTGGGTGACTACAAGTTCAAAAGTTTCCGTAAGACGCAC
>DGRR01000016.1 GCA_002389995.1 Ruminococcus sp. UBA4383 | reverse complement strand
ACCTTGACCCCAACAGAAGCGATGTATATAGCTGGTTCGGAAATTACAGACATTCCGCAGACTGGCAGACACAGTATGACGATGAAACAGCAGAATTGAATGTCAAGGCAAATATTGTAACTTACAATGAAAGACTTACTTCATATATTTCTGAAAGAAATCAGAATGGCGAAAATATCCGCCCTGCGAATGTAAATTCTGCAATAACTGACGTAAAAACCCAGCTTGCTGACGGTGTTCACCCGAATAATATCGGTTACAAGGCTATGGGAGAATACTGGACAGGAATAATTGACAGCTATCTCAGCGGAAAATCTCCCGAAGAACAGCCCGTGACTGAAACTACTACCGAAACCGCAACAGAAACAACTACCACCGAAACCACAACGGAAACAACTACTACCGAAACTGCAACAGAAACTACAACGGAAACCACTACAACAGAAACTACCATGGAAACTACTACAACAGAGACAACAACAGAATATATCCCCGAAAGATATTATTACAGCGTTTCAGACCTCGTAAAGCTGACAAAATATGTTCTCAATGAGAAAAATTCCATAACAGCAGAAGAAGCCGAAGCCTATGACCTTATAAAAGACGGACAGCTTGATGTATTTGATGTTATAATCATGCGTAACGAGATACTTAAAAAATAATCATAAAAGCTTCGGAATTTTCCGAAGCTTTTTGACAAGGAGCAAATATGAAATATATAAAAATTTTAACAGCTGTTTTCCTGACGGCATCAGTGCTTGCGGGCTGTGCGGATATCCCCGAAACAGAATCCCAGCAGTCACTTGTAATATATACAAAATCCCCCGAAGAATCGCAGACTGAATCAATAACCGAATCAATGACCGAAGAAGTTAAAGAGTTGCAGGTTGAACCGCCAACAGAAGAATTTACCGAACCTGAAACAGAATCTCCGACAGACCTGATAATTGAACAGATAACCGAACCTGAAACTTTTGCGGACTATGATGATAACAGCTATGTTGAATATCATTTCAGAAATAAGAAATTGCTTAATCAGCATTTCCAGAAACACGGCGGAGAATTTGCAGACGATTTCGGTTATCAGTCCGCAGAGGAATACGAAAAGGGTGCAAGTGATGTAATAAACAATACTTCTGCACTCTATAAAACCGAGGCGGAGGACGGTGACGGAATTTACTATATCGAAAGTACAAATGAATTTGTTGTGCTTTCCACTGACGGTTATATAAGAACATATTTCAGACCCGACAAGGGAATAGACTATTTCAACAGGCAGTGATAAAAATGAATCAGAGATTACTTTATCTGCGTGAAAAAACAGGAAAACTTACATCTTCCGCAGGAGTATACATAATGAAAAATGCTGACGGGAATATAATATACATCGGCAAAGCAAAAAATTTAAAAAACCGTGTAACAAGCTATTTCCGTGAACACCCCGACCATACCCCTAAAGTTGCGGCTATGGTATCGAATGTATATGACTATGATTTCATAGTGACTGACAGTGAATATGAAGCACTTCTTCTTGAATGCAGTCTGATAAAACAGCATAAGCCTAAATATAATATACTCCTGAAAGATGACAAGGGCTATCACTATATAAGAATATCAGATGATGAATACCCACGCATAACAGCAGAAAAAAATACTCAGCAGAACGGAACATATTTAGGACCTTATACAAGCGGATTCATAGTAAGGGAAACCGTAAATGAAGCAAATAAAGTTTTTATGCTCCCGACCTGCGGAAAAAAATTCGGACAGAATATAAAGCCGAGTCGCCCTTGTCTGAATTATCATATAAAAACCTGCATGGGAGTCTGTACGGGGAAAATAAGCCGTGAAATATATCTCAGTGCCGTGAATCAGGCAATAGATTTCATAAAGACGGGAAGTTCACAGTCTGTCGAAAGAATGGAGCAGGAAATGAATAAAGCCGCTGAAAATCTTGATTTTGAAAAGGCGGCTGTACTGCGTGACAGAATTATCGCAGTAAAAAAAGTTTCCGAAAAACAGAAAATAATCAACAACGGTGTAAATTCCGCTGATGTGATAGGAATTGCGGAATTTTATGACGGAGTATATATATCCGTGCTTATTTACCGTGAAAACCGACTTTATGACAAGGCGGTATTTGAATTTGAGAAAATTGATAAAGATGAAGATATATTGAATACGTTCATGGTACAGTTTTATCATGGCAGGGAGGATATTCCGAAAAATATAATTATCGACCATATCCCCGAAGATATTCTTCTCATAGAGGAAATGCTTGAAAAAAAAGGGCATAAAGTTAAAATACATCAGCCGAAAAAAGGTAAATTATATGAACTTTTAAGGCTTGCAAAAAATAACAGTGCAGAATATGCCGCCCTTAAAAATAACAGGACAGGCAAAGAAATAATTGCCCTCGAACAGCTTGCGAAAAGTCTCGGACTGGACAAGCCGCCTGAATATATTGAAGCCTATGATATATCGAATCTTTCATCTGAGTCAATGGTGGCGGGAATGGTAGTCTTTGAAAACGGCAGACCCCTCAAAAAAGCCTATAAGCGTTTCACGATAAAGGAACAGGCTTATCAGAACGATTACGGCAGTATGTATGAAGTGCTGAAAAGACGTTTAATGCATATCATAAATCAGGAAGGTGACGAATATTTCAGACGCACACCCGATTTGATACTTCTTGACGGCGGTAAAGGTCATGTGAATACCATAACCCCGATAATAAAGGAACTCGGTCTGAATATCCCTGTATTCGGAATGGTAAAGGATAACAAGCACCGCACAAGGGCTATCGCCGCAGGCGGAAAGGAAATTCAGATAAATCAGCTTCAATCCGTCTTTAACCTCGTAACACGCATACAGGACGAAGTACACAGATATTCTGTAAGCTATATGCATTCCAGACACAATAAGAAAACCTATACATCACAGTTACAGAAAGTAAAGGGAATAGGTGAGAAAAAAGCAGCTAAACTTATGCTTGAATACAAGACAAAAGAAAATCTTATACAGGCATCTCCCGAAGAACTTTCCCGTACAGCAGGAGTAAATCAGGAAACAGCCCTTGAATTATGGAAATTCATACAGGAGGAATTTTAATGAAAAAAATATTTTCAGTTATGCTTTCAGCATTAATATGCATTTGTCCGATAAACTTTATGAATACATATGCATATTCATTCACTCAGGAGGAAATAAACAGTTCTCAGATAAAACCACAGCTTTCACTTTCAAGGATAAATATTTCAGAATCAAAGGCAAAAGAAAACCCAGAAATAAAAATATCACTCACTTTAAGCGGTGCAGAAAGGGAATATTCTTCCGCAGAAATATGGACATCTTTTGACAGCAGACTTACAGTCAAAAAGGACAGCGAAACGGGCGAAAATTATTTTGAAAAAGGATATGCTTTCAAGAATTTCACCATACACGGCGGTTCAGCATCATATTACGACAACGCAGGCGGAGTTATAAAAGACCTCAACGGCATAAGAATAATCGGTGCAAACGGAAATAATGAGGGTCTTGACGGAGTTGTATTCACAACTACTGTAACTCTCCCTGATGATGTCAAGGAGGGAGATATATTTCCGCTCAGAATCGTCCGCATTACAAGGGAAAATGCAAACAATGACTATGTAGACAGTATTCTGACAAATTCAGACAATGATAAAGCAGGTCAGATTATGAGTGAATGGCTTTTCACAAACGGTCTTAATGACGGTTTTATACAGATAACAGGGGAGACAGAAACCATGTACGGTGATGTAAACCTTGACGGAAAGGTGAGTATTTCCGATGCTGTAAGAATATTGCAGTATGTTTCAAATACTTCAAAATATTCGCTTGACGAACAGGCTAAGGACAATGCAGACGTATTTAACAGAGGTGACGGAGTTACTGCAAATGATGCAGCATCTATCCAGAAACTTGATGCAGGAGTTATAGATTCTCTGCCCGAATCATAATAAAAAAATCTCAGGAGAAATCCTGAGATTTTTATTTATACTATTTCTGCATCAGTCAACTGACAGTAGGTATAAACGCCTTCTTTGTAGCAGTGGAAATTGCCCACAACGGTTATTTCAGTATCAAGTGCAGGGTAATCATCGGGATATTTGCGTTCATCTTTAAGGACAAATTCAATAGCCTGACTGCAACAGGCTGATATGTCGCTGACACTTACTGAGAAATATTCTTTTCCCGTATTGGCATCTTTGAAGTAACTGAAAGGACCTTTTACCTTGACGCTTTTGCCTGTATATTCATCTGATTTATACACCATATCATAAACCTGAGCGTATATCATAGATGAGCTGAGAGCAGTGAGGTCGATATCCACATGATTATTCATAAGATTAACTGTGTCAAATTCTTCTGAGGCGGAGATATTACTGTCTGATGTTTCTTCAACCACGGCTGCGTTTACATTTCCGCATGAAGTGAGGAGTGAAAGTGCGGTTATGGCTGACAAAATTTTAGCCGTTATAGTTATATCTTTCATCTTTTTCTCCAATCTCAACAATTTCAGCATCTATAAGCTGACAATAAGTTACTGCATATTCTTCATATGAATTGAATGTTCCCGTTACGGTTATTTCTGTTGCAGGGTCGGGGTAATCGTCGGGGTATTTATGTTCACCGTTGAGAACGAACTCTATGCCCTGACCGCAGCAGGCACCTGCATCGGGGATATAAACTGAAAAATACTGTTTTTCAGCGGGGTCTTTGTAGTATGAAAAAAGACCTTTTATTCTGAAAGTTTTGCCTGTATATTTTTCAGGATTCATCATCATGTCAAAAACCTGACCGTACATCATATTTGCGCTCAGGTTTGTAAGGTCATAGTCAAAGCCGTCATTACTGAGGTCGTCGGGGACTGTTTCACCGTCAACAACTATTTTTTTAGCCTCTGTGACTTCTTCCTTGCGGTCGCTTTCAGCAGTTATGGACAAATCTGCACTTCCGCAGCCCGTAAGAAATACAGTGAGGAGAATAAGAGATATAAATTTTTTCATCATGCCCTCCTTATTCTTGAAATTGCCCAGAATACAAGAAATACAGCTATATCAGCGGTAACTATTGTTGAACCCACGGGAGTAGAGGCAAGTATTGATATAATTATTCCTGTTCCTGCACAATATACGGATATTACAGCAGAACATATTATAACGCTCCTGAAACTCTTGAAAACTCTCATCGCAGAAAGTGCAGGGAATATGATAAGTGCCGAGATGAGGAGCGAACCTACAAGATTCATGGCGAGTACGATTATAAGAGCCGTTATAATTGCGATAAGAAGATTGTAGCCGTCCGCATTTATACCCGTAGCCTTTGAGAAACTTTCATCAAAAGTGACAGCAAATATTTTGTTATAAAATATTATAAATACGGCAAGAACTACAACTGCCATTACTGCGCATACTATTACATCACTTGTTTTAAGTGTGAGGATTGAAGTAGAGCCGAAAAGCGTACTGCACACATCTGTTGATATATTTGAAGAAGTCGGAAACAGATTCATAAGCATATATCCGAGGGCGAGCGCACCCACAGAAATCATGGCGACAGCGGCATCGCCTTTTATTTTTGTATTCTGCCCTGTCCGCAGTAAAAGCACAGCGGATATTACGGTTATAGGCATAATTATCAGCATATTGTTGCTGGTGAATCCCAATACTGAGGCAATAGCCATAGCTCCGAATGCAACGTGTGAAAGTCCGTCACCTATGAATGAAAATCTTTTAAGTACAAGTGTAACTCCGAGCAGAGATGAACACAGTGCTATGAGAAGTCCTACTATAAGGGCATATCTTACAAAGGGAAACTTAAAATATTCAATTAAAGTATTTAATATATCATTCATTTTCAGCGACCTCCGTTTCGAGAAATGATTTACCTATACGGCTATTGAGGTAATCCTCTTTTTTGCCGAAAAATAACTGTTTTTTACCGATATGGAGGATATGGCTTGCATATTTCACAGCGGCATTCATATCGTGGGAGACCATGATAATAGTTATACCGTCCCTGTTGAGTTTGTAAATCATTTCATAGAGTTCACCCTGAGCCTTCGGGTCAAGACCGGTAACGGGTTCATCGAGCAGGAGCATTTTCTGAGTAGCGCACAAAGCTCTTGCAAGCAGAACTCTCTGTTGCTGACCGCCTGAAAGTTCACGGTAACAGCGTTTTGCGAGGTCAGTAATACCGAGCTGCTGCATAGCTTTTTCGGCGAGTTTTTTTTCTTCACTGTTGAAAAAGGGTCTGAAACCTGTTTTTGCGAGACAGCCTGACAGGACTATTTCCCTGACAGAAGCGGGGAAATCTTTCTGAACAGGGGTTTGCTGGGGGAGATAGCCTATTTCGGTAGCCTTGAAATCGTTGCACCATTTTATTTCACCGCTTATCTGGGGTTTAAGACCGAGCAGGGCTTTTATGAGGGTAGATTTTCCAGAACCGTTTTCACCGAGGATACAGAGATAATCGCCGCTGCAAACGGTGAAATCGAGTTTTTCGGTAACGATATTTCCTTCATAGCCGAGGGCGGCATTTTTACAAACAATCTGTTCACTCATTGATTAAGCGCACCTTCTATTATATCATAATTTCCAAGCATTATAGACAGGTATGACATACCTTTTTCAGCCTGTTTGCTTGTGACTGACTGAGCGGAATTGAGGACTTCAATTCTCTGGTTACTGACGGTAGTATTTTCGATTATAGCATCTGCGATAGTAGTGTCTGAGCTTTCGAGGATATATACCACATGGGTTTTGAAGTAATCCACTTGTTTTGCGAGGGCGACAATATCGTCATACTGTGCAGTTGCGGCAGTGCCGCAGGTTTTAAAAGGAGCATAGCAAAGAATGTTATAATCGGCTTCAAAATAGCTGAAAGGGTATCTGTCACCGAAAATGAGTGCGTGTTTTTTGCAGTCATTGAACATAAGGCGAAATTCCTTGTCGAGGGCGGCAAGCTTATTGATGTAAGATTCGAGGTTTGATTTGTAATAATCCGCATTATTCGGGTCATACTGACATATTACATCTGCAATTTCCGTGCAGAAAGTCTGAGCGTGTTTAAGGGAAAGCCACGGGTGTTCCTCATAGAGCGGTTCGGGAATAGTGGTAGGTTCGGTAGTTTCCTCAACGGGGTCGAGGGCTTTTCGGCTTCTGACTCTTTCACGTTCGAGTTCTATTGCACTGTCTCCAAGTATAGCGAGGAGATTTATAACAGTAATATTATTATTGGGAACTTGGGCGAGGGCTTCATCGACCCATTTTTCCGATTCACCGCCCACATACATAAGTATATCGCAGTTTTTGATTTTATTGACTGCATCTGCATCGGGCTGGTAGTGGTGCATATCTATGCCGTCACCGAGCAGGTAGGTAAGGCTCACATTTTTTTTATATTTGCCGAGAATTTCCCTGCACCAGTCATATTCGGGAAATACAGTACAGACAATATTCAGTTTATCGCCCGAATTGACGGTATTTCTTTTAGTGGTACAGCCACAGAGGAAAAAGGCTGCAAAAAAGAATACCAGTACAGCAGAAACAAATTTTTTGAACATATATATACCTCTTTTTCAACCTTACAAAACTGATAATCATTTTCAAATTAAATTATATCACAGGTAATCATAAAAGTCAACAGTAATGTTTTTGTTATATTTGTTTAGTTTTGCAGCAGCAGGCACAGTGTACGGAAGATGCGCCGTTTGCTTTCAACAGAGATGAAATTTCTGCCAGAGTACTTCCCGTAGTGCAGATGTCATCAATAAGTATAATATTTTTATTTTTAATTTTTTCCTTATTCAGGGGGGCAAAAGCGTCAATAAGGTTCACACGCCTTTCTTTTCCCGAAAGGAGTTTCTGTTCCGAAGTTCTGCGTGTTTTCACGATTAAATCATCTGCAACGGGGATATTCATGACTGCCCCTGTTTCGGCAGCTATGAGGAACGACTGGTTGAAACTGCGTTTTCTGCGGTCTTTGGGGTACATTGGTACAAAAGTTATCATATCCGCAGATATATTTTCAGAAATCAGTTTTTCTGCGAGGGAATTTCCGAGTGCATAGGCAGCATTTCCGCATATGCCGTTTTTCAGAAGAAAAATTGCAGGTGAAATATTTTCATTATATTCATACACAGCGGAAAATCCGTCTGCATTGGGGATATAGACATCACCCGAAAACAATTTCAATTTACTTTCACATTCCTTGCAGAATTTCATGTTGCAGTCTATAAAATCTCCGCACACAGGGCATCTTGTCGGATAGAGAAGATGAAGTACAGGATTTATTATACGGCGGTATTTTATCAGAAATACATATAAAGCTGACACTTTATCATACCATTATAGAGTTTTCTGCGCTTTCTTGCTTTAAAGCCGAAAAACTGTTCAAACTGTTCATGGGGAGATATAACATAACTCTGCATATTTCCGCCTTTTCCGAGGACTTTTCCCATAATTTTGTAAATATCCTCGGCTTCACGCAGTTCGAGGAGTCTTTCACCGTAGGGGGGATTGCATATAACAGTTGAATTTTCGGGCTGTCTGAATTTTGAAATATCAGCCTGTTTAATTTCTATTTTTGACAGCACGCCTGCTTTTTTTGCGTTGTCGAGTGTGAGGGCGACAGCGGCATCGTCTATATCAGCACCTATTGCGTGAAATTCAGAAGATTTGTCGATATTTGCGAAGGCTTTCTCTCTTTCTTCCTGCCAGATTTTCGGGTCAGCGCAGCTCCAGTTTTCGGCGGCAAATTTTCTGCGTATTCCGACAGGAATTTTAAAAGCTTTCAAAGCCGCTTCAATGATGAGAGTACCGCTTCCGCAGAAAGGGTCACATACAACGCTGTCGGGGCGGACTCTTGCGAGGTCAACGATACCTGCGGCAAGAGTTTCCTTAATGGGGGCGGCATTTGAATTTTTTCTGTAACCTCTTTTATGCAGACCCGCACCGCTTGTATCGAGATATATTGTGACTATATCTTTGAGGATACTGAATTTTATCTGTACAGTTGATTCGTTCTCATCAAACCAGCTTATGCCGTATTTTGATTTAAGTCTTTCGACAACAGCTTTCTTGACTATGGACTGACAGTCGGGGACGCTGTGGAGGGCTGAACTGAGGGAATAGCCTTTTACGGGAAAGGCATCATTTTTCCCGATAAATTTTTCAAATTCTATTGCTTTGACACCCTGAAAGAGTTCCTCAAAGGTTACAGCCTTAAATTCTGCGAGCTGTATGAAAACTCTTTCTGCGGTAGAAAGGCATATATTTGCACGGGCAACGGTATTCATATCGCCTGAAAAAGTAATTTTGCCGTCACTTACAACTATATCAGTACCGTTTATCTTGTTTATTTCGTATTTCAGAACGCTTTCAAGTCCAAAATGGCACGGACAGCATAATTTTAATGTATTATCCAAAAAAACACTCCTTGTATATCAGTTGTCGGAAATCAAAGGTCATAACACATGACCGCTGATTTCTGACAGCTAAAAGCTGTAAAATTTATAATGGAGAACCTGTCCACGTTTTTCACATGGACAGGTTCGGTATATTATTGCTTTTTGGCGTGATTACCAGAACGTTCCGCCTGCATCGTAACCGCCGCCGTCAACAGCGTAGCCGCCTCCTGCATCAGAGCCGCCGCCGCCACCGTCAACAACATAGCCGCCGCCGTTATCGACATAACCGCCGCCTGCGTTGGGGTCAACGGCATAGCCGCCTCCTGCATTGGGGTCAACATATGCGCCTGCATTGG
>DGRR01000051.1 GCA_002389995.1 Ruminococcus sp. UBA4383 | reverse complement strand
AGACTTTGAAAAGGACGATGAATCAGAGGACGATTCAGAAGAATAATTAATAAAGCGGACGGGAAATATCCTGTCCGCTTTTAATAATATAATAATGGCTGTCCGTACAGGGCAGCCATTTTTATTAATATCCTGCATTCGGGTCAACATATCCTGCGTTGGGGTCAACATATCCCGGGTCAACGTAACTTGTACCCGGGTCAACATAGCTTGTACCTGGGTCAACGTAGCTTGTACCTGGGTCAACGTAACTTGTACCTGGGTCAACGTAACTTGTGCCTGGGTCAACATAGCTTGTACCTGGGTCAACATAGCTTGTACCTGGGTCAACATAGCTTGTGCCTGGGTCAACGTAGCTTGTACCTGGGTCAACATAACTTGTGCTCGGGTCAACATAGCTTGTGTTGGGGTCTGTATAATTATTATTGTAGTTGTTATTATAATTATTGTTGTCAACGTAATTGTTGTTATAGCTGTTGTCGGTGTAGTTATTGTTGTAATTGCTGTTGTCAACATAATTATTATTATTATTGTAATTGTTGCTTGATTCAAACTGAATGGATTCAGTTGTTGTATCGGGGTTTGTTATGGTAGGGATACGGGAATTTTGCAGGAATCCTGAACCTGTTGTAACTACTATATGGTATTCACTGATTGTTGTGGTAGCTGTTGCAGCGGCAGCGATACTTGAAACTGCGACAGTAGTTGAAGGTTTTGATTCAGTGGTGACTGCCGTTGTAGTGACGACAGCGGCGGCAGGCGGCTGAACATTGGGATTACCGCCGTTTCTTGCGACTGCTTCTCTGCCGAGGCTGGAAATAATTCTTTCATTAGGCGTTATAGGGAACATTATGAAGAAAAGAAGCACCACAAAGGTTATCATTATAAAGGTGAGACATGAAACCATTGTAATTTTGGTGGACTGTTTAAGTCCTCCGAAGAATTTGATAACTTTACCCATAAATTACACACTCCAAAAAAATATATAATATATTTTAACGCATATTTCAAATTGTGTCAAGGGGGCAGACGGAGAAATTTTAATGAAAAAACGGTGATTATTGTGCAGTATCACAGATTTTGCTAATCTTCTTCTGTTTTGAATGTAAGGTCGGAGGAGGATTCACCTGAAAGGGCGACATCGTTCATATAGTTATTTTTTTCAACTGTGCGTGCGGAAATTCTTTCGCTGACGGTAATTTTCTCCATTGAATCTGAGGCAGTTTTTTTGCGGTTTTCTGAAGATGTCCTGAAAGTGCTTTCTATATTGTGGGTGACTTTATCGAACTGCTTGTCGTCATTGATTTCGTTGAAATATGGAAAACCGAATTGTTTTTCAAGGAAATGATAATCACTGTTAGCGGCGGCAGTCTGCAAAAAACAGTCAACTGAAAGCACAGCAAGTGATACATCAATAGTCAGCATCATTCCGTTGCAATGTGAAATGCATATAGCCGTCAGGACATTGATTGCAGTTATAGCAGCGGCAAAAAGTATATATTTATTTTCTTTTTTGTATACACTCAGGTATGCAGGCACAAATATGGCGGCTTTGAATATTACACCGTCAAGCAGGGTATCTATCCAGTTATAATTGAGCGAAAACAATTGAAGTCCCGAATAAATCAGGGATATCACAGCGATTACGCCGTAAGCGATTATATATATAAAACCGCATCTGTTGTAGATATTTTCGCATTTTTCGAGTCGTTTTTTAAAACCGTCTATTTCATGTCTGTAATTCAGGACATTAATTTTCATATAATCACTCCTTTGAGGAAACATTTTTCAATTTCAGCATATAATGATGAAGAAAGGAGAATGTGTTTCCGATATTGAGGAAAAATTACACGTTGGCTATATTTGTAAGTATTCCCGCAGGTGATATGTCAATACAGCCGAATGAGGGGGGGAGTTCATCATGCGGACATGAACAGCTTCCGGGGTTCATGATATAGAAACCGTCCTCATACTTGTTATATCTTATATGGGTATGACCATAGAGGATAATATCGCAGTTTTCTTCTTTTGCGGCACGTTTGATTATATCGAGGTCATTTTTGACTGCATAGCGGTGACCGTGAGTGGCGAATATATTGTGTTCACCGAGGTGAAGGACGAATTTATCTGGTGCGAGGCTGGAAAAATCGCAGTTTCCTGCGACACGGACTATTTTCTGTTCATATTCCATATGCATCAGGATAAAGCTGTTCAAATCTCTTTCACCGTCACCGAGGTGGATAAACCAGTCGGCATCGGAATTGCGGAGGATAATTTTTTCAACAGCCTTGAAATTTCCGTGTGAGTCTGAAAGTACAATTATACGCATACAAAGCTCCTTTCATCATAAGGGAAAAATTTGTGATATTCTATGTCCGGTGAATTAAGTATATTATATCACACAGAAAATTAAAAATCAATAATCTGCACAAATTTTTTTCATATTGAGAAGAATTATTAACGGAGGTACTTATGAACAGAAATAATATTGATTCCGAAAAACTTGGCGGACTTCTGAAAGCTGTAAGCGGTAAAATAGGTGTTCCGCCCGAAAAATTAAAGAAAGAACTTGAAGAAGGAAAATTTGACAGCGCATTATCAAACATGAATAAGAATGATGCGGAAAAATTCCGTCAGGCAGTCAACAACCCGAAACTTATCGAGAAAATGATGAGTACACCGCAGGCAAAGGCTCTGTATAAAAAACTTACAGGAGAATAATATTGGACGATACAATGGAAAAACTCTCCTCAATTCTTTCAGATGAGGAGAGTTTAAAACAAGTTGCCGAACTTGCACAGATGCTCATGTCTGACGGAGATGCTGACGGAAATAAAGATATTCCTGATGTTTCATCAATTATGAAACTCAGTTCCCTTGCGGGAGCGTTTTCACAGCAGGACAGAAATACTCAGCTTCTCCTTGCACTCAGACCGCATCTGAGTGATGAAAGGCAGAAAAAAGTTGACAATGCCGTTAAAATCCTTAAACTTGTCACCGTATGGAATACAGCAAAGGAAAGCGGTATTATTGACGAATTGTTCTGAATATCCTTGCAGGGGGATACTATGCCCCTGCATAGTATTTTATTGTTGGAGGGATACTATGGACAGGCGGCAGATGAAAGATGATATTGAAAACGACTGCACACCATACGGAAAATATTCCCATTCCGAGGAGACAAAAAGAATTGATTTACCGCCTGTGATGCCACAGGAGGAAAAAAGAGATTTCAAAGGGATTTCAGGAATTTTAAACAAAATTCTCTCTGACGGCAAAGACCCTGATAAGCTTCTGATTGCCGCAATAATTCTCATGCTTATAAGGGAGGGTGCGGATAAAAAACTTATAATTGCCCTCGGATACATAATGCTGTAACGGAGGAAAAATATGGAAACTGAAACTTTATTTTACGGAATATGCGCCGCAGCAGTTCTGATAATGCTTGAATATTTCAGACGACGCAAAAGAAAAATAATTTCATTCATATTCGGTGCGACAACGGGATTTATTGCCCTTGTCCTTGTGAATAAGTACGGATTCATGATAGGTGCGGATATTCCGCTGAATACATTCAATATATGCGGAAGTGCCGTACTCGGAGTACCTTTTGTGGTATGCCTTGTAATATTGAATTTTTTATAGAAAATTTATGAAAATACTTGAAATTTTATAATAAATATGGTAAAATATATTTGTATAAATTTGCGGCGGCAGGAGGTGCAGCATGAATATTATTGATATAATAAACAAAACAAAAAATTCAGTCCCGCTCACGGACGGGGAAATTGTATGGCTCATCGAAAACTATACAAAAGGCGAAATCCCCGACTATCAGATGTCGGCATGGCTTATGGCGGTATGCCTCAACGGACTCACAGAGGAAGAAACTGTTTCCCTCACACTTGCTATGCGTGACAGCGGCGATAAACTCGACCTCAGCAGTATAGGGAATATAACCGCTGACAAGCACAGCACAGGCGGTGTAGGCGATAAGACAAGCCTGATTATAGGACCTGCTGCGGCAGCCTGCGGAATAGCCGTTCCGAAAATGTCAGGCAGGGGTCTGGGACATACGGGCGGAACTATCGACAAGCTCGAAAGCATAAAGGGTTACAGGACGGAACTTCCCGAAGATGAATTTTTCCGTATCGTGAACGAAACAGGATTTTCCATAATATCACAGAGCAGAAATCTCTGTCCTGCGGATAAGAAAATATATGCCCTGCGAAATTCAAGCGGTACTGTTGACAGTATCCCGCTTATATGTTCAAGCATCATGAGCAAAAAACTCGCCCTCAATGCGGATTGTATCCTTCTTGACGTTAAATGCGGTTCGGGTGCGTTTATGAAAACTCCCGAAGATGCCGACAAGCTTGCAAGGCTTATGGAAAAAGTCGGAAATGCCGCAGGTAAAAAATGCCGTGCATTGGTTACGGATATGGACAGCCCCCTCGGAAATAATATCGGAAATGCCCTCGAAGTAAAAGAAGCTGTCGAAATATTGCAGGGTAAGAAAAAGGGCAGACTCTACAATATATGTATACAGCTTACCGCAAATATGCTCGAACTCTGCGGAAAGGGAAGTATTCAGGAATGTGCGGAAATGGCTGAAAATGCAATATCATCGGGAAAAGCCCTCGAAATATTCAGGGAAACCGTCCGTCTGCACGGCGGTGATGAGAGAATCTGCGATGATGTTTCACTTCTTCCGCAGGCTCGTTTCAAACATACAATAAGAGCGTCCCGTGATGTGAAAGTCGTTTCGATAGACAGTCAGGAACTCGGTATGGCATCACTCCTCCTCGGAGCAGGACGCATAAGCAAAGATGACGATATAGACATGACCGCAGGAATTGTCATGGAATGTGAAAAGGGCGACAATATCTCCATGCACGCTCCGCTTATGACACTCTATTCAACGGTATGCAGTGATTTTTCCGCAGCAGCTATGCGTGCCTTGCAGGCTCTTGAACTTGTAAGCATATGAAATAAAAATTATTGAAATTATATAGTAAATATAAAAAAATGGTTGACTAATACGATTTTATGTGATATAATGTCTATTGTAAAATTTTTTTGACGGAGGTCATAATTATGGGATTTATGGATAAGTTTAAGGATTTTGCCGACAAAGCAGGCGATTCTGTGATGAAAGGCGTAAAATCAGCTTCGGACGGTGCTAAAAAGCTTCAGGAAAAATCAAACCTCAAAAGAGAAATTTCTAACCTCGAAACAGGTATAAAAGATGCCTATATCGAAATCGGCAAGAGATATTTCAATGCAAACCCCGACAGTCAGGAATTTATCGAGCTTTATCAGGTAATCAACGACAATACTGCCAAAATCGGAAGCCTTAAAGACCAGCTTGCAGCTATGGACGACAAGGCAGCCTGCCCCTCATGCGGTGCAAGTATCGCCAAAGATGCTAAATTCTGCGACAAGTGCGGTGCTAAAATAGAAATTCCCGCTGAAACTCAGCCCGAAACTCAGGCTTCAAGATTCTGTTCATCATGCGGTGCGCCTGTCGTTGACGGTTCAAAATTCTGCGACAAATGCGGTTCACCCGTTGATGAAGAAAGCGCAGAAAATACAGACGATACAAATTCTGCATTTTAATTGAATTTTTAAAAGGCTTTTCGTTCTGAAAAGCCTTTTTTATAACAGGAGATTTCTATGAATCATGATATTTGCCTTAATATACACTATTCCGCCCCGAAAGATGTATGGGACAGAATAGGTACGGTTTATGAATCAATGCCGTACTGGGACAGTGAAGAAAAATCTTTCCCTCACTGGGTCGGAGATAATATAAATCTGACAGCTTCGGTCGAGGCAGGCGGTATACAGATATCAGGAGATATGCCCGAAAAAATCTGGAATGAATGGTATAAACTGCTTAAAGAAAAACTTACAGATGCACTCGGCTATGAAATCGGTGAGCCTGAGGACGGATACCGCTTCAAATACTGGAAACCGTTTGAGAAAAAATATTCCGATATCAAAAGCATTGACAGACAAAAAATAATTTTCAATGACTGGTCAGCATTTTTCTGGGAATACTTTGATTCACACGAAAGGAATATTACTGCAAAACCGCCGTATTTTCATTTCTTTTCGGAATTTATTGAGCTGTTTGTTTATTTTGATGAAGGTAAAATTCTTTCAGGGAAAAACAAAAAAGATTTCCTTGACTTTCAGCTTAAACTCAGCGGAATCGGTATAAATACACTTGATTTGTCATGAATTGATTACATCTTTCAGCATGGTATTTAAAATTCCATGCTGTTTTTTATTGACTTTGAGTATCGGATATTGTATAATAATAGTGTATATCTTTTCATGAAATGCATATAATTATCCCGATGATTTTTTCACAAGGAGATTTGCATATGAAAGATATTGAGGAAAAAGATAAGTCAGAAACTCAGGATACAGGCGACAGCGTTTCACAAAATTCAAAGCATCTGATACACTGCCTTTCTGTCATAGGACAGATAGAAGGTCACTATGTACTCGGTGAAACCAATAAAACTACCAAATATGAACATATAATCCCTGCACTTGTCGCAATTGAACAGGACAGAAGCGTTGAAGGTCTGCTGATAATACTCAATACTGTCGGCGGAGATGTCGAGGCAGGACTTGCAATTGCCGAACTCATAGCAGGTATGAAAACCCCTACTGTCTCAATAGTAGTGGGCGGAGGTCATTCAATAGGTGTACCTCTTGCGGTGAGTGCAAAACATTCATTCATAGTCCCGTCCGCCTCCATGACCATTCACCCCGTAAGAATGAACGGAACTGTCCTCGGAGTTCCGCAGACTCTCTCATATTTTGAGAAAATGCAGGACAGAATAATACACTTCATAACCGATAACAGCCGTGTTATTGAAAGCGATTTGAGAAATTTAATGATGAATACTGAGGAACTTGTCCTCGATGTCGGTACTGTAATAGAGGGTGAAGATGCCGTTCGGCTCGGTCTTATAGACGAACTCGGAGGGCTGGGTGATGCTATGGACTGCCTGTATAAAATGATTGAAGATACCAAAATGCGATATACTTAAAGGAAGGTAACAATGGCTGAAAAGAAAAAGAAAAAATCATCTGAAAATAACGATAATGATAAGAAAGATGATAAAAAGGACAGCAAACCCAAAGAAGAAAAACCCGATGCCGTGAAAGAATATGAGGCTATAAAAAATAAGAAAAACAGAACAAATTCTGTTATACTCTTTGCTGTGGGATTTACCATGCTCCTTATGGTTGCGATTCCGGGGACGGAAGGCTGGAATTTCCTGCATAAGTTCATGTGGGGAATGTTCGGCATATCTGCCCTTATAGTGCCTTTTATACTGATGATGGTAGCTGTCAGCATAGGCAAGGAAAAAACAGATGAAGACCTTAAACAGAAAACATTTTTCGGAGTTTTAATCGCCCTGCTTGCAAGTGCTGCGGTACAGATATTCTATGTGGGCGAAATTCCGGGGGACAGCTTCGGAAGTTATATCAGTGAACTTTATAAACAAGGTGCGGAACAGAACGGAGGAGGACTTGCATCTTTTCCGATAGCAGGACTTCTGCTTCTGACACTCGGCTCATTAGGAGCAAGAATAGTTGCAATTATATTATTCTGCGTGCTTTTTATGCTTTTCAAAGGAATAGGAATAACGCAGTTTTTTGAAATGCTTCTGAAACCGTTCAGATTTATCGGAAAATCTGTCGAGGGATTGCAGACAATGGTAAACGGCGGAGACTTTTATGAGGCTTTCGATGATGACGATTATGACGATGAACAGGAACGTGCAGATTTTGATGCAGACCTTGAAGCTATCGAACTTGTCAATAACCGTGAGCAATTTTCAGATAGTATAGACCCTGTACCTGATTTTTTCAGTGAGCCTGAAAATCATGACAGTTCATTGTCGGAAAAAATAAAGGGCATAAAGGAAAAAAAGATTGTCCATGATGATACCGGATTCATGATTGATATTCCCATAGAGGAAAATCAGAGCAGCAGCACTTTTGCTCCTCCTCCCGAAAAGAAAAAAAATAAAAACGAGGATAATCAGTCTGATGATAACCTCGAAAAACTTATAAAACGTGCCGCTGATGAGAAGAAAAAGAAAAATCTTATTCTCAACAATGGAAAACAAAATAACAAAAAAGAAAATAAGGACTTTCAGGAAACTGTATATGTACTCCCGAATATTGAACTCCTTTCGCCTCCCTCGGACGATACAAACGGCATTGAAGCAATGTCCGAAATGCGTGAAAAAGCTGATATAATAGTAAATACTCTCAAAAGCTTTAACGTTGAAGTAAAAATTAAAAATATATTCCGTGGCCCTTCTATAACAAGATATGAAATACAGCCCGGAATCGGCGTTAAAGTATCGAAAATCAGAGGTCTTGAGGACGATATAGCACTGAATCTTGCCGCAAAAGGTGTGCGTATAGAAGCACCTGTTCCGGGGAAATCCGTTATAGGTATCGAAGTTCCGAACGAAAATAAGGATACTGTTACCATAAGGGAAATAATCGGCTCGGACGAGTTCCGCAATTCAAAAAGTAAACTAACCTTTGCAGTCGGAAAAGATATCGCAGGAAATATAATCCTCGGTGATATCGCCAAAATGCCCCACGTTATCATAGCAGGTACTACGGGTTCAGGTAAATCCGTATGTACACGTTCAATAATTATGAGCATATTATACAACGCTTCTCCCGATGAAGTGAAATTTATACTTATAGACCCGAAAATCGTTGAATTTAAAGTATTTGAGGGTATACCTCAGCTTCTCATTCCGATAGTCACAGATGCAAAAAAGGCGGCAGGTGCGCTTAACTGGGCAGTAAATGAAATGATGAGAAGATATCAGACCTTTGCAGATGTAGGTGCAAATGACCTTAAATCATATAATCAGCTTGCCGATGAGGACAAGGAATTTCCGCCCATGCCGCAGATAGTTATATTTATTGATGAACTTGCGGATATGATGCTTGTTGCTAAAAATGAAGTTGAAGATTCAATATGCCGACTTGCACAAATGGGTCGTGCGGCAGGTATGCACCTTGTAGTTGCTACTCAAAGACCTACCACTGACGTTATAACAGGTCTTATCAAGGCGAATATCCCAAGCCGTATAGCATTATCGGTTATGTCGCAGGTCGATTCAAGAACTATCATTGATCAGGGCGGTGCGGATAAACTCCTCGGAAACGGTGATATGCTCTATCTCCCGATAGGTTCAACAGACCCCCTGCGTGTTCAGGGCTGTTTTGCCTCAAATAAGGATATAGCCGCTACTCTTGATTATATCAAGTCTCATGCAGGCGGCGGAGAATACGACAGAAGTATCATGCAGGAAGTTGAAAGCTATACCCCGCAGTCAAAAAATGACCACGATAATTATACCGACAGCGGTTTTGAAATCGGCAGTGATGAGGATTATATCGAGAGGGCAATTGAAGTTGCCGTCAATCTCGGACAGATTTCAACTTCAATGCTCCAGAGAAAACTCAAACTCGGCTATGCAAGGGCTGCCCGTATCATGGACGAACTTGAAGAAAAAGGCGTTGTAGGTCCGAGTGAGGGCGCAAAGCCAAGAAAAGTACTTATGTCAAAATTACAGTATGATGAGAGAAAACTGCGAATGGAGGAATAATAAAATAGAGGAATTATCGCTGTTTCAAGCGATTATGAAAACAATATTATTATTAGATATAATCCACATACTGACACGGTGGAGGAATTTAAATGAGATTAGATTTCTTTAAAAAGGAAAAAATAATAAAGTATTCTATACTTGTTATTCTGGCTGTAGGTTTGCTGTCTATAGTGTATAAAATCAGAAGTATCGAATGCTATGATTATGTAGACAATTTATGTTACGAATGTAATGATATTAATGATTTAGATGATTATATTGAATACAATATGCTTAGCAACGAGATAAAAAAATGTATTACGAAAGACGAATTAGATTTTTCATCAGATATTTCCATATATCACATTGCTGAGCAACTAACAAATGTCGAAAATCATAAAAGGATAAAAACATATACTTGTTCGTCTAATTCATTTCCACATTCGCCTTTACATCAGCAAGTTATAGTAAACGGCACTCAATACGTTGTTT
>DGRR01000013.1:575-2551 GCA_002389995.1 Ruminococcus sp. UBA4383 | reverse complement strand
TGAGACTCAAATATTAAATGGTCGCTGTAATCCTTGAATGAATCTGCAATCTGAGTCCACATAGTTTCATAGCGGTTCATGTAAGTTTCGGGATTTTCGGGGAATTTATTCACCCAGCCGTTATCCCAGTGTATATTGATTATACAGTACATATCTGCATCAAGAACCCAGTCAACAATCTGACGTACACGGGCGGTATAATCCTCATTTATAGTATAAGTCCCGTCATCTTCCATCATATTTGACCATGCAACGGGGACACGCACAACGCCGAATCCTTCGCTTGCCATGCCGTCAATCATGGGTTTTGTAATTATGGGACTTCCCCATGCTTTTTCGTAGTCCTCAGTATGGAGTATACCGTCACCCCATTTTCTGTCAACTTCTGCAATCCAGTCACCGCATGATTCCATAGTATTGCCGAGATTGATGCCTATGCCCATATCGTGAACAAGTTCCGTAGTGGATATATCACGCATACTGTTATCTTCGGCATTTGCCTGTACACTGACTGCCGAACCGAATACTGAAACACCTGCAACAAGTACGGCTGTAAATTTTTCTTTCAACATAATAATAACCTCCCGATAATTTATCAGAAAATAATACACAAAAATTTCAGTAATATTATTTTAAGATATTTTGGATTTAATGATTTTCCGCATCGTTCTGAACAAATTATATACTATTCCGATAAAATTTACAATGGAAAAACAGGCAGAATATAATGCATATTGTACACAGATAATCTCAAGTATCAAAACAGCATACAGCACGCTGAACAGTCGCCTTTATTTCGCAGGTCTGTCCCTGAACGATTTTCACAACGTGAGTTCGATAGAAAAAAATCAGTCAACAAGGCATGAAATCCCTTTTGGCGTATCAGAAGAGTAACAAATAGAAGGCTTTTTGGGTAAAAAAGAATAAGCAGCCGGTGCAGATACAAGATTCACAAGGAAATTAGTAATGCTGCGATGTCTGGAATGCTCTATATTACAAATATTTTTCAAAAAATCATTTACAGACTCAATTACGGTACGTTTACGGAGCATAAGTCTGTCGTAATAATCCATTAATTTGTTTTTCATTTTTTTCTTAGCTCTGGTAATAAGTGTAATGTCTTTTTTCAGGAGCTTTTCAAATAATTTTTGTGAAATACAGCCTCTGTCAGCAAAAAGTTTTCCGAATATTTCTTTTGTCAGAGAATCCATAACTGCCTCATTTCTGTCATCTACGTTTCCGGAAGTAAGACAAAAAGATAAGATTTCACCCTGTTCATTGATAATCAGGTGCAGCTTGAATCCATAGAACCAGCCCATGGAACTTTTTCCCATTTTTGCATATTCACTGAATACATGATTTGTCCTTATACGATGATTGTCACATACTTTTGGGAACCTCTAAAAACTATGCGAAATGAGGAAGATATAATACTAATCCCTAAAAATCAAATAGACAAAATCCAATCTCTTCCGGTGATGCTCATAATAGTTTGAGCAGTCAGATTACAAATGACTTCGCATAATCTGTCAACCACTTTGGATAGAGTTTGAAATACCTCATTTCTGAACCCTTTTTCACGGAGTTCCTCCCATATCTGCTCAATAGGATTCATTTCCGGTGTATACAGCGGTATATGCAATAGTTCAATATTTTTAGGCACAATGAGAGTCTGCGATGTATGCCACCTCGCACCATCACATACGAGCATTATCATATCGTCCGGATATGCTTCAGAAAGGCTTTGTAAAAAAACATTCATACAGTTGGTATCGCAGTCCGGCATTACAAGGAAATGACTTTCTCCCGTTTTGGGTTCAACTGCACCGTAAACATATCGATATTCACGTATATGATGACATGGCACAGTAGGTCTCATACCTTTTTCGCACCAGCAATACTTTGGCTTGTTTATTCTTCCAAATCCTGCCTCGTCCTGAAACATGAGTCTTACACAGCCTGTTGAAAAAGTGTTG
>DGRR01000013.1:0-415 GCA_002389995.1 Ruminococcus sp. UBA4383 | reverse complement strand
CCATGACGATGCAAGACAACATAGATCTGCCCGTGGCTCTTCGACGATCCCACTATTTTTTCATATGCTGTTTTTATTTCACTGATCTCTATGACCTGTCATTTTTCAGCTTTTTCTTTGAATCCCGCAAGCATTTTTTCTTCATCTTCATATGTCATTTTAGGTGGACGTCCACTTCTTGGTTTAGTTTCAAGCGCTGCTATTCCGCCTTTGCGATACTCACTGACATATAAGCTTACCATTCTTTTATCGATCTCCGGTTTTTCAGCGACTTCTTTATTTTTCATCCCCTCTCCTCTGAGTTGAACGGCATACATTCTGCGATCAGTATATTTGTCTTTCACCTTGCGTCTGTACTCTTTTATTTCTTCTGCTTCTTTCTTACTGATTTCATATTTTACAGGCATTTTTCATC
>DGRR01000187.1 GCA_002389995.1 Ruminococcus sp. UBA4383 | reverse complement strand
AGTCGGGAAGTATGTAATCAAGTTCCACACCCTGTTCCTGTAATCCGTTCCAGATACATTCAGCGGCGGGAACTTTTTCTCTGCTTATTCTCAAATCCATAATGAACCTCCTTAATTGCTTTGTAATATCATATGCACCAAAATTCAAAGGTATGCAAAAGCAAAACCGCAGAAACGGGATTATCCGTTTCTGCGGCAGGTAAGGAGAAGTTATGAAATTAGAAATTTTCGTAATAATTATGTTTCAGACGTATCTGTTTCGTAATCGAGGGGATTGTCTTTATGCTCTGATGATTCCTGAAGAACGACTTCGATATTTATATCTTCGCCTGCTCTTGTGACAGTGAGAGTAATTGTATCGCCTGCTTTGTAGTTATTTTTAACTTTATTGAGTTCTTCGGCAGTTTTGATAGTTTCGCCCTCTATGTCGATTATGACATCGCCAATCTGCAAACCTGCTTTTTCTGCGGCACTGTCTTTCTGGATACTCTGGACATAAACTCCCATAGGAATATTGAGATATCTTGAATAAGCTTCTGTAACATCGACAGTAGTAATACCTATCTGAGGTCTGCCTGTAACGTATCCGCTGTTGATGAGGTCATCAATTATAACTTTTGCGTCACTTATTGGAATGGCAAAGCCAAGACCTTCAACGCTTGCAGAACCGTATGCGGAGGACATTTTAGCAGAATTTATACCTATGACCTGACCGCAGCTGTTGAGGAGCGGACCGCCTGAATTTCCTGAGTTTATAGCGGCATCTGTCTGGATAAGAGTCATATTCTTTTCATTTATCGAAATCTGTCTGTTGAGTGCGGAAACTATACCGCTTGTAACTGAGCCGAAAAGGTCGAAACCGAGAGGATTTCCGACAGCTATAACAAGTTCGCCTACTCTTAAATCGTTGCTGTCTCCGAACTGTGCAGGAGTAAGACCTGTTTCGTCTATTTTTAGTACGGCGAGGTCAGTTTCAACGTCATAGGCAATAATTTTAGCCTCATGTTCTGACTCATCGCTGAGGAGTATGGAAACATCAATAGCTTTTCCGCAGTTGTATTCAGTATCATAGACAACATGGGAATTTGTGATAATATATCCGTCATCTGTCATAACGATACCCGTACCTGTACCTGTTACTTCCTTTGTTTCGGTCTGAGGCTCAAAACCCATGAATCCCCATGAGTTATACTGCTGAGTATATTCAAATGTTGAAGATACACCCACAACGGAGGGCATTATTTCGTCAACTATATCTGGCAGATATTTTGCATCTTTACGGGCGGCAATCTGAATAAGGCTCGGCAGGGCAGTTTCTTTTGCAGAGGGAGCTTTTTTGTCCTCCTGTTTTTCAATTTCCTGCTGTTCGTCAGCGTTTTCAGCATCAGCCTGACGCTGGGGCATTTCGTCCTGAATAGTAAGGTCGGTGACGTTGCCGAAACTGTTGTCATTGATAAATTTATAAGCCTGATAAGAACCTGCTCCGATTATTGCAACGCAGAGTACGCCTATAATAACTTTCAGACCTGAATTTTTCTTAGGCTTTTTGGGGCTGTTGTTTTCTGAAGTGTAAGACGTTTCTTCACTGAAATAATTGTAATCATCATTCATCGGAAATTCCTCGCTTTTATAATTATGAACTGTAAACACAGGATAATTTTTATTTATTATATATTATTATAACCTTTTTTGTGATAAAATGATGATAACATACAGAAAAATTCCTTTTTATTGTGAAAATTATTTTTTCAGCAAAAAATCCCTGCACAGGGCAGGGAAATTTTCATACATATATTTCATCATAGCTTGCTTTAAGAGCTTCCTTGATTAATTTAACTTCATCAGAATAGAGATGTCTCTGACCTGTTTCAATTTTGGCGATAGCGGTGCGGGAAATATCGCAGCCACTTACCTGTAATTTAGCGGCAAGCATTTCCTGTGTCATGCCTGCTCTTTCTCTCAAACGTCTGATGTTTCTTCCTATTCTCTTTTCGGCTTCTTTATCCATATGTACTCCCCCGTATCATAAAATACTGACATTTTATTATAACATTTTAGTGCAGTCTCTTTTGTTCTTATTTGAGAACAAAACGGCTTTTCGGAAATATTTTTCCTGTATTTATTATACACCCTGAGGGAGAAAAATTTGCCGCAAAAAACGGCATATTTGCCGCAATTTTGCTAAAATAGTTTTGTGCTTTCAATAAAATTAATAAAAAGTTCATAATTTTTTTGTGATTTGTGCTTATATCAGAACACACCTTTAAAATTTATGTGATATAATATAATCACGTTAAAGGACGGCATGATATTTTGAAATTTAGGAGGTGTCCCTATGGGATTTTTAGATGGTCTTTTAAGTGGACTTTCAGAAGCTGGTGCTAGTGCATATAGAAGAAAGGTTGAGTCAATGTCAATACAGCAATTGACAGATGAATGGAATAGGCTTTTCAAAAATAGAGGCTACAGCGATTATGAGTACAATCTTTACCAAGATAGTAACAGAATTGATAGTATACTGGATGAGGTGTACAATGACAGAACAGGAAAAACAATGTGGCTACAAAATTACAAAAAAGAGAAAAGAAAAAGAGATGAAGCGGAGAAAGCAAAAGAGGCTGAATTAGAAGGATTAAGAAAGTTTTATGCATCTCTTGATAGCAATGAAATGGTACAAGAAATAATTAAAGCTATTAATGATTGTGGATATGATGCAGAGCAGATACATGTATGTGAAGACCATGTTAGATATGGTGATGAGTGGCAAAGAAAAGGCTCTATAATATACTATAGGGATTATGGATATCCAGATTTGAGTACCGAACAGACTTGGTTTATGGGTCACTATATAGGGGAACATTTAAAATTAAAGTTTAATTCAAATGAAAGTTGTACTTATTTTGAATTGAATGATGTACCTAATGGTTGGAAATCGTGGTAAATTTTTTACTATTAAGATAATGACACAAATCCCATGCACAAATAAAAAAGCCGTATCGAAAGATACGGCTTTTTTCTTAATAGTCAATAATCTGAATTAATTTTCTGAAATCCGAGGGGGTACAGTGTTTAATCTCCCTGAAAATCCTGTTGAAGGTAGTTATACTTTTGAATCCCGACTGCATAGCCGCCTCGGTTATAGAGATTTTCGGGTCTGAGAGAAGCTGTTCGGCGGCTTTTGTACGTCTTGCGTTGATATACTGTGTATAGGACATTGAGTTATACTGTCTGAAAATCCTTGAAAAGTGGAATTTGCTGTAACCTGCGATATCCGCAAGCTGGTCGAGGGATATATCATACATATAGTTATTGTCGATATATTTGAGAACCTTGACGAATTTTTCGGAATACTCATTTATTTTCCCGTCATTCAGGTCAAAATTTTTCATATTCTGCATAAGCTGATTTTCTCTTATTGATATAAGCATATTAAGGAGCATGGAATAAATTTTGACTTCTGAAAGTTCCGATTTTGATTTATACAGGGAGAGCAAATCGAGCATAGTTTTTTTTGCAAGGATATGAAGCTGGCTGTCATAGTCCTTATTTATGAGTATTGGTGAAGAAAATCCACGCATAACCTGTTCAAGTATGGGAAATTCTTCGAGAACGCTGTTATCGCACTGAAAAATAATTCTTCTTCCCTTTACAGCGGGCATACTGTGGAGTTCGCCTGACGGAATTATGAGGGTATCTGATTCAGGGATTTTAAATTCCTTGTTTCCCACTGTGACGATGTAATAATTTTCGAGAGGCGTAATAATTTCCAGTGCGTTATGCCAGTGAACGGGATATGCTTCATTGTCGTCATTGTCATAAAGCATTATATATTTCTGTATATCATATTCAACTGTTTCATA
>DGRR01000196.1 GCA_002389995.1 Ruminococcus sp. UBA4383 | reverse complement strand
AGTGGAGTGAACGAAGGCACAAGGCTCAAAAAGCGCAAATTGACGATTTCAAATGGTGAAAAATAATGGGTAAAGAACTTAAAACTAATGCTATGCGTTTCCTCGATAAAAATAAAATAGACTACGAAATTCAGGTCTATCAATGCGATGAGTTTATTGACGGCATTACTGTCGCTAACGCTCTTGGTCAGCCATTGGAGGAAACTTTCAAAACTCTTGTCGCAAAAGGTAAATCAGGAAATTATTACTGCTTTCTGATACCCGTTGCTCTCGGACTTGACCTCAAAAAAGCCGCAAAAAGCGTGGACGAAAAATCTGTTGAACTGATTCATGTCAAAGATATAAACAAGATAACAGGTTATGTGCGTGGCGGCTGTACTCCAATAGGTATGAAAAAACAGTTCATGACTGTTGTGCATGATTCAGCCTTGTCCCTGCCTTTATTCTATATAAGCGGAGGAAGAATAGGCACGCAGATAAAGCTTTCCCCTGAAAAGCTTGTCAATGCGATAAGAGGAAAATTTGACAATATTATCTTACAGGGTGAATAAAATGGATTATTCAATGTTAAGACAAATTCTTATGATGTATAACTGGGACGGAGGCTTTGAAATTCCAAAGCGTATACTCTGCGAACCTGCCTGCGACCTCGCTCTCGCTATGGAGATATTTTATTTATGTGACGGATACGGATATTTCCTCAACAGCAACTCAGGCTCTAAGGAATGGCTCGAATTTATAAGCCGTCTGTACGGCGATATAATTATCGGAAAATATCCCAAATCAGACAATCATTACGAAATCCCGCTCACACCTTCCCAGAAATTCAAAATGAAAGAAAATAATATACCCGAAATATTTCTGAAAGATATATAAAAAAGAACAATGCCGCAAGCTCTTGCCTGCGGCTATGTTCTTTGAAAAGGTGTGGTATATAATTAACGTCCGGAGGTATAGGAACGCTGAAACGGTTGTGAGCAGCATATATCTCGGAAAACTTTCCCCTTTTCCCGAAATAATTATATCTCTCTGCTGTAATTATATTATAGCGTATGTTTTCGCAATTTGCAATAACAGGCTTATTTCAGTTATAATACAAATCAGTGCATAAAGGTTACATATTTATAACAAAATTTAATCTTTTCCGCTGTATTGCTGTTTTTCTGTGAAATAATGCGAAAAATTCCAAAAATATAAGAAAAAACAAGATATTTAATGATATATTCAAAAAAATACCTGTTTCAGGGTGAAAATATCAAAAGACGGTGTTTGCAGTTCATATGAACTTATGATATAATCATATCATCGTCAGAAAGGAGTTAATGAACATGAAAAGACTTATACCTGCAACTACTCTTAAATACTCCGACAGTATAAGAAACTCAGCTTTTGACGCTATTTCTCCCGTTCTCGAAGCAACAGGAGGAATTACTCTCTCTCAGCTTTCAAAACTCACAGGGCTTAAAGGCTCTACTATCCAGAACTGGATAAAACGTGGCTGGGTTCCCTCCACAAAAGGTAAAAAATATTCCAAACGCCAGATTTTACGCATACTGCTTATAAATATGCTCAGAGGTGCTATGAAGCTTGAAAATATTATAAAGCTTATGACATACATAAACGGTGACGTTGAGGATACTTCTGATGATATCATTGAGGAAACTCTGCTTTATAACAGCCTTTGCAGAATTATTTTCACTGTCGAGGACGAGGTTGCCTTTGACAGCGATTCTGTTAAAAAACTTGTCGCCCGTGAACTTGAAGACGCTGCCGATTCAATAAAGGACGAGCATAAACTTAAAAAAGCCATGTTTGTTATGGTCATGGCTTACAGGAGTGCCTGCATAAAATCCGAAATGAACGAAACTCTCACAGACATACTTTCTGAAATGGAGTGACAATATGGGACGAAGAAAAAAAGATCATTCATGGCTTATAGCTGACATAATTGAATTTATAATAGATTTGATATTTGACATTTTCTTTGATTGAAAACTCATCTGTTAATATAGGGAAATGCTTTGGGGAAAGCCGAAAAAACGCAGCCGTAAGGACTGCGTTTTTTTGTTATATCATATCAATCGGGAGACTTGCAACCGCATTCAGACTTTCATCAGCGGTTATTCCCGCAAGAAAATTATAGCTTCCCTGACAGGCTATCATTGCACCGTTGTCTCCGCATAAAAATTTTTCAGGCATATAAAATTCAAAGCCTTCCCTTTCGCAAGCCTCCGACAATGCCGCACGGACTCCCGTATTTGCGGAAACTCCGCCTGCGAGGGCGATTTTTTTATATCCGAAAGTTTTGGCGGCATTTATAGTTTTTTCCGTAAGAATATCGGATATTGACTTCTGTATGCTTGCGGAAAGGTCATTTGTATCAAGAGTTATATTTTTCTGAGATGCATTGTGTATCATGTTGATGACAGAAGTTTTAAGCCCTGAAAAACTGAAATCAAATTCGTTCCCTGCAACAGTGGGGTGAGGGAGTTTAAATGCTGATGCATTGCCGTTTTTAGTGGCATTGTCAATATGAACCCCTCCCGGATAAGGAAATCCCATAGCCCTTGCACATTTGTCAAAACATTCGCCTGCGGCATCATCACGGGTGCGTCCTATAACGTGAAATTTTGTATAGGATAAAACTTCAATTATATGACTGTGACCTCCGCTTGCGACTATGCACAGATACGGCGGTTCAAGATTTTTGTGTGTGAGATAATTTGTGGCTATATGTCCTGCTATGTGATGTACAGGGATAAGGGGCTTGTTGCAAGCCATTGCAAGCGATTTTGCAAAGCTTACTCCCACAAGAAGCGCACCTATAAGACCGGGGGCATAAGTTACAGCTATGCCGTCAAGGTCATCAAGGGTAACATTCGCATCATCAAGGGCTTTTCTCACAACTCCGAGGATATTTTCGCAGTGCCGTCTTGATGCTATTTCGGGGACGACTCCGCCATATTTTTTATGTTCCTCAATCTGGGTTGAAATCACTGAGGACAGTATTTCACGGCAATCCTTTACAACGCTTGCGGCTGTTTCGTCACATGAACTTTCTATTCCAAGTATAAGCATATTATTTCATTCTCTTTCGCATAACTATTGCATTTTCAACGGGTGATGCATAAAAATTTTTTCTGACGGATAATTTTTCAAAACCGCATTTTTCATAGAGTTTTATTGCAGGGGTATTGCTTTCACGGACTTCGAGGAAAATTTCCTCGGTATCGTCGGGTATCTGCAATTCAAAAATCTGCATGAGACACTCCGCAATATGTTTTCTGCGGTAATCGGGGTGTACGGCAACGCTTGTTATATCAGCCTCGCCTCCTGCGAAATATCCGCATATAAGACCTGCCATTCTTCCTGATGATGAACAGCACATAACAATGCCGTTTTCCTTTTCGGCTTCTGACCTGAAAGATTCTGCTGACCAGCCGTCAGCACCTACGCAAAGCCTGTCGAGTTCCGAAAGTCTTTCATATATTTCGGTATCACTTTCAGGGATAACATAATAAAACATACTTTCTTCCATATCACACCACATTCGCAATCATCACCGCATCAGCCGCAGTATTTTTATCCTCAATCATTACTCTGAAATTGAACACGCACTGTTGTTTAAACGGAAGTGTTACAACGGGGAGGATAAATTCAGGTTTGTTTATATCTATTTCCTGTTTTGCAACGGCTGAGATATTGTTTCCGTTTTCATCGGAAAACCAGTACATAAGCAGTATTTTTTCCGATTTTGTCTGTATTTTCATTTTTACGGGTATTCTTGTCCAGCCTGAATTTTTCATGACTATATATTCAGGTGCATTAATTGTTATACTGTTGTCCTGTCCGCAGTTTATGAAAAATGAAGGTATTTCACGGTACTGCAAGAGGTAACCTTCGCAGTAGGCGTTATACACTTCCCTGTCAGTCAGTTGTCTGTTGAGTTCTTCGGAATATCTCATAATTTTGATTTGATTTTCCTCAATGGTATCATCATTGAGTTCATCGCTCAGACCATAGAATACTCTGCCTTTTTCGTAGAGTACGCTGTAATGGTTTTCAAAGAGAAATTCTTTTGGTCTTACATAAATATCCCAGTCGCTTCTTGTACCGGGCCAGCCCATTGAAACATAGGGGACAGTTTCAAACATATCGGGATATTTTCTTATTCCGTAATTGAAATAACTGCACCATTCACAAAGTCCCTGCGAAATTATTTCGGGATATTCCGCAGTCATTTCGTTGAATATTCTCTTGTCAATAACCTGTGGCTGATGAGATGAATACATCATGGTCGGATAACCGTTTTTGCTGAGAAATTCACGGCTTTTCTTCATACACACATCAAAAGATGTAGGATTTCCGTATGTACCCTGCCATTCATTCAGGTCATAGCAGTAGTATGCAAGATATTTTCCGTCCTTTATGAAATTCTCCTGTTTAATGGTTCTCAGTGGTCTGTAATCGTCATCAGTCATTATGAAAACATCATCTATAACCGGATTTTTCATTGCAAGACAGCGCAGGAAGAAATTTCTTGTGGAATGGTCATCGGGGAGAGGATTTCCGTTCAGTATTTCGCTGTCGGTGAGGAATTTCATATCAAGTCTGCCCTTGTACAATTTTTTGAGTTCACTGACATTCTTATCGGGAGTACAGAGAACGATTTCCTTTATGAATGGCATAAATTTTTCTATATACGGGAGAGTTGCAAGTATATCGTCATTTCTTGCGGTAAGGCATACAATCTGTTTTATATTTGTATTTTCTGGGACTGACTTTGAATTTTCGCTGACGGACATAACAGCATTTTCCATAGCCTGAGCGGACTGATTCCATGTAAAGGGGACGAATTTTTTAACTTTTTCCTTCAAAGCCCTGTAAGCGTTTTCATCATCTGCAAGACGGCTGACACATTTTATAAAATCGTCTTTATCTGTCGGGTCGAAATATTCAGCCATATCGCCTGCCACTTCATGCAGTACGCCTATATCCGAGGCTATTACGGGAGTACCTCTCTGGAATGCCTCTATAACAGGCAGCCCGAATCCCTCGTTGAATGTCGGGAATGCCACGGCAAAGGCATTTTTATACAGCATATCGACAGTTGCATCATTTGGCTTTTCAAAAAAGAAAAGGCTTTTATTGAATAAAGGGTGAGATTTTATTCTCTTTTCAAGTTTCTCGACATTCCAGCCTATACGCCCTGCAAAAATAACTTTTATTCCCTTTTCTGCAAGACCGTTTTCGAGGGCATCAATGACGAGACTGTGATTTTTTCTCGGCTCGATAGTTCCCACCATGAGAATATATTTAGAATTTTCTGCAATTTCGGCAGCTTTTTTATCGGGGGTTTCGGAATTGCTGTCTTTATGGACAAAATCGCTTCCGAGAGGGACGACAACAGTTTTTTTGCGTTCAGCACCGAGTCTGTCGGTGAGTTCATTCAGGGCTTTCACTGTTGCGTCTGCGGAAGTTATTATCAAATCCGCATACTTTATATTGGCACCTGTATACACCATGAAATTCATGGCAGTATTTTCGTGGCAGAACTGCGGGTGAGTTATTGGTATAAGGTCATATAGCTGAGTAACTATTTTAACACCGTTCTGTTTGAGAATCGGAAATAACCAGCTTCTTTTGACCCTGCTGTTCCACACGCTGTCTATATCAAAAAATACAGCCCCTGAGGGAATATCTGCGGGGTTAATTTTTTCGGTTGTTACGGCACTTGTCCTGTTTCCTTTTCCGTGGGCGAAAAAATCGTAGAATTTTTGGTTGTCTATTCTGCGGTAAACATTTGTTATATGGAAATATGTCATCAGGACGAGTTCATTTTTTCTGCTTTCTGTCATTCTTATGACGATTTCTTTCACGACACGCTGTATACCTGTGAGGAAATCAACCGCCATAAGGTTTGAAAGGTCGATATATATTTTCATATTGTTTATCCTTTCATTCAACGCCCATAATTTTCTTTGCGGCTTTTTTCATGGGGGCAGGCATTTTTCTGTACATATTCATAAGTTTTTCGGGCATAGTTACAGACGAAGCCTTTCTTATGCCGTCGATATTTCCTCCGAAGGAATTTTTCTCGGAGTATATATTGTTTTTGACTTTTATTTTTGTATTTGCAAATTCAGCAGACCTTATGATACTTCTTGTCACAAGCTTCTGAAATTCGGGAGCAGGCAGTTCAAGGCGGTTTTCCCATGATTTTCGGGCATTTTCGTCAATATTTCTTTGCAGGAGTATTCTGTAAGCGGTTTCGAGGAAAATGCTGTTGTCCTTTATTTCGGCAAGTTCGGAAATATCCACTGTTACGGGATTTGACGAGGCTATTTTTTCATAGCATATTCTTGATGTCTGAAAATTTCCGCCTGCCTTCTGTATATTTTCGCTGACTATGTCGTATATATCGGTATAGATATTCATATCATTCATTGACATCACCATTTTAATTATAATACCTTTCGGGCTAATTTAATTATATATTATATAATCTTTCTTGTCAAGATTGAATTTGTCCGTTTTCAGGAATATAAGTAGCAGGAATTTATGAATAATATAAAAAATCCGTCCATGAATATTCATGAACGGATAAATTTTATGCGACAAGACCGCTTCTTTCAATACCTTCTGTGAAATATTTCTGCAAGCAGGTATAAAGCACAAGAATCGGTGCTATTGATATGAGACAGCCTGCCTCTTTCCATACAATCTGTTCACGGGGTGATATTTCAACCGTTGCGGAATTGAAAAGCCTGAGTTTGAGTTCCGTATCGAGATTCTGTAACATGAGGGCGATTGTCTTTGTATTTGTGAAAAATGTTGCACTTACATAATAGTCATTCCAGTACCATACAACTGAAAAGAGAAATACTGTCAGGAATGATGATGCCGCATTCGGTACCATTACTCTCACAAATGTCATGAAAGGTCCGCAGCCGTCTATATAGGCGGCATCTTCAAGTTCTTTGGGCAAGCCCTTGAAAAACTGTCTGAAAATAAGTATCATAAGTCCTGAACGTATGCCGTTTGCAGTGAGTGCAGGGAGATACATTGTAGCCTTTGTGTCGATGAGATTCATTGTCAGGTTTCCTATTCCGAAAAATCTGAACTGTGTATACAGTGGAAGTGAAATAACCTGTGTGGGGACAAGTATCATCATGATAACTATTCCGAAAAGCAGTCCCTTGCCCTTGAATTTGAATCTTGCGAAACCGTATCCCGTTATTGCACATGATACAACCTGAACCAGTGAACAGCCTATATTCAGGACAAGTGTTGTTTTCAGGGTATTCCAGAAATCCATAGCAACAATAGTTTCTTTAAGTATTTTAAGCGTATAGTTTCTCGGAATCCACATTACAGTCGGGTCATTCATATCCGTTCTTTCCCTGAAAGTACAGCTTACCATATAGATAAGCGGATAGAGAATAACAAATCCCAGCCCGAAAAGTATCACAAATCTGAAAAACGGCCATACTTTTTCAGCCATTGAGCGTCTTCTGAGGTATGCTTTTTCAGATGCAGTCATATTCTGCATACGGATTTTCTTAGCTTCTTTTTTGCTCATGCCGTTTCCGATTTCCTTTTCAGTCTTTATAACCGCAGTACCGTCAGACGATATTTCTGCCATAACACGCACCTCCTCAGTCTACCTCATAGTAAATGAGCTTGTTTACTATGAGAGTTATTAAACCTATTGCCGCAAGGACGATTAAGAAATATATCCATGCCATAGCAGATGCCTCACCGAATTTCCAGTCCTCTTTCATGGCGAGAATACGTCCCATTACTGTATTTGTGGGGCTTGTGAATGAATCTATTACGGTGAATATAAGGTTTGCAAGGATAAAGGGGCTTACATACGGGAAAGTTATTTTCCAGAAATATTCCCATGCAGTTGCACCCTCAACCTGTGCGGCTTCCTTTGCGGAGGGCGGAATATTCTGCAAAGCCGCAAGGAATATCAGTATCTGTATTCCGCTTGCCCATACTATTCCGAATATATTGTCCGCAATAGTGGATATCATTGTACTCATATTGTCGCTCAGACCATAGATTCCGAGGAACTGCAGGAGTTCGCCTACAAGGTCAGTTGAGAACATTGTTGAAAACTGTGCCGCACCTGTATTTCCTGTTGAACTCATGTCGCCGTTGATTATCTTGTATACAGGACCTGTTGCAATGATTACGGGCAGGAAAAATATTGCTCTTGCGAGGGTTCTGCCCTTGAATTTCTGATTGAGTATTACAGCTATAAAGAGTGAGAATATTATTACCAGCGGAGTTTTCCAGAGTGTTTCGAGGAGCATATCTTTAAGGTATTCGGTATAGTGTTCATCTACATTAAGCACATATTTATACTTTGCAAGCCCCACCCATTCAGTAACCATTTTTCCTGTTCCGATTGATACCTCATTGAAAGAGTACCAGAGGGATTTTATCATCGGGATAAGGAAGAAGAAAAGTGTTCCTATCATCCATAAAGATATGAAACCGTAGCCGTACATAGCCTTACGTTTTTCGTAGGGCATTTTTCTTCCCGTTTTCTTATTGTCTGTCATCAGAACTGTACGCCTCCTTCATCATCATAATCTTTAAGGTCTGTGACTTTTCCGTTGAAGTCGATAGTTTTTTCTTCAAAATCGACTTTTATAACTGTTCCGTTTGAATAGCTTGTTGTTATATATTTTCCGTCATTTTCGACTTCATAGCCTGTTATAGTGCTGTTGCTGACATTTTCGAGCATGGGCTGTATGAGTTTGTATTCAGCCGCAGCCGTTTCCGTCCAGTTGGCATAATTTGCGTAGTAATACACATCAAATTCAGTATCTTTCAGGACGCTTGTCTCCTCATAGAGCATATCATAGTCGAGACAGCTTCCCGTAGCCGCAGCCATAAGGAGAAGATTTTCAGAATCTGCATCACCGTTTACGGCAGTAGTCGAATATGGAATAATTCCGTGCATTACTATCTGATAGAAGGGTATATCCTCGTTGAAAAGGTCAAATCTGCTCGATGTCATGGGAACATTTGTTATATGGCTCACATAGGGCAGAGCATAGGCATTTGCACCGTCTGCAAGTATACCGCTTGCAAGGGTATCTGTAATCTGCTTGTATGTTTCCGTTTCAAGGTTCATGGCATTATATCTTGAAATATTCTTCTTGCCGTAGTCACCGTAAAGAGAAGTTGTGAGATTTCCTATTGAAACGCCTGTAATTCCCTTTGATGAATAATTCTTTGAAACATCTGAAAATACATCTTTGAAACAGCTCGGTGAAAGGAGTGACATATTTTTCTTGAAACCGTCAGGGATTCCGTATGCCCTGTCATAGCTGATTATTCTTGAATATGCACCCGATACTCTTACAGCAGTATCAGAAAATGAATAGTAACCGTTTCCCGAATAAAAATCCCTGTTGTCCGATACAGGATAGAGACTTAAACTGTTTTCATTCACAAAACTCATCAAATCCTTGAAACTGCTTTTTCCTCCGAGAGTACCCGAAGCATCTGCACCTGTATCAACCTGATTTTTGATTCCGTCATCAGTCCAGTTATTGTATGATACTACCATATCATCAACGCCGTTGTTTTTGAGTGAAGTAAGGATTTCCTTTGCCTCATCATAGCTTGTAACGGACTGTTTCATTGTGACGGGTATTCCGAGGACAGGTTTTTTCTTTTCAGTACCTCCGTAAAGGTCAACATACATGGGAGCTTTGTCAGGCTCGGATTTTATTTCAACGCCTGCCTTTTCCGTGAGATATTCCCTGTATTTTGCGGCAACGTCAACATAGTCCGCATTTTCCTTTGCGATAGGATAGTACAGAAGTTCAATGTCATCTGATTTGATTTTTCCGCTTTCAAAGACAGTTATCTTGTCGCTTGTATTTCCCGACATATAAAAAGTATCAGTACCTCTGAGCATGAATGTGAAACTGCAAAGGTTATATGTACTGTTTGACTGTCTTGAAACCTGCGTGGTGAGATATGCATTTGAATCGCCCTTTGATGCTACAACAAGCATGGCATTGTCCTCTTTTACAATACCGTATACAGGGAGATATATCTGTTCGGTTACAGAGCCTTTGCTTGTGGGGACTGCTGTAATGTCGTTTCCGTAGACTCTCTGCGTATATGCATTGGTATCCATAGTTTTGTTGTTGTTGAATCTTACAAGCGCACCGCTGCCGTCAGGGATAACGAAATATCCGTCCTCAGAATCCGATGCCGCACCAAAACTGCCCATGACAGTTAATTCAGTTGCAATATTTGCGGGATTTGTTTCCTGAATATCTTCAACTTTAAGGCTTGCTTTCAGGTGGTCGTCTTCAAGGGTATATTCAACAGGGAATTTAAAGCCTGCCTTTTCATAATTGTATTCAATTTTTATGCCGTCTTTCACATCAGATACTTTAATTTTGCAGTCGTCCGTACCTGAGCGCAGAACGCTGTTGTTTGAACGTTTTTCAGGTATGCCGTATCTGAGAATATTTGATGAGCGCAGTTCATTCACAAGCAGAGGAGTTGCAATTTTATCCCTTGTAACTCCGAGCGGAGATGACCACCATATATAGCCTGTTTCAAGGTTTTCAAGTCCGAAAATGCCTCGTCTGTCATCAATCAGCATACGGAGCTTGTCATTTTCCGCACCGTATCTCAGAACTGCAAGCACCTGCGAACCGTCCTGCGAGAGCCATACCACATTTTCGCCGTCATCTGCAAAATACATCTGCATATTGTTAAAAGTTCCGCCCTTGTAATATACTCTCACAGTTTTCTTGAAATCCTCGTCCATGAGTTCTATTTCTGAACCTTTTGTATTGATGAAAATATACGGGTCGTCTATTGTTGAAATAACCTGCATTATTTTCAGAGGTTTTTCGGAATCCTTGTCCATAGTGAGGAGATATCTTTCACCGTCACTGAGATATATTTTACCGTCGTCGCATTTTTTGCCCTTGTCGAAAGATGCGACAGCTTTTCCGGCATCGGGGTCAACGGCAACGAGTTCACCGAGTTTCTTGACGATATCTATTTCATCTTCTGCGGCTTCCTTTTCTTTTTGCTGTTTATCGGTAAGTTCAGCCTTTTTGTCGGGCTGACCGCCGTGAGCCGCCCATATTTCGTCCTTATAGTCCTTGCTGACCTTATAGATGTCAAGACCGTCAACAGTTCCGACAAAATTCAGCAGAGACTTTGCCTGTTCTTCTGTAAGTTCGACTTTTTCTTCTGATTCTTTGATTTTGGCAGCTTTTTCATTGGCTTCACCGCTGTCCTCGGAATCTTCTGCGGAATTATCCTGAGATATTTCTGTTTCATCGGAGACTTCCTCTGCATCATCCGCATAAATCGTCCCTGACATACTCAGGGTCGAAACGGCAAGCAGGCAGAGCAGAAATCTTTTTATTTTCTTTCCCATATTATCACCGCCGTTTCTATACTCTTATTCTGTAAGAAATTTCGGTATATATAGTTGAAATAAATATATATACCTGCTGTACAAGTGACATGAAAAGAACCAGCAGGAAAAGCATTATAAACATGGCGACTATGGTGAGTATTATCGCAAATACTGTTTTTCCGAATGAATACTGATGTACGGATTTTATTGCGGAAAAAAGCAGTATTGCCGACCAGCCTGTGCCTATTATGCTTATTGCCTGAATGAATACAGCCTCATCTCTTATGAGAATATGCGAAAGTATCAGATTTATAAATATCTGGGCTATATACGGAATGAGAGCATATGCACTGTATATGCATATATTCTTCATAGTTCCCTCACCGTCAAGGAGTGTGCATATAGACCAGTTGCCCACTACCCATGCCGCAAAAAGCACTATACTCTGTACGATATAGGGGATTATATTGAATGTCTTGTCATAAGTAACACCAAACTGGAATCCGTAAAGTCTGCCGTCTGCTATCTGTGCAAGAAAAAGCAGAAATACTATCAGAAACGCTATTTTCAGCGAACCTGACTTTTTCCAGCGCATATCCTCGAATCCCTCAACGGGGTGATATACTGCGTGTTTCACCCACTGAGCGGGTTTTAAATCCATCATATATGCCTTTCCTCCTCTCTGTTTTCGTCATCATCGTCATCATGCTGACCGCCACGGATAAGTATTTCAGCTTCTTCGAGAAGTCTGAACTGCCTGTCAAGAATAGCAAGCTGGTCCTGTTCGTCCTGTCTGGCTCTTTCGACTGCAAGGCGGTGCTTGTCTATTTTCTTTCTTATGAACACAAATGCTGCCGCAAGAATAACAATAATTATAAACATGAAACCGAAATTCTTTTTAAGGTAATTCATTCTGTATCCTTCAAAAGCCTTGTTGTATATCTTTGGAGAATCCGCAAGCTTTGAATATTTCATTGAACCTTCATAATCTCCCTTTCGCAGAAGTGCAGACGCTACACCGATATATGCCCTTCTGTAATTTCCGTCACGTTTCAGGACTTCATACCACGGGTCAAGGGCTTCTTCATAATAGCCTGCATTATGGAGTGCAGTAGCCTCATGGACTATTTTTCCGAAATCAGTTTCAGCGAATATTGTAACGGTATCCTTCTGTGAATCGACAACGTATAAATTATTCTCTCTCGATTCAAGGGCGGCAACGTGGTCAAAACCTCCGACCTGCTTTGCGATTGTACCTGTTATGAAAAGCAAATTGCAGTCCTCATCATACTGGAATATCCTGCCTGTTGTGAAGTCGAGAACATTTATATTTCCGTCTGATGCTATGTCAATATCACATATCGCAGGCTGTAAGACTTTATTCTGTGAAGTATCGTACATGGGAGTATAGTCACCGAATGAAAGCTCCATATTTGCGAAAATATTATTTCCTGCGGCATTGAGTTTCTTGACTGTATCGGTTGTCTGTGTTGATGACTGTGTACAGGTGAATATGAAATCTCCGTCAATATCAAAGCTCGTGATACCTGTGGGGATATTTCTTGCACGCCTTGCTTTTTTCTCCTCTGATATGAAAAGATTGGTGAAATAATTTCCTATTATCTCTGCGGTGGGCTGAACACGGTTTGCACCGTAGAAGCCTGTAAATTCTCCCTGCGGATTGAACATAGCCGCACCTGTTGTTATATTGTTGAGTACGACATATACATTTCCTGCCTTGTCAGCGATAACCCTCTGCGGGAGAAAAGTTCTTTTCTGGTCATATACTTCGGAAACGGGCTTTGTTATTTCGCTTATAACATTTCCGTCCCTGTCGCTTATGAGTACACGGGAATTTTCATTGTCTGCGATATACATATAGTCATTTTCAGCGGAAACATAAATTCCCATAGGCTTTTTGAGAGAAGTTTCCGAGCCGTCAGGCATTCTGAAACTGTCATAGACCTTTACTAC
>DGRR01000004.1 GCA_002389995.1 Ruminococcus sp. UBA4383 | reverse complement strand
TGAGTGCGCCGTTATATGTTTCGGGCATAAACTCCTGAAAGTTTTTCATAATTGAAGAAATTTTCCACACGAACATACCGCTGTTCCAGAGATATTTTCCTGATGAGAGGTAAGATTTTGCGGTTTTGAGGTCAGGTTTTTCGACAAATTTTTTAACTTCAAAAACGTCGCCTTTTTCTTCTCCGAAATTTATATATCCGTAGCCTGTTTCGGGGTAGGAGGGGGTTATGCCTATTGTGATGAGGTTTTTGTTGTCTTTTGCGGCTTTCACGGCTTTTTTGAGGGTACTTATATATATATCCTCGTATTTTATGAGGTGGTCTGAGGGGAGGACGAGCATTACCGCATCGTCATATTTTTTATTTATCACAGCCGCAGCGTAGGCGATACAGGGGGCGGTATTTCTTGCGAATGGTTCTGAGAGGATATTTTCTTTCGGGATATCGGGGAGCTGTTCTTCCACGAGGTGCATATATGAGGCATTTGTGACGATATATATATCCTCTTTTTGGACTATTGGCAAAAGACGCTTTACGGTTTTCTGAATCATAGTTTCCTTATCCTGAGTGAGGGAAAGGAATTGTTTAGGCTTGTCGTTTCGGCTTTTAGGCCAGAAGCGTTCGCCTTTTCCGCCAGCCATTATAACTGCTGTTATTTTCATTTATTACTGTCCTCTTTCCTGTTATTTTTATATATAACGCCTTTTTCTGCGGAAGCGTTGGAATTTGCAGGAAAAAGCATAGTTTTGAGTGTCATAAGAATTATCTGAATATCCATGAGAATGGAATAATTTTCAATATACATCAAATCCATTTTAAGCTTGTCATAGGGTGAAGTATCATAAACTCCCGTTACCTGAGCATAGCCTGTAAGACCTGCCTTGACTTTGAGGCGGTAGGTAAATTCGGGCATTTCCTTCTGATAAAGTGCGGTAAGTTCGGGTCTTTCGGGACGTGGACCTACTACGGACATATCGCCTTTTAAGATATTGAAAAGCTGAGGGAGTTCATCGAGTCTTGTTTTTCGGAGAAATTTTCCGACAGGTGTAATTCGTGGGTCATCATCGGCAGCGAGTTTCGGAACGCCTGATTTTTCGGCATTTACAATCATGCTGCGGAATTTGTACACATAGAATTGTTTTCCGTTTATTGTGAGGCGTTTCTGTCTGTAAAATATAGGACCTTTGTCATAACTTTTTATAGCTATTGAGACAGCGAGCATTATGGGGAAAGTAATCGCAGTAAACACGACTGAAAAGACGATATCGAATATTCTTTTTACCATACGCTGTTCAAAGTCAAGACCCTGATTTCTGCAAAGCAGGAGCGGTGTATCGAAAAGTCTTATATCGTCCGCACCTCTTATGATAATATCTGAAATTTTCGGGGCGATGTAGGCTCTGCGGGATTTTTCAAAGCAGAATTTCACATAGTCGTTTCTGAATTTTGCGGGGATATCGCAGATTATAACGCCTTCATATTTCAGGATAAGTTCTTTTATTTTTTCGGCAGGTTCAGAGATGCTTACTGATTCGCATATCATATATTTATCCACACGCTGGCTCATTTTAAGGACAAGCGAGGCAGCCTGACGGCTTCCGTACAGTATAATCAGCCGTCTTGGGGGATAGATGAAGAAATATACTTTTGATGATATGAAATTCCAGACGAAAATCAGTCCGAAATCCGCAAAGGTAAGAAATACAATCGGTGCGCCCTTCATGAAGTGCCTTCCTATCAGGCTTATAAGCATATAGGCGACGACATTGACGCAGACGGTGGCGATTAGCTGGGAATAGAGCATATCCGTTTTTTTGAGATAGCCGAGTTTCCAGCCTCCGTAGGCTTTGAAAAAGAGTGCTACGAGCAGGCTGTATATAGCGATAAGAACCCAGTTTCCACGTCTGTAATACGGCAGGACGATTTCATCGCTGTAATATCTGTACCATACGAATGCAAAAGCTGCCGTAAGCAGTATCAGAAGCAATACTGCCGAGAAAAAAGAAATAAATCTTTTGTACAGGTCTCTTTTATTCTGCACATCTATAACTCCTTATAGTATCTTCAAATGAAGAATAATAGGCGATACAAAAATAATTGTACAGTATAATTATAACAAATCATGCAAAATAAGTCAATAGAATAAGAAATATTTTAGCATTTTGTTAAATATAGCCAAAAAAGATTACGAATGATTGACAGAAAAGATGTCAGCGACTTCATTCAGCGCAATATAGGCAAAAGAGCCAAAGTACAGGACTGTATTTTTCACGTTTATAATCCTGTAAAATCTTCTTTCAAAAGAATAAGGCATTTCTTTTTCAGAAATGCCTTATATGTTTTACTTTAACTTGTCGATTATTCCGCCCAGACCGCCGAGTTTTCCCGCAACATCACCGATATTGACTTTATCCTTGATACTGCCTGCGATTTCCTTGATTTTCTCATCGGGGAGGTCAACACCGACAACGCTTTCAACAGCCTTAATGGGGTCTGACATAAATTTTTTTCCGAAGTCCTTGTCATTTTTAACCTTGTCAACGAGTTCGTTTACTTTTTCTTTTACGTCCATGAAAATACCTTCTTTCAGTGAAATATATAGTAGGTTTATTATAACATATATTCTCAGCAAAATCAAGTATAATAAAAAATTTTTATTTTCGCCTGAACAGCAATTTTGTTCTCAAATGGGAACATGGCGAAAATACGTTATTTCAATTAAAAATTAATTCTTTTTAAGAATGTATGGTCTGTGAACGATTAATATTATATATATAATAAATTCTTTAAAAAAATTCTTTTTTTAATACAATGAACTATATAATAAAAATATGCATTTTTATGGGAATATTTATTCCAAAAAGCTTGCATATTTTGTCTTTTTATGCTACAATATATATTATAAGTTATAAGTGAGAGATATATTTGCAGTTATTGCGATTATAAGACTTTTGTCGATTTTAACATAAATGATGAACAGTTTAAGAATTTTTATGCAGTTATTTCAATACCTCTATATCAACCTGCTGTTATACTGCAAACAACATATATCCTCATTTTTTATCAATTAATAGGAATGGAGAGAAAAAATGAAACTGCAGCAACTTGAATATGTTATTGCTATCGCTCAGGAAGGAAGTATTACAGGAGCGGCAAAAAAACTCTATCAGGCTCAGCCTAATATCAGTATCGCACTGAAAGAGCTTGAAAACAAAATAGGCATACAGATATTCTGGAGAACATCAAGCGGTATGATTCTTACACCCGAAGGCGAGGAATTTTTCCAGAGAGCTAAGAAAATCGTCACCGATATGCACCGCCTCGAAGCCGATTATTCCAGTAAAACCGAAAAAAATATAAGCTTCAAAGTCGCCGCTACACGCTCAACTTACATCACAGCCGCAATAGGCTACTGGATAAACAGACTCAATGAGACAAAAAATAACTACAACGTCCGATTCATGGAAACAAATACTCATCAGGCTATCGAGGATACAGGCATAGGCCGTGCCGATATAGGCATAATCCGTGTACCTGCAAGCCAGAGCGGTCTTTACGCAAAACAGCTTACACAGAAAAACCTCTCTCAGAGAACTCTCACAGAGTTTAAAATGAAACTCCTCATGAAAAGCACTCACCCCCTCGCTAAATATGATGATGTACCCTTTGAGGAACTTAAAAAATATCCCGAAATAATTCACGGCGATGAGGACCTCAATATTTTCAGAAAAACATATATAAATCCCGATTTCGTTTCTTCAAAAAATGAAAAAATGATTTATGTCTATGACCGTGGCAGTAAGTTCAGCCTTCTCAATACCGTTGAAAATGCCTATATGTGGATTTCGCCCGTACCGCAGAATCATTTCGGAGGCGGAGATTTGGTGATAAAGAACTGTTCTTATGCCTGCGTACCTACAAGCGATATCGTCATCTACAAAAAAGGCAGTGAAAATGAAACACTTGTAAAATCCTGTATGGACAGCCTTACAGAATTTTCCGAAAAACTTCTCATAAACAAATAAAAAGAGAACGGGAAACCTCCTTGCGAAGGTTTCCCGTCCAATTTTATAAAGGGTGAAAAAAGAAAAAGACTTGCGAAAATATACAATCTGTTTAACTCGCTAAAATTATTATAGCACAGTAATTTTCAAATTGCAAATATTTATTTCTTATTGCTATATATATTTTTTATAACAAAAAAGCTGTACCGAAAGGTACAGCTTTTTCTGATGTAATATTATAATTACTTGATTTCGATAGTTGCGCCAGCCTCTTCAAACTTAGCCTTGATTTCGTTAGCTTCTGCCTCTGAAACGCCTTCCTTGATAGCCTTGGGAGCAGATTCAACAACAGCCTTAGCCTCTTTAAGACCGAGACCGAGAACGTCCTTAGCAACCTTGATAACAGCCATCTTAGCATCACCGAATGATGTAAGAACAACATCAAATTCAGTCTTAGCTGCTGCTGCATTTGCATCTCCGCCTGTTGTGGGAGCTGCTGCGATAGCTGCTGTTACGCCGAATTCCTCCTGAATAGCGTCTACGAGTTCTTTAAGTTCAAGAACAGAAAGTGTCTTGATATCTTCAACGAATTTAGTAATTTTCTCTGAAGCCATGATAAAAATTCTCCTTTATAATATTTTTTTGCGGTCAAGCCGCACGCATGGAAAAGGTCATGCAGCGATTAAGCTGCGCCTTCCTCGTTTTTGTCTGCAACAGCCTGAAGGGTTGCAGCGAGTTTCTGGATAGGTCCCTGAAGAGAACCAACGAGCTGAGCGAGGAGTACATCTTTTGAGGGGATTTTTGAGAGAGCAGTAACGCCTGCCTGGTCATAAATTTCGCCTTCGATGTAACCTGCTTTGAGATTGAACTTGTCATCTCCTGCTTTTTCTGCGAATTTACCGAGAACTCTTGCGGGAGCGGTCTGGTCGTCATTTGAAAGGGCGATAGCGGTAGTACCGTTGAGAGCCTCTTCAAAGCCTTCGATTCCGCAGTTTTTGAAAGCACGGAGAAGGAGAGTATTCTTCTCTACGAAGTAGTTGACATTAGCCTCACGCAGTTCTTTTCTGAGCTTTGTATCTTCTTCAACAGTGATACCCTTATAGTCAACGAGAACGCCTGAAACAGAATTTTTGATAAGTTCTGTGAGCTGTTCAACCTTAGCCTTTTTAGCTTCGAGTACAGCATTGCTTGGCATTATATTCACCTCCGTTTTGATTACAATAAAAATATCCTTTACCGACAGCACGGGAAAGGACAATGATACATCAATATTATCAATTGCAATTCCTCGGCAGGACTTACAGCATACGCTTGCCGGCTGTCTTTAGAATACACGCTGTTATCAAACAGCTTTATAATTATATCATGCAAAGAAGTATTTGTCAAGTGTTTTCATAATTTTTTTTATTTTAACAAAAAAACTCTCTGCCCGAAAGCAGAGAGAAAAAATTATCTTATATATCGAAAATATTGTCGAAGCCTGTAACTTCCATAATTTCTCTTACATTGTCATTAATATTCTTTATGCTGAAATTATCTTTTCCGACAGCTTTGAACATCATGAGCATTACACGCAGACCTGCCGAAGCGACATATTCAGTACCTTCGCAGTCAACGGAGATTTTCCGGAGTTTATTTTTATCGGCAATATCTCTGTAAAGGGCGAGGAGAGTAGTAGCATTGATAGTATCAAGCCTGCCTGAGAGTTTAACGTCGAGATTTCCGTCATTGAGGACAAGGTCGGAATTGAAATCAACTGATGAGCAGTTGAATTTCTGTTCTGTGTTCTGTGCATTATCAATATTTGACATAATTTACCTCCACAATAAGTTTATTACGGGCAGACAGACAGGAAAATCGGGTCTGATATCCTGCTGAATATCATTGCAGTCATACCCACAATAATATTCTATCACAATAACAAACAAGTGTCAAGAAGTATTTTTAATATAAACATATTTATTTTTGTGAAAGATTTGTTCTTCACTATGGACAAATGAAAAAAAGTGTGATATAATTGTTACGAATAAAGTTAAAATTGCCATGTGCAGGAAAGGAAATGGTATGTTTCATGAAAAATCGTGCGGTGCTATTGTATACCGCAAATTTCACGGAAATACGGAGATACTTCTTATAAAACACGTCAACAGCGGTCACTGGTCTTTCCCGAAAGGTCATGTTGAAGCAGGCGAAACCGAGATTGAAACCGCAAAGCGTGAAGTCATGGAAGAAACTGCGATAGATGTCATGATTGACCCCACTTTCAGGGAAACAGTTACTTATTCTCCGAAAAAGGATACATTGAAAGTTGTCGTCTATTTTCTTGCAAAAGCCAAGAATGTGAACTTTCACAGGCAGGAGGACGAAATTGCCGAAATACGCTGGGTGGATATATGCTATGCCGTCAATATTCTCTCCTATGAAAATGACAAAACCATTGTATCAAAGGCTAAAACTGCAATAAAGGACTTTTATTGAGAAATATCCGCTGAATATTCAGCGGATATTTTTTATTTTACTGTTACAGAGCCGTCAACGGCATTTGCAAAGGCATATTCCTGCATCTGCATATTCTGGGAGCTGTCTGTAAAAAGGTCGCCCTCAGGAAAATAATAGCTCAGGGGGTAAACTGTACCGCTCTGTGCATCATCAGGGATTTTGAGGTAGAATTTTGCGATTTCCCCGTCATAGCCTTGATTTTCGCTGAACATCTCGGTAAAGAAGAAACAGCTGAGATGTTTTTCTGTGAGTTCATCGGGCAGACCCTCACTCCATAACATTCCGACAGAACCCATTGAATTTTCGGAAGCATCACCGAGTTTATAATCTATCGTGTGTTCTTCTACATCTTTCATCTGACATTCAAGTTCTTCCGGATAGGTGATATGCAGACCGCACATAGACCATTTTTCGTCTGCACCGCTTACGGAGAGAGTTATCTCAGCGATTTCGCCTGCACCTGCTTCTGTATTGCTGAGAGAAAGCACAGGCTTTGCGGGTTCGTCTGATTTTTGGGAGTTATCCGTGCTGATTTCGGGGGATATATCTGTATCTTCACTTTTATCACCGCAGCCTGAAAATACGGCTGCGGTGATTATTAATGAAAAAATGAGGGCTGTTGATTTAAGCTTCATTTTCTGACTGCTCCTTTTTTGCGGTTACGGTTATATTGTCACCGTCGGCAGAAACGAATATTTCTCTTGTATTTGATGCATCTGAAATTATAATTTCTGCTATTTTGTCCTCTACTTCCTGACGGATAACACGTCTTATATCTCTTGCACCGTAGGGTTTTCCGTAGGATTTTTCCGCAATAAGGTTAAGAGCGGAATCGTCATAGCTTATAGTTATATTTTTTTCTGCAAGAGGTTCTTTCATCTCATCAATCATAAGTGCAGCGATATTTGCGAAATTGGACTTGTCAAGCTGTCTGAAAATAACTATTTCGTCAATACGGCTGATAAATTCGGGGCGGAGGAAATCTCTCAGACCTTTCATAGCCTTTTCCTTGGTTATTTCGTTTTCTGTGCGGTTGAATCCTACACCGAGGGATTTATCTGTTGAGCCTGCATTGGAAGTCATGCAGATGATAGTATTTTCAAAGTTTATGGTTCTGCCGTGAGCGTCATCGACTTTTCCTTCATCGAGAATCTGCATGAGAATATTCATGACATCGGGGTGAGCCTTTTCGATTTCGTCAAAAAGTATAACGGAATACGGGCGGCGGCGGACTTTTTCAGTGAGCTGACCTGCCTCGTCATATCCGACATATCCGGGAGGCGAGCCTATCATTCTTGCAACGGAATGTTTCTCCATATATTCAGTCATATCGAGTCTTATGAGCGGTTCTGTCGAATCGAACATTTCTTCTGCGAGAGACTTTACAAGTTCAGTTTTTCCCACGCCCGTAGGACCTACAAAAATGAATGATGCAGGGCGGCGGCGTTTATTGAGGTGAACTCTTGTGCGTTTTATAGCCTTTGTGAGTACGGAAACAGCTTCGTCCTGACCGAGAACTCTCTTTTTGAGGGATTCTTCGAGGCGAGCGATTTTAAGAAATTCTGTTTCAGCGATTTTGCTTGCGGGGATACCGGTCCACAGTTCAACGACTTTGGTTATATCAT
>DGRR01000126.1 GCA_002389995.1 Ruminococcus sp. UBA4383 | reverse complement strand
GATAAAATAGAAATTACAGTTTCAGCAATTATTTTTCCTGCTGATACGGGGGCATTTTTCCCTGGGATACCCAAAGCCCATATAACTTTTTTACCGAGTTCTGCGGCTGAATCGAAATCTATTCCGCCGGGTTTTGAGGCGAGGTCTATGAAAAGAGTATCATCACTGAATTTTCTGAGTATATCTTCTGTGAATATCATTGATGGTGCAGTATTGAATACAAGTCCGTAGTCATTGGATATATTTTTTGTACATACGGATTTTATACCTGCAATACGGGCTTTTGCCGCACCTTTTGCATTTCTTACGGCAGCGGTGACATCTGCACCGAATCCTTTCAGAATATTTGCAAGAGCCGTTCCTATGCGACCCATGCCGACTATAAGGACTTTAAGTCCGTTTAAAGTTACAGGGAGTTCGTCAAGGGCAATTTTTACAGCACCTTCCGCAGTAGGAACGGCATTTTTAAGGCTTAATTCTTCACGCTCCATATAGTCATATATTTTATAGTCGCTGAAAAAATTTTTAATCTTATCGTCAGCCTTTCCTGCAAAAATAACACCGTTTTCTTTGAGCATATTTTTTATATCCTGCAAATATATATCCCCTGAAAAACATGGTGCTGAAATATGATTTTCCCCGTCAAGAGCAGGGACAGGAAGAATTATACACTCATATTTTTTATTTTTCGGAATATCTGATTCAAGACGTTCAGGTATATATTTGCTGTCGAATCCAATGACTGATATATGATATTTTTCAGAGAGTGCAAGAGCGCAGTAAATCTGTCTCATGTCACCGCCTGCAATAAGTATTTCTGAAATACTGTTCATTAAAACTCTCCATTCTGCCGTATGGCATAATTTGAGAATAACTCTCAGTACATTATATGCAGAATACCAAAAAAGGACATAAAAAAACGGCTCTGCGTGAGAGCCGTTTCTATAATTTTATTCAGCCTTTAAAGGAAGGTCAGAAGCACTGTATACGCCTGCATCAACCATCTGTATAACAGCGGCGTCCTTTCCTGAAACGCCTGCAACACCGTCAATATCAGCCTGAGCCTTGCCGTGTTCAGTGAGGTCATATTTGCTGCTGTTTGCCATGTACTGGAGTATGCGTACAGCATCGGATATACTTACTTTTCCGTCCTCGTTTGCATCACCGTAAACAATGCCTGTGGGCGGGTCAACTTCGGGCTGATTACCCTTGAAAACATAATTAAAGTCTGAAACTTCGTTGTCACACCACCAGATTTGAGCCTGACCGTTTTCAACAGTTTCGGGAATCTTGCTCATAGGAACTTCAATGGTAACTGTACCTGTTGAATCAGCAGCAGCTTCCCATTCGATATTTTCCCAGTCTGCACCGTTCATGAAACCTACACAGCCGTTAGCATTAGAGCCTGCTGTTGTCTTGAAAGTGAGAACGAGAGTATCATCTCTTGAAGCATCTGAGAAACTGAGGTCATATTTAATGGTCTTGTCCTCTTCCTGAGTGGGAACTTCGATTTCGGACGCACCTATTATAGCGACAGCCTCAACAGTAGTATTTCCGTTTGTTCTTGCAAAGAGGTGTTCTATTTCTGAAACATCACTGCTCCATGCAGCCTTGATATGGTCAGCGGCATAATAAGCGATACCGTTTTCCTCATCAACATCATATGGGTTTATTTCAGTCCAGCCCTTCCAGTTTCCGTCACATACTGCGATAACGGGGGCATCGCCTGTATATTTTACAGCGACTTCGTTATTTTCGAGCTGCGCCCATGTAGCATTGAGACCGGGAGTGCAGTTGCCGTTCTCTACGCTTGCATCGAGGGAAACGGGAGAATCGAGGAGCTGTACGCCCTTTGAAATATCTTCATGCTTTATTTCGGGAGCTTTTTTCTCACCGCCCCACGGGATAGAATCATCTGCGAGGACTTTCATCATAGTATCGACAACCTGTACGGAATCGGGATACCATGCATCATTGCCTGATGCAGTACCGTTTACGACAGCTTTTCTGTCTATGTAGTCATGTCTTTCGGAAGCGTCTTTGTTTCCTCTTGCATCATTGTCCCAGAGAACGCAGGGAATACCGTATTTCTTTGTAGTGGAAATATAGTCGTTTGCCCATTCGCAGCGAGCCTCAGTATTGTCATAGTTGGAGGCACTGAACTCACCGATTACGACAGGAATATCCTTTTCGATGAATGTTGAACGGATATTGTCGAGAATACCGTGGAGTTCGTTTGAATATTTCTCTGTATATGTGCTGTGGTCGATTATATTGCCCTTATCGTCCTCATACTGCATAGTGAAAGCATAAGGCGAGTAAGCGTGGATTGAAACAGCTACATATTCATCTTCGGGAACGACAATTCTTGAAATGATAGTCTTGTCGCTTGATGCACAGTAACCGGGAATCATAAGCAGACGTGTCTTGCTGTAAGGTGAACTGCCGTTTCTTATGAGGTCTACAAAGTCCGCATTGAGTTTGTTTATTGTATCAACTTCGTCCTGAGAAGGACCCCACCATTCATGAGTAGTGCCGACAGCTCTTGGTTCGTTCATGCACTCAAAGATGAGGTGCTGGTCATAGTCTGCAAATTCAGTTGAAACCTGTTCCCAGATTTTGAGGAGTTTGGTTTTCATTTCGTCATAAGCAGTACCGAGGTCGGAGCGATTTACCCAGTTTTCGTGGTGAACGTTGAGGATAACGTACATATCGTTATTGAAGCAGTAGTCAACGATTTCCTTTACACGGGCGAGCCATGCGGGGTCGATATTATTGTTTTCATCGAGGTGCTGGTACCATGTAGTAGGGATTCTTACGGTGTTGAAACCTTTTGCTTTGAGTTCGTCAATAAGAGCCTGATTTGTTTTGGGGTTACCCCATGCAGTTTCGGATTCAAGACCTGCTGTTGCGGAACTTGTGGTAGCGTCCATGCTGTTTCCGATATTCCAGCCGATTTTCATATCTTCTGTTATCTCGAAAGCGGTAAGAGTACCTGCTGCATCAGAGGTGAACATGAAGCTGAGGGGTGTGAGTTTCATGCCTGAGATGAGGCATACAGCGGCAGCCGATGCGCTCACGAAGCGTCTGAATGTTTTTGTTTTGTTTACCATGATAATATCCTCCCAAATATTATATAAATATACGGTCCAGTGCAAAACCGTATCCCTTGGCAAAGAAGGGGCTTTTCTCAACAAGATTATTTTAACATACCTGTAAAAAAAAGTCAAGATAATTTGTGCAGATTGTATACTTTTCAGATGTAGAATTATGAAGTGTATGTTTGTGCATTATGCACATAAATGGAATGATTTAATTGTTAATTTAATATAGGTGTATTGAATTTTATTGAATAAGTAATATCTTTTTTGAATTATAATGCTCTGCGGAAGTATTCATATATGCCGTATTTTCCGCAGTATAAGGCATAAAAATAAAAACTGTTTTTAATATAATTGCTGTTATTGAAGGCAAAATAATGTGAATTATTGACTTATACTTGCTTTTGTGATATAATTGTGATATGAGGGAGGTGTCTGCCTTTTGGAGTTTATACTTGTGATAGCAGTAATATTTGTACTGTGCAAAATTTTCGGAGTGAGCGATTTTTATTTATATCTCGGTGCGCTGGGAATAGTTGAACTTGCAATAATAGGAATGGCACTGCTTTTTATATATTTCTGCATAAGGCTTATGTTTTCAAAAAGCAAAAAGGCTGAATTTACACATTTCGACAAAAGACAAAGCGAAAAAATGCCCTTTACAGTCGCCTACTATAAAATAGACAATGAGGAATATCCATGCGTTTTTCCGAGCGAAATGGTCTTTACAGACAAAATGTACAGGAAAAATAAAAAGTGTACAGTCATGTATAATAAAAGAATGAATGCCGTATTCGACATATGGGCAATAATTACCTGCCTTGCAGGACTTGTTTGCAGTAATTTAGCCGTGATAGCAACAGTTTATATATTTTCTGAAATGCTTATGGAATGAAAGTGAGGATAAAATGGAAGAACATATATGCAAAAATTGCAGCGGTCATCAGGATATCGTCAGCAGAGTATCAAAAGTTATGCCCGATGAAGCTGTACTTTATGATGCCGCAGAACTGCTGAAAGTTTTCGGTGACCCCACAAGAATAAGAATTATTTTCGTGCTTTGCCAGAGCGAAATGTGCGTGTGCGATATCGCTAAACTTCTCAATATGACGCAGTCTGCAATATCACATCAGTTAAGAGTTTTAAAGCAGGCAAGACTTGTCAGCACAAGGCGAGAGGGAAAAACTATTTTCTATTCCCTCTGCGATGACCATGTGCAGAAAATATTCTATTCAGCTATGGAACACGTTATGGAGTGAATTTATGAGATATTTTGATTTTCATGCACACGCTTTTGCGGACATCATAGCGGAAAGGGCTGTATCAGGTCTTGAAAACACAAGCGGAATCTCTCCCGCAACTGACGGAACTTTCAGCGGACTTAAAAAAATAATGGCTGAAAATAATATATCTTCCGCAATGATACTCCCCATAGCTACAAAACCCTCCCAGCAGACTACGATAAATAACTGGGCTGCCGAAATTATGGGGGACGGAATATATTGCTGCGGAACTGTTCACCCCGATGCAGATGATGCTTTGCAGGAGATTGAAAGAATTAAACAGCTTGGTCTTTACGGTCTTAAATTTCATTCGGAATATCAGCATTTCCGCCCGAATGAGGAGAGAATGTTCCCGATATACAGAAAGGCGGCTGAACTTGGTCTGTTTGTGATATTCCACGGAGGCTGGGACCCTTTCGGAAAGGGAGATATCCTCGCAACTCCGAAAAGTTTTGCGGATATAGCAGAAAAATTCCCCGAATTAACCATTATCGCCGCACATATGGGCGGTATGAAATTATTTGATGAAGTCGAGGACTGCCTTGCAGGAAAATTTGAAAATGTATTCTTTGATACTGGTGTTGTCGCAAGGTATATAAGCGATGAACAGGCTTTCAGAATTATTGAAATGCAGGGAAGCACTAAAATTCTCTACGGAAGCGACTGCCCGTGGGATAACCCCCGAAATGAAATAAATATGCTGAAAAGACTTCACCTGAATGAAAATGAACTCGAAAATATATTTCATCTGAATGCAGAAAAAATTATAAACGATGTTAATAAAAAATTTACATGATATAGAGAAAATAATAACATAAAATATCCGAAAATATGTTAAAATTAATGGAAAGTGTAGTTTCAGCAGCAAAATCCTCAGCAGAAGGAGGCGGTATTATTGAATAAAGCTGCTCAACACTCAAATAAAATAATAAACGTCATAGATGAATTTGACTACTCCACACAGAATGAATCCTATAACGAGCAGTTCAGAAAATGGCGCAGAAAAAAAGAAAATAAATTTTCATTCAGCTTTTCTTCAAATAAAAATGAAAGTGTTTTCATTGACGGAAAAGGTTTCGTCAGCGAAAATGCTGTCAGTGCCGAAAAGAAAATCCTTTCAAGAATATTCTGTACTGTCGGAAATGCCATGCTTATATGGCTTGTTACAGATACGATTATCCTTAAATTCCTCATAAAATTTTTCAGCATAATCGGCATAAATGTCCATAATAATTTTTTCAGTACAGGCATATACGGCGGAAGCATCGAAATAGTAATATCAATTATAATAGTCTCACTTATAAAAATGCTTGTCACAATGCTGTATATGCATAAGCAGTTCAGAGTTCCGCTTAAAGTTGAATTTATGCACACAATGAATCACCCGTCAGGACTTGTGACGGCAATATCGCTTGTACTGGTTGTCTGTACAGTAATCAATATCCCTTCTGCATTTTCAGTGGAAACAAAGGAAATATACAGTTTTTTCAGAAATATTGACGCAGATGTTTCAGTATGGGGACAGGCTGAATTTCTGGTATATACAATATTTGACATAATAGTAATATCCATACTCAGCGGAATGATATTCTGCGGTGCAATGTTTGCGGTATGCAGGCAGTTCGGGGATTTGTTCGCAATAATAACGACTTCTCTTACAGCCGCACTCCTTACGCATAATTTCAACGATATGGCAGCAGTATTTCTCATATCCGCAATAGGTTCATACGGTATGCTCAGGAGCGGAAGCATTTTCACTCCCATAGCGGTAAATGTAGTCTATAAAATGTATGTTCTTGCACTTGCTGTAATAGAGGTTGATCCCTCTGTAAATATGAGCGTTACAAGGGGAATGTTTATGGCGGCGGTATTCATCGCAGGAACAGCAGGAACGATAATATGTTTTCTGCATAACAGAAAAAAAGATATAAAACTCGCTGTTTATGAATCGGAATTTTCTCTCGGAAAAAGAATTGTATTTTCAGTGAAAGTATTCCCCTATATAGCTGTCGGACTTATATGCATAGTCTATGCGCTGGCAGGTGCTGTGTTCTGATGAATGATTATATGAAAGAAGCTCTTGCCCTTGCCGCAGAAGCCGCTGCGGAAGGAGAAGTCCCCGTAGGAGCAGTAATTGTAAAAAAATCAACGGGCGAAATCGTAGGTAAAGGAAGAAACAGGCGTGAAACCGCTAAAAATGCCCTTGACCATGCTGAAATTGAAGCAATTGACATGGCTTGCCGTGCTCTTGGCGGCTGGAGACTTCCTGAATGTGAAATATATGTGACTCTTGAACCCTGTCCGATGTGCTGTGGTGCGATAATAAATTCAAGGATAGACAATGTATATTTCGGAGCATATGATAAAAAAAGCGGCTCTGTCGTTTCGGTACAGAAAATGTTTGAACTGCCCTATAATCATAAGCCTGAAATTCAGGGCGGTATCATGCAGGAGGAATGTTCGCATATACTCTCGGAATTTTTCGCAGATTTAAGAAAAAAGCACAAAAAATAATCCCCTGCCGTGTGACAGGGGATATTTTTAACTCAGTTCAAACATACCTGTATAGAGCTGATAATATTTGCCTTTCTGAGCGATAAGTTCGTTATGGTTTCCATGTTCAATAATTTTACCGTGTTCAAGTACCATAATAGCCTGTGAATTGCGGACGGTCGAGAGTCTGTGAGCGATTACAAAAACGGTTCTTCCCTCCATGAGACTGTCCATACCCTTTTCAATAAGAGCCTCTGTACGGGTATCAATTGAAGATGTAGCCTCATCGAGAATCAATACAGGCGGGTCGGCAATAGCTGCCCTTGCGATTGCGAGCAATTGACGCTGACCCTGCGAGAGATTTGAGCCGTCCGCTGTAAGCATGGTATTATAGCCGTTTTCGAGATGAGTTATGAAATTATCTGCGTTTGCAAGTTTTGCGGCGGCGTATACTTCTTCATCGGTTGCATCGAGTTTTCCGTATCTTATGTTGTCCATTACAGTACCTGTGAAAAGGTGGGTATCCTGCAAAACTATTGACTGTGAATGGCGGAGGTCATCTTTTTTGATTTTATTGATATTTATGCCGTCATAGCGGATTTTTCCGTCAGGGACATCATAGAAGCGGTTTATAAGGTTGGTTATGGTGGTTTTTCCCGCACCTGTTGAGCCTACAAAGGCAATTTTCTGACCTTGTTTTGCATAGAGGCTTATGCCGTTTAGTACGATTTTTTCGGGTTCATAGCCGAATACGACATTATCGAGCTGAACTTCTCCCTTTACTTCGGTATAAGTTACAGTTCCTTCCGACTTATGGGGGTGTTTCCAAGCCCAGCGACCCGTATGCCTGTCGGTTTCGGTTATATTGCCTTTTTCGTCAATTTCGGCATTGACGAGGGTAACATATCCGTCATCAGATTCAGGAGTTTCATCAATTACCTTGAAAATTCTTTCCGCACCTGCGAGGGCGGTGAGTACGGAATTTAACTGCTGAGAAACCTGAGTTATAGGCTGTGAGA
>DGRR01000228.1 GCA_002389995.1 Ruminococcus sp. UBA4383 | reverse complement strand
TAGTTGTAGTGGTCGTAGTAGTTTCCTCTGTTGTAGTAGTGGTAGTTTCTGTTGTAGTTGTAGTGGTCGTAGTAGTTTCCTCTGTTGTAGTGGTGGTAGTTTCTGTTGTAGTGGTAGTAGTTATCAGTGTGTGTATAATTTCCATAGGAACATTGATGCTGTAACTTTCAATCTCACTTCCGTTGGACATAAATTTCAGTTCACACGGAATTTCTGCCGTATTGAGGCTGTCAATATCCGCAAAGCGCAAATCCCTGTAAGACCTTTCCACGCTTATTCCTTGTATATCAGTTGTATTATAGAGAGTTCCGTTAAAAGTCTCCTCTGATGTTTCGGGGTCTGAATAGCTTACGGATTCTTCTGTTACAGTGCCGTCAGACCAGTAATAGTTAGTAGTTACCTTGTATGAAGGCGTTACAATATATGAGACTGTGTAAGAAATATCAACGAATTCGTCAAGCATACTGAAATCTGACATTCCATAGCCGTCTTCATGATGTATGAAATCCGTATCATATACAGTTGCGGTACGGGCATTTACTCTTACATCTTTCAATTCGGGTGACGGAATCGGCATAGTCTCTGATACGGTATCTGTTCTTATGATATATTTTTCGGTAACGGTAGTAGTTGTTGTAGTAACAGGTTCTGTTGTGGTAGTGATAGTAGTTGTTAATTCAGCCTGACTTACATTTATAAGGAAAAATGTCCTTGCATATGTCCATTCCTGCAAAGTCTCGTTATACTTTTTGTAGGTGATGTATATATGGTTTGTTCCGGGCATATATGTATTGAAATCCTCTCCGAGAGAGAAATTATCGGGATAATCATAGACATAATAAGCTTCTCCGTTATTTTCGGGGTATTCATTTCCCTGTGAATCTATTACCCATGTTTTAACCATAAGGTCGGGATAATCTTTGTTTACATCGAGAGGTTCACCATATTCATAATAAACTTTTTGAGGCACTTGTGCGATTTCAACACGCAGGCTGAACTCAGGATTTTTTGTGGTTGTGGTTGTTTCTTCTTCTGTTGTGGTGGTAGTTGTTGTAGTTGTCGTTGTGGTTGTAGTAGTTGTCGTTGTGGTAGTTGTTGTTTCGGGGATTTCGGGTGTTACATCTGGGGGCGCACTTCCGACTGTTGCAAAGTTTTTTCCGAACTGTGATGCATATTTTTCTGCGGTTGAACCGCTGTAACCGTAAATTGTCGCATTTCCGAGAGTTGCACTGTCACCGATTATCTCACATGAAGGATTGTATATGCTTATTGAAGTCAAGCCCGAACCTTCAAAAGCTCCGTCACCTATTGACGAAACAGATGCGGGCAGAACTATTGATTTAAGTGATGTACAGTTGCTGAATGCGTAGGCATTTATAATACTTACTGTATCAGGTATACTTATTTCTGTGAGATTTGTAAGATTCCCAAATACAGCTTTTCCTATACTGGTAACTCCGCTTCCGATGTAAACTTTTTTTATTGATGAAGCCTGACTATACCATGGAACATATTTTATCAATGGAAAATTATACATACCTCCGTTTCCCGTGATAGAAAGTACTCCGTCAGTTATTTCCCATTTGATATTGTCACCGATTTCAGTTATTGCAGTTTTATCGTATTCTGTAATAATGCCTGAATCGGGAATCACCTGATATGCATATGCTGTCTGTACAGTGGGTACTGTAAAGCCCATTGTCAGGGCAAGCAGTGCGCTTATTAATTTTTTCATAAAAAACACCTCAATCCTTTCTTGCTGCAAAAAGCATGATAAGGGGATATATTTCAAGTCTGCCGAGCAGCATATCAAAACATAAAACTATTTTTGAAAATGCATTAAGTCCGCCTAAATTTCCTGACGGGCTGAATCTTCCTACGCCATAGCCGATATTGTTCATACAGGTTATTACAGCCGAAGCACTTTCTTCAATTGAGAATCTGTCAAGAGTTATCAGAAGTATTGATATTGCCATAAGCATGATAAAGAGTATCAGGTAATTGCACGCACCTCTTACTACATCTTTTTCAACGGGTTTTCCGTCCATTTTTACGGTAGTAACAGTATTGGGGCTTACTATGTATCTGAGTTCCTTTATACCTGTTTTAATTATTATCATTATTCTTGAAACTTTCATACCGCCGCCTGTTGAGCCTGCACATGAACCTACAAACATAAGAAGAAGGAGCAAAGTCTGCGAGAATACAGGCCATTCGCCCGTATCAGCCGTTGAAAATCCTGCGGAAGTTATTGTTGAAGCCACCATGAAGAAAGCTCTCCTCAAAGCCTCCCCGAAATTGCTGTACATTCCGAGTATATTGAATGTTATAATTGCGGTTGCAGCGATTATTATTCCGAAATAGGTTCTTGCCTCTTCATTTTTGTATACAAGGGAAAATTTGCGTATGAGAATATAATAGTACAGGTTGAAATTTACACCGAAAAGTATAATAAACGTTGCTATTACCATTTCGATATAAACGCTGTTATAATGGGCTATGCTGTCATTCCAGATTGAAAATCCTCCTGTACCTGCCGATGAACAGGCGTGTATAAGCGCATCATAAAACGGCATACCGCCTGCCATAAGCATTCCCATTTCTATAAGTGTGAGTGATATGTATATACCATAGAGTATCTGTGCGGAAAACTTTGATTTTGAAACAAGTCTGCCGACATTCGGTCCTGCACATTCCGCCCTCATCATGTGCATGGTACGGACATCATTGCTTGAAATTATGGCAATAACAAACATCAGCACGCCCATACCGCCCATCCAGTGCGTAAACGCTCGCCAGAAAAGACAGGCTTTTGACATTTTTTCGACATCGAGAAGTATAGTTGCACCTGTCGTTGTAAATCCCGATACTGTTTCAAAAAGTGCCGAGGGATAGTCTTTTATCTCACCTGATATCACAAACGGGAGCGCACCTATTGCGGACATTGTTATCCATGCCGCCGCAACGCTCACAAAGCCCTCCATTGAAAATATTGAGCTGTTCTGAGGTTTTTTGAAAGCAATTGCAAATCCGAGAACTATTGTTATCAGGAAAGGTACACCAAAGGAGAGAATAACGTGCTGTTCTCCGTAAACTGCCCCGACTATTATCGGCAGCAGCATGAAAACACCGACAACTTTCAGTATTTGTCCCACGATGTACAATATCATTCTGTAATTCATAAAATCATCAAAACTCTCCCTTATGCAAATATTTCTTTAAGGTCATCAAATCCCTTTTTGGTAGTGACGACTACAACGCTGTCATTAACCTTTATGCAGTCATCGCCTTTCGGGACGATAAGTTCATTTCCCCTTACGATACTTGCGATAAGGATACCGTTTCCTATTTTAAGCTTTTTAAGCGGAACATCGACATAATCCTTGTGTTCCCTTACAACAAATTCTATCGCTTCGAGTTTGTCATTTACAAGACGGTAGAGAGTAGTTATATTATTTCCCTGAGAATTTTGTTTTGCACGGACATACTGCAATATCTGGCTTACTGTTATGGATTTCGGAGAAATTATGCTGTCAAGGCTGAGAGTATCGGAAAGCTGCATCAGTGTCATTCTGTTTACTTTTGTGACGACTTTATCCACGCCGTTATTTTTTGCGAGGAGTGAGAGGAGGATATTTTCCTCATCAATACCTGTAAGTGTGACAACTGCGTCATAGTCGTACACACGTTCTGATTTAAGCAAATCGTGGTCAGTACCGTCACCGCAGATTATGCTTCCTTTTTTGAGTCTGCTGCTGAGTTCCTCGCAGCGTTGTTTATTTATTTCGATTATTTTTATTTTTACGCCCATTTCTATAAGCTGATTTGCGAGGTGATAGCCGACTCTGCCGCCGCCTATGAGAACGGCGGATTTCACACGTTTTTCTCTGTAAGCGGCACTTATGCTCTTGAAAAACTTTACAAGTGCGCTGTGGGAGGCGGTTATATGTATTTTATCGCCTGCATGAAGGACAAAATTTCCGTTAGGTATTATAATTTCTTCACCTCTCTGTACGGCACATATAAGCACATCAAGGCGCAGTCTGCGTGAAAGCTGGCTGAGGGCGATATTTTCGAGGATACTTCCGCTTGTTATACGGATTTCGGCAAGGTCAACCCTGCCTTTTGCGAAAGATTCTATATTTATGGCTTCGGGATAGCGGAGGACTTTGGCTATTTCGTTGGCTGCGTTATAGTCGGGATTTACCATCATGCTTATACCGAGTTCCTCACGCATAAATACAAGCTGTTTGTCAAATTCGGGGTTTCTCACTCTTGCGATACAGTGTTTTGCCTTCATTTTTTTAGCTATAAGGCATGAGAGAATGTTCACTTCATCTGAGCTTGTTACTGCGATAAAAATATTTGCTTTTTCAACATTGGCTTCTGTGAGAATACTGGTCTGAAGGCAGTTTCCCACGATTCCCATGCAGTCAAATTCATTTATAAGCGAACTGATACGGCTTTCATTCTGGTCGATTATAGTTACATTATGTTCAGTACAAAGTTCTTCAGCGAGCGCACTTCCTACTTTGCCGCCGCCGACAATAATAATATCCATACTTCCTCCATATAATCAATTATTATGTTTTCGTCATGAGAAAACAATATATCAAGATAATTATAACTCCATATCTGTTTTTTGTCAACAGGTTTCATTTAAAAAGCCCATAAAAACAAAAATCCGAGAAAACTCGGATTTTCGTCTTTATATTTTGTATTTATGATTACTTGCTGATAACTCTTACTCTGATAACACCGTCAACGGAATTTATCTTTCCTTCAACGCTTGCGGGAACTTCTCCTGTAACATCAAGCATAGTGTAAGCGAAATCGCCCTTGCTTGCATTAGCCATATTTTCGATATTGATTCCCTCGTTTCCTACTGCTGTTGTGATTGAAGCGATAGTAGTGGGAACATTCTTGTGGATAACGCAGATTTTAGTGCCTACTGCATTCATTGAAAGGTTGGGATAATTTACGCTGTTTCTGATATTACCGTTTTCGAGGTATTCAATGAGTTCCTGAGCAGCCATAACAGCGCAGTTGTCTTCACTTTCGGGAGTAGAAGCACCGAGGTGGGGAAGTACGATTACATTTTCAGCACCGAGAACTGTATCATCAGCGAAATCTGTAACATACTTTGCAATTTTGCCGTCAGCGATAGCCTTTACAACAGCCTCAGAGTTGACAAGCTCGCCTCTTGCAAGGTTGATGATGCGTACACCGTCTTTCATAATGGCAATCTGTTCTGCATCAATAGTATTCTTTGTATCCTTTGTGTAAGGCATATGGATTGTGATATAATCGCTTTCCTTGTAGATATCGTTTATATCAGCAACAACCTTTACAGAGGGTTCAAGGTGAAGTGCAGCACCTACTGAAAGATAAGGGTCATAACCGATAACCTTCATGCCGAGTGCTTCGGCAGCGTTTGCGATTTTACCGCCGATTGCACCAAGACCGATTATACCGAGTGTCTTGCCTGCGATTTCAGGACCTGCGAATTTAGCTTTTCCGCCCTCAACAGTTTTGGGAGCGTCCTCAGTACCTTTGAGAGATGCAGCCCATGCGGCAGCCTCAACGATTTTTCTTGATGCAAGGAGGAGAGCGCATATTGCGAGTTCCTTAACTGCATTTGAGTTAGCACCGGGGGTATTGAATACGCAGATACCCTCCTGAGCGCAGCGGTCAACGGGGATATTGTTTACGCCTGCGCCTGCTCTTGCGATAGCGATGAGCTTGTCACCGAATGTCATATCATGCATTTTAGCGGAACGAACCATTATTGCATCAGGATTTTCGGGAGAATCTGCAACAGCATACTTGCTCTTGTCAAAAACATCAGTACCGACAGTTGATATCTTGTTAAGAGTCTGAATATTGAACATTGTAATCTACCTCTTTCTTATATAATCAGGAATTTTCTTCCTCAAATTTCTTCATGAATGCAACGAGTTTTTCAACACCCTCGATAGGCATAGCATTGTAGATAGATGCACGCATACCACCGACAGTTCTGTGACCTTTAAGGTTCTCGAAACCTGCTGCTTTTGATTCAGCGATGAACTTCTTATCGAGTTCATCATTTCCTGTGATGAAGGGAACATTCATAAGGCTTCTGTCCTCTTTTACGACAGTACCCTTGAACATTTTGCTCTGGTCGAGGAAATCGTAAAGGATTTTAGCTTTCTTTTCGTTATGGGCTTTCATAGCTTCAAGACCGCCCATTTTCTTTATCCATTTGAATACCTTGCCGCAGATATAGATGCCGTAGCAGGGAGGAGTGTTGTAGAGTGATTCATTGTCAGCCTGAATTTTCCAGTCCATCATTGTAGGAGTCTGCTTGAATGCAGGACCGTCAGCGATTAAATCTTCACGGACAATTATAATCTGAACACCTGAAGGACCTACATTTTTCTGAACGCCGCCGTAGATAACGCCGTACTTTGTAACATCAACGGGTTCTGAAAGGAAGCATGAAGAAACGTCTGCAACGAGGATTTTGCCCTTTGTATTCGGGAGTTTCCAGAACTTTGTACCATAGATTGTATTATTCTCGCAGATGTAAACATAGTCTGCATCTTCGGGGATATCAAGGTCTGAACAATCGGGAATATATGAGAAAGTCTTGTCTGCGGAAGATGCAACTCTTACTACTTCGCCGTATTTTTCAGCTTCGGCAGCGGCTTTCTTAGCCCACTGACCTGTAATGATGTATGCAGCCTTGCCGTTTTTCATGAGGTTCATGGGAACTTCTGCGAAAACAAGTGATGCACCGCCCTGAACGAAAATAACCTTATAGTTATCGGGGATATTCATAAGGTCACGCAAATCCTTTTCAGCTTCCTTGATGATATTGTCGTAAGCCTTTGAACGGTGGGACATTTCCATAACGGACATACCCGTATCCTTGTATTCTACCATTTCTTCTGCTGCTTCTCTGAGAACTTCTTCGGGAAGAACAGCAGGACCTGCGCTGAAATTGTAAACTCTGCTCATTTTTAAATAACCTCCATAAACGTTATTATGCTTTGAATAGATTTAAAAGCATAAGTATTATCATACAATAGATATTATACTCTTTTTAAAGAAATAAGTCAATATAAAACAGGAAAATTTTTAAAATAGTAGTTTTTGTGTTAGACTGGATTAACAATTATAAATAAAAAAAATCCTGTCCCAAAAGGACAGGATTTCCGAAAAAGTATCGGCATAGAACTACATTCCCGGGTCGTCGCCAACCAAGTATTATCATCGCAAATGAGCTTAACTTCTGTGTTCGGAATGGGAACAGGTGTGACCTCACTGCCATATACACCGATTTTGAAAACATAAGAAAAAAGCAACCACAATCAAACTCTCTGAAACAAAAGGAAAAGCCCTCGACCGATTAGTACTCGCAAGCTGAACGTGTCACCACGCTTACACTTTGAGCCTATCAAACTCATAGTCTTTGAGAGGTCTTACTCTTTCGATGGGATATCTTATCTTAAGGTCGGCTTCACGCTTAGATGCCTTCAGCGTTTATCCGTTCCGCACTTAGCTGCCCAGCTGTGCCA
>DGRR01000183.1 GCA_002389995.1 Ruminococcus sp. UBA4383 | reverse complement strand
GTTGGTGCTAACAAGAACTCTATCAAAATCATAGGCGACCATACTGACCTCTACGCTCAGGCTTATTTCGCTTATGACTCAAAGAAATCAGGCGGTGTTACTATTTCTCACCTCCGTTTCGGTAAGACTCCCATAAAGTCAACATATCTCATCAACAAGGCTGATTTCGTTGCCTGCCATAACCAGAGCTATATTGACAAGTACGATATGGTTTCAGATATCAAGCCCGGCGGTACTTTCCTCCTCAATACTATCTGGACTCCCGAAGAACTCGATGCTAACCTCCCCGGACAGGTAAAGAGATATATCGCTCAGAACAATATCAACTTCTACATCATCAACGGTGTTAAACTCGGTGAAGAAACAGGTATGGGTACAAGAATCAATACTATCCTCCAGTCTGCATTCTTCAAACTCGCAAATATCATTCCTTTCGAGGACGCTCTCAAATACATGAAGGCTGCTGCTGAGGCTTCATACAGCAAGAAGGGTCAGGACGTTGTTGAAAAGAACTGGAACGCTATTGATGCAGGTCATCAGAATATCGTAAAGGTTGACGTTCCCGATTCATGGAAAGACTGCGCTGATACTCAGATGGGTATGTCTCACGTTGAATGTGCTGACAAGAAGCTTCAGGACTATGTAAATAATATCCAGATTCCCTGCAACGCTCAGAAGGGTGATACTCTCCCCGTTTCAACATTCGTTGATATGGCTGACGGTACTTTCCCGCAGGGCAGTGCTGCATTTGAAAAACGTGGTATCGCTGTAAAAGTTCCTTCATGGGACGCTTCAAAGTGTATCCAGTGTAACCAGTGCGCTTATGTATGTCCTCACGCTGTTATCAGACCCGTTGCCATGACTGCTGACGAACTCGCTGCTGCTCCTGCTGCAACAAAGTCTGCTGACTTCAAACCTGCTCTTAACGGTCTTAAATTCGTTATGACAGTTTCAACTCTTGACTGTACAGGCTGCGGTGTTTGTGCAAATGTTTGTCCTGCTAAGGAAAAAGCCCTCGTTATGGAGCCTATCGCTTCTCAGATGGACCAGCAGGAAGTATTCAACTATGGTGTTACTCTCGACGAAAAGCCCGAAGTTGCTGCTAAGTTCAAGGCTGAAACAGTTAAGGGTTCACAGTTCAGACAGCCGCTTCTCGAATTCTCAGGTGCTTGTGCAGGCTGCGGTGAAACTCCTTATGCTAAACTCGTTACTCAGCTTTTCGGTGACAGAATGATGATTGCAAATGCAACAGGTTGTTCTTCAATCTGGGGCGGCAGCGCACCCTCAACTCCTTACACCGTAAACAAGAAGGGCAGAGGTCCTGCATGGAGCAACTCACTCTTTGAGGATAACGCTGAATTTGGTTATGGTATGTTCCTCGCTCAGGAAACACTCCGCAAGAGAGTTACTGACAAGGTTAAGGCTCTCGAAGCTAAGGCTGAAAAACAGGAAGTTAAGGACGCTATCGCTGAATACTTCAATACATATAATGACGGTGCTGCCAATAATATCGCTACTGACAAGCTTGTTGAAGTTCTCGAAGCTTGCGGCTGTGATGATGCTAAGGCTATCCTCGCTGAAAAGGATTACCTCTCCAAGAAGTCACAGTGGATATTCGGCGGTGACGGCTGGGCTTATGATATCGGTTTCGGCGGTCTCGACCACGTTATCGCATCAGGCAAAAACGTTAATATCCTCGTATTCGATACAGAGGTTTACTCAAATACAGGCGGTCAGGCTTCAAAGTCAACTCCTACAGGTGCTATCGCTCAGTTCGCTGCTGCCGGTAAGGTTACGAAGAAGAAAGACCTCGCAGGTATCGCTATGAGCTATGGTTATGTATATGTTGCTCATGTTGCTATGGGCGCAAATATGAACCAGTGTATCAAGGCATTCACTGAGGCTGAGGCTTATGACGGTCCTTCAATCGTTATCTGCTACGCTCCTTGTATCAACCACGGTATCAAAACAGGTATGGCTACTGCTCAGGCTGAGGAAAAGAAGGCTGTTGAGGCTGGCTACTGGCACCTTTACAGATATAATCCCGACCTCAAGGCTCAGGGCAAGAATCCCTTCACTCTTGATTCAAAAGCTCCTAACGTTGACGAATACAAGAACTTCCTTATGGGTGAGGTTCGTTATAATTCACTCGCTCGTTCAAATCCTGAGAGAGCTGAAAAGCTTTTCGATGCCGCTGTTGCTAATGCTAAGGACAGATACGACTACCTTACAAGACTTACAACTCTTTACGGTCAGGACTAATCAACATACAAATATAAACCACTGATATAATAAAAACTCCCCCTTGCGTACAGGCAAAGGGGAGTTTTTTTCGTACTGCACAAATAAAATAATTTTATCGCTTGACATTTACAGGAAAATTTAGTATAATTAATATGTGATTTTTTGCGGAAAGGTCGGATAGTATGGAAAAAAACAGAGTCATCGCTGTTATACTCGCATCAATCGCTGCCATGCTCGTAATAATGGCAGGAAAAAGCTGTACGGAAGATATAAGCAGAACCAACGGCAAAAAATCTTCAAAAACTCCCGTTGCACCACAGTATGAAGCCGTCTATCCTACGGAGAAAAAAGCCTCTAAAAATAGTGTCGTCATACCCGATGAGGAAGATGTCCCGCAGGAGGATACTGTTGAATATATCCCCGTTACGGAAATATTTACCGACGAAAACGGCGAAACCTTTATCGCTGTCGTAAGCGAAGATATCCCCGAACCAACTACTAAACCTAAATCTGCCCTCGAAGAATATCAGGAGGCTAAGGAACAAAATAATAATAATAAACTCAGCGGATATAATCACGGCAATAAAAAAGAAAATGATGAAAATTCATACGAAAATGCAACTTTCCCATCTGATTTTCAGATAATACTCAATTAACAAGATTTTACTCGGAGGTATACTATGGTAATTATCGAAATGGAAAACGGCAAACAGATAAAAATTGAACTTTATCCCGAAATTGCTCCCGTATCATGCAAGAATTTTGAAAAACTCGTCAGCAGCGGATTCTATGACGGCTTGATTTTTCACAGAGTTATTGCAGGTTTCATGATTCAGGGAGGCTGCCCCAAAGGTACAGGCACAGGCGGTCCGGGCTGGCATATTATGGGCGAATTTGAAGCAAACGGCGTGAAAAATGACCTTAAACACACAAGAGGCGTTATTTCAATGGCTCGCTCTGCACAGTATGATTCCGCAGGTTCACAGTTTTTCATTATGCATGAGGACGCTCCCTACCTTGACGGTCAGTATGCCGCTTTCGGTAAAGTAGTCGAGGGTATGGACGTTGTGGACGAAATAGCTGTCACTCCCACAGACTATAACGACAGACCCAAAACTCCTCAGATAATGAAAAAAGTATATATTGCATAATATCAACGCTCCCTGTATCATAAAACAACGGGGAGCTTTTTTGCATTAATATAATCCTTGACATTAAATTAAAAAAATGATACAATAAAAGCACAGTTCAAAGGGAGGTATTATATGAAAATATTTAAAGCCGAAATCGCTCAGGAATCACCAATAACCGCAGAAGTATCAGACGAAAATTTTGACCGTGAACAGCTTATTCAAATCGCTGTTGACAATCAGAAAAATTCCTATGCCCCGTATTCAAATTATAACGTTTCAGCAGCCGTACTCATGGACAGCGGAAAAATATATACAGGCGTAAATGTCGAAAATGCATCATATCCCGCAGGAATCTGCGCCGAAAGAAATGCCATTTTCCATGCTGTACAGTGCGGTGAAAGAAATATTACCGCAATCGCAATAGCAGGCGGTTTCGGATATGAAGTCCATGATTACTGCGCCCCATGCGGAATATGCAGACAGGTAATGCGTGAATTTTGCAACCCCCAAAAAATGCACGTCATTTTTGCAAAATCCACAAAGGATTACAAGGATATGACTCTTGAAGAACTTCTTCCCGAAAGTTTCGGTCCTGATGCCCTTGAAAAGTAAAAATAAAAAGGCTGTATATACAGCCTTTTTATTTCTTGTGAATAGTTCTTCTTACGATACGTTTCAGTCTTTCGCAGGTATCATTCGGAAAGTCGGTTATGAACAATATTGCCTGTGAATGTGCCTCCTCCGCAGGAAGTCTGAGAAAATTATGGAAAAACATATATACTTCATTAAAACTTGAAAATATCTGATTTACTGCCTCAATACCCTCAGGTGTGAGTACCACGCTGTTACAGAAATCCTCATATACAAGCCCTGAATTTGCAAGACAGCGCAGCATTTTACTCACGCTTGGTCTTGAAACTCCGAGGTGTCTTGATATGCTTACACATTTAACATATTCGTCTTTGTCGGAAAGTTCCTTAATAGCTATAAGATACCTGATTTGTCCTGCACAATGTTTCATAGTTTGCTCCTTATTTAAAATCGTCAATTTTCGCC
>DGRR01000178.1 GCA_002389995.1 Ruminococcus sp. UBA4383 | reverse complement strand
ATTTAATCTGTTGAAAGTGTTGAGAAATTGTGGAGAAATTGTTGAAAAAAATGTTGAAAACTCGGCTTTTTAATTCATTTAACTTTCAACAAGTTGAAAGTGTTGAAAGTGGATTGTTGAAAGATGTTGAAAACCTGTTGAAACTCTTGTGGAAAACCCTTATAAACGGCTGTAAATAGCACGAAAAGTTTTCAACATTGTTTTCAACACACTGTTGAGAAAATTGTGGAAAGCTGTTAGTTAAACACTTTCAACAATTTTCGGGTGTTGAAAGATTGTTGAAAAGTCAGGGCTTGCTTTTGTCCTTTATGTTCTTGATTATATCACTTACAAGGTTGTTGAGGTTGGCATCTTTGTTTATGGCTTCGGTGACACTGTTGACTGAATAAACAATGGTTGAATGGTCACGTCCGCCGAATTCTGTGCCTATTGATGCAAGAGGCATCTGTGTTATCTCCCTTACAACGTATATTGCAACTTTTCGTGCAATTGACACCTGCTGGGAGCGTTTATTTGAGCGTATATCTTCGGGAGATACTCCGTATACGGTTGAAACTTCGGATATTATTTTTTCAACGGTTATAGGGAGTGGCTGTTCATCGGTGAGGACATCTCTTATTACGCTCTGAGCCATTGAAATGCTTATTGGGTTTCCTGCAAAGTGTGTTATGGCTTTAAGGCGCATGACAGCCCCTTCAAGCTGTCTGATATTGGATTTAAGGCGGTTTGCCATAAATTCGGAGACTTCGGGAGGCATTCTGAGGTCAAGAAGTTCGGATTTGCGGTTTATGATTGCAAGTCTTGTTTCGTAGTCGGGAGCGGAGATATCGGCTATAAGACCGCCTTCAAAGCGGGTTCTGAGTCTTGCTTCGAGGGTTATGAGTTCCTTTGGCGGCTTGTCGGAGGTTATAACGACCTGTTTTCCTTCCTGATGCAGTTTGTAGAATGTGTGGAAAAATTCCTCCTGCATTCTTTCTTTTCCCGCAAAGAACTGTATATCGTCTACGAGGAGAATATCAGCGGTGCGGTATTTTTCCTGAAAATCGGATATGAGGTTGGTTTTTATAGCGGCGATCAGGTCATTTCCGAAAGTTTCGCTTGTTACATAGACTACGTTGAAATCGGGCTGATTTTTTCTCACTTCATTTGCGATAGCTGTTATGAGGTGGGTTTTGCCCATTCCTGAGGGGCCGTATATGAAAAGCGGGTTATAGCCGGGGACTTCTCTTTCGCCGCAGTTTTTTGCGACTGATTTACTGCACGCAAGGGCGAAACTGTTTGACGGACCTTCGATGAATGTATCGAAAGTATAGTCATAGTTTGCGAATTTATAGGACTGTTCAAGTTCCTCGTTTTTCTGGTCGAGTTCCGCATAGGTAGGAGTGGGGGGCGGTGCAGGTTCTTCGGACTCGACGTTTATTGTTATTTTAACTTTAAGTCCGAGGACGTTGTAGAAAGCTTCGCTGAGAATGGTTTCATAGGTTGTCATGACGATATTTTTCTGAAAATCTGTCTGCACGCTGAACACGGCTTCCGAGCCGTCAAATCTGACGGGGGTGAGCGGGTCTATCCATGTTTTTAGTCCGATTTCGGGGATTTTGTTGTTTTCAAGGCAGTATTTCTTTACATTTTCAAAGACTTCCTCAAATGAGTTCATGTTATACCTCCGTAAAAATTTGTGTGAAGAAAGCTGTGCTGCCGTTGTAATTGTGGTGTGCACTGAAAACAACGCATGAAAATTGTCCGGAAAACTGCTGTAAGGGCAGGCAGTTCAGAAATGTTAAAAGTATTATTTATCAACACTGCTCTCTTATTAATAATACATAACATATTATAACATATTTGTGCTGAAAATGCAATAGTAAATTTGCAAAAAAATGATATTTTCAACATCTTAACTAACAATCTGTTGAAACAGGGGCAGATTTTATATTAAGGCGGATTTTCGGCTGATTACAGGGAAAGAAAAGAGTCTGCGGAAAAGGTGTTTCTGAGTTTTCAACAATTCTTTCAACATTTCAACATTGAAGAAGTTTAAAAAATTTTTCTGGGAGAAACAGGCTTATTTTAAGTTAAAAAATATAAAAATATCGTGATTGCAAAATTTTTTCCGAAAAAAGCTTGACATTCCGCTTTTTTTGAATTATAATCTTATAGTGTAGTTGTGATAGTCTGACTGTCACATTGTTTTACCAAATCAGGACTTTCGTCCTTGTTTTATCATTATCGAGAGGAGGACTTTGAATTATGAAAAGAACTTACCAGCCCAAGAAGCTCCACAGAAAAAAGGAGCATGGCTTCATGAAGAGAATGGCTACAAAAAACGGCAGAAAGGTTTTAGCTCGTAGAAGATCTAAGGGCAGAGCAAGATTAACTCACTGACGAAGCTGACCACAAAATTTGTTTTTTGTGGTCTTTTTTATTAAGAATCAGCCTTTTCCTCCCCCATACTGCGGAAATCCGCTGATTTCAACACTGTGCTGCACATCGCTTTTATGTGCTTGTTTTCTATTTCAATTGGTATTATTATGCTTTATACTCAGATTATTAAGGATAACAGGGACTTCGTTGCCCTGTATAAAAAAGGACGGTATATCCCGTCAAAATATTCAGTCATATACGTCAGACCAAACGGCAGACCCTTCAACAGATTCGGCATAACCGCAGGGAAAAAAATCGGAAACGCCGTCTGCCGCAACAGAGCAAAAAGACTTATAAGACTCGCTTACAGACTTTGTGAAAAAGATTTGCCCATAGGTTTGGATATAGTCATAGTCGCAAGAGATACTCTGTGTAAAATAAAATCAGATGAGTATTGTTCGTATATGCAGAAATATGGTGTCCCTGATATAGTTAAAAATATAAAAAAGATGCAGAAGTGACCCCCTTATGAAGTTTGTTTTTATGTCTTTGATAAAGTTTTACAGGAAATTTATATCCCCCCTTACCCCTCCTAAGTGTAAGTATTACCCCACTTGCAGCTGCTATGCCCTGAAAGCAATCGAAAAATTCGGCGCATTCAGAGGTCTTGCACTCGCTGTATGGCGTATCCTCCGCTGTAATCCGTGGTCTATGGGCGGTATCGACTATGTTCCCGAAAAATTTACATTCAGAGTCAGAAAATATGACCGCTTCGGAAATTTTCCGCAACAGCCTGAGTATGCGCCTGATAATGACGACATATCCCCTGATAGCGAGGTACTTTAATTGGGTATTTATGATATTATCGGTATCCCTTTCGGATACCTTATGAGCATTATATACAGTTTTTTCGGCAATTATGCCGTTTCTATCGTTGTGTTTACAGTCGTTACAAAACTTCTCCTTTTCCCTGTAAACTACAAAACTCAGAAAAGTGCTGCGAGAATGCAGCTGCTTAACCCCAAACTTGAAAAATTAAGAAAAAGTTATTCAACCAACCCCGAACGGCTTCAGCAGGAACAGCAGAAACTGTATCAGGAAGAAGGCGTAAATCCCATGGCTTCCTGCCTGCCTGCACTGATTCAGATGATTCTCCTTTTCGGCGTTATTGACGTTGTTTACAAGCCTATTACACATATCCTGCATATAAGCAAGTCCGTCATATCCGCCGCTGTCGATGTCGCCTCAGGTCTTGCAGACAAGCCTTTCAATGTGAAGAACCTCAGATGTGAACTTCTCACTATGGAACAGCTCGACAAAAATCCCGATGCTTTCACCAATATCGCAGAAAATTTCAAGGATTCCGTTGCCGAATTCAGCGCAAAATTTACGCTTTTCGGCGCAAATCTCGGAAAAACTCCCGAATTTCGCCCCGATACATGGAACAGGGAATCTATAATACTCTTTGCAATTCCGTTTCTTGCAGGTATTGCACAGCTTCTCTCATCTTTTTACAGCCAGATGCACCAGAAGAAAACTAACCCCAATATGCAGAATATGGGCTGTATGAATGCCATGATGTACCTTATGCCCATATGGTCAATATATTTCGCATTTTCTCTCCCCGCAGGCATAGGTTTCTACTGGATATGGTCATCTCTTTTCTCATTTATCATAACTTTTGCCCTCAATCATTACTTTACACCCGAAAGAACCGCTGTGATAAATGAAAAGGAAAAACAGAAAATGAAGGAATATGCCGAAAAACACCCCGAAAAAAAGACCTTTATGCAGAAACTTATGGAACAGGCTGAACTCCAGCAGCAGGCTGCAAACAATAACAATGACGGCGACAAAGTTTCACGCTCTGAATCTAATAAACAAAACCATGACCGTATAGCCGAGGCAAGAAAACGTATGGCTGAAAAATACGGCGATGAATATAACGAAAACGACAATGAGGATTGATGGAGGTATAAATATGACTGAGATATTTACAGCAAAGACAGTTGAGGAGGCTAAAAGCCTTGCGGCTGCCAAATTCGGAAAAAATATCAACCAGATTAAATTTGAAATTATTGATGAAGGTAAAAAAGGATTCCTCGGTCTCGGTAAATCTGATGCAAAAGTAAAGGCTACATATGAACCTGCAAAAGCTCCCGCTGCCCCCAGACCTGCCGAAAATACAGCGGCTGAACCTGTGAAAGCTGAGGAAATTGTTGAAAAAACAGTTGAAACTGTTGAAAAGACAGCGGATATATCCCCCGAACCACAGAAAATCGAGGAATCTGTTGAAGCTGTTCAGGAATCTGCCGAGGAAATTCCACAGGCACCTGAGGAAAAAGTTGAGGAAGCTGCAGAAAGTGTTCAGGCTTCCGTACCCGAAGAAATTAAGGATATTCCACAGCCTGTTGAGGAAACTGTTGAAACTGCGGAAAAAACAGATGATGAGGAGTTCTCTCTAGACAATTTCGCACTCATTGAGGACGAAAGCCTTATCGAACCTAAGGTTAAAATCGCTATGGACTACATAACAAGCGTACTGAGAGCTATGGATATAGAACCTGAATTTACCGTTTATCAGAACGAATCAGGCGCAGTTATAAATATCGAAAGCAATAATAACGGCACTGTCATAGGCAGACGTGGAGAAACTCTCGATTCCCTCCAGTATCTCTGCTCAATTATCGCCAATAAGGGCGACAAGGACTATTTCCGCATCACCATTGACTGCCTCGGTTACAGAAGCAAAAGAAAAGAAACTCTCGAACAGCTCGCTGTAAAAGTCGCTAAATCTGTCCTCAGAACAGGCAGGTCTCAGCCCCTTGAACCTATGAATCCTTATGAAAGACGTGTGATTCATTCCGCTGTTTCAAAGATAGAGGGCGTTTCTTCACGCTCTGTCGGTGAAGAACCTTACAGAAAAATTATTATTTCTTCAAATAACCCCAAACCAAACAATAAGCGCAGAAACGGCAGAAATGACCGCAATGACCGCAGAAGAAACGACAGAAGAAACAGTCCGAGAAGAAATAATAACGAACCTATGGAGCGTAAGTCCATTGACCTTTCAACAAGCTTTGAAAAAGACTATAAAAAGCCTAAGCCCGAAGATTCAATGGAGGGCGGTCTTTACGGAAAAATCGAACTTTAAGTTTTCAACATAAGTCTCAACAGACTGTTGAATCAGAAATATTACAAAACAGCGGCTTTAATGCCGTTGTTTTTTTAGGAGGGATTTTTTTGCATACAATTGCTGCTATATCTACGCCCAATGCAGTGGGCGGAATCGCTGTAATAAGAATATCGGGAAATAATGCAATAAGCGTTGCAGAACGCATTTTCAAGCCTTTCGGAAATCAGAAAATATCCGATATGTCGGGATATACCTGCTGTTACGGCATCGCCCACGACAACGGCGAAAGACTTGATGACTGCATTTTAACCGTTTTTAAAGCTCCCCACAGCTACACGGGCGAGGACGTTGTTGAAATTTCATGCCACGGAGGACTGTTTATTTCAAGAAAAATTCTCCGTACTGCCCTTAAAAACGGTGCTGAAAACGCTGAGGCAGGCGAATTTACTAAACGTGCCTTTATGAACGGAAAACTTGACCTCACTCAGGCTGAGGCGGTTATGGATATAATCTCCGCTAAAAGTGATATGGAGCTTAAAATTGCAGAAGAACTGCGTGAAGGTGCGGCTTTCAGAAAGTCCCGCATATGCTCCCAAAAGCTTATGAAAATCCTCGGTGACCTCGCTGCATGGGCGGATTACCCCGAAGAAGATATCCCCGAAGTTGAGCCTGATAAGCTGTGCAGGGAGCTTGACGCTGTAAGAAAGGAACTTTTCTCGCTTGTTGAAAACTATGATGCAGGACGTATCCTGCGTGAGGGAGTTTCAACAGTCATTGTCGGAAAACCCAACGTTGGAAAGTCCACACTTTTCAACTGCCTTGCAGGCTATGAAAGAAGCATTGTTACCGATATTTCGGGAACTACCCGTGATGTAGTTGAGGAATCTGTGAAAATAGGCGATATAGTCCTGCGCCTTTCAGATACCGCAGGTATACACGAAACAGAAGATATTATCGAGGGTATTGGCATTGGTATTGCCGAAAAAATGATAGATTCTTCAGAACTGATTATTGCCGTTTTTGACGGCAGTTGTCCGTGTACCGAGGACGATTTGAAACTGATTAATAAAATTAAAAATAAAAAATCTGTTGCTGTAATCAACAAGTCAGATACTGAACAACTATTCGACACAGAGAAAATTAAGTCGGATAATATACAAATTGTATATATTTCTGCAAAGGAAAATAATATAGAGGAATTAAACTCTGCTATACAGAATTTGTTTAAAATCAACAGTGATATATTTTCTTCTGTCCCTGCCGCAAACGAAAGACAGAAAAGATGTATCGAAAAAGCTCTTGAATGTACTGATAATGCCGTAAATATGCTTAAAAACGGCGAATTTCTCGATGCTGTAACTGTCGTTATTGACGAGGCTGAACAGTATTTGCTTGAACTTACAGGCGAAAAAGTTACTGATGCAGTAGTCGATGAAGTATTTTCACGTTTCTGTGTGGGTAAATAATGTTCCATGTGGAACAATTTGTGAAACAATCTGTGAAACAAAAAGGAGTGTTTTTATGTCTTATACAATGGGTGAATTTGATGTCGCAGTAGTGGGCGGAGGTCATGCGGGCGTTGAGGCTGCACTCGCTGCTGCAAGACTTGGCTGTAAAACAGTTATGTTCACGATTTCCCTTGACCAAATCGCAAATATGCCCTGTAATCCGTCAATCGGAGGTACTGCAAAAGGGCATCTCGTAAGGGAAATTGACGCTCTCGGCGGCGAAATGGGTAAGGGTGCGGATAAATGCTTTATTCAGAGCCGTATGCTTAACCGTGGAAAAGGTCCTGCTGTGCATAGTCTGCGTGTGCAGGCTGACCGTGTAATGTACCACAATTATATGAAGAATATCTGCGAAAAACAGGAGAATCTCTGCATTAAGCAGGCTATGGTTGCGGATATTGAAGTCAGTGAAGGACAAATCACAAAAATTACAACTTCTCTTGGTGCGGAATATGCCGTTAAAGCTGTAATAATCGCTACGGGTACTTATTTAAAGGGAAAAATCCATATAGGTGAATGTTCCTATGAAAGCGGTCCTGATGCGGCTTTGCCCAGCAGAAAACTCTCGGATTCTCTTGAAAAAATCGGCGTGGAACTCAGAAGATTCAAAACAGGTACGCCATGCCGTGTGAATAAGAGAAGCATTGATTTTGATGCCATGGAACGTCAAGACGGTGATGAGCATATTGTACCTTTCTCTTTTGACAATTTAGATAATGATTTAACCAATAAAGTCAGTTGTTACATGACTTATACAAATAGTAATACGCATGAAGTCATACTGAAAAACCTCCACCGCTCCCCTCTTTATTCGGGAAGAATCGAGGGAGTAGGTCCGAGATATTGTCCGTCAATCGAGGACAAAATTGTGAGATTTTCAGACAAGCCCCGTCATCAGCTTTTTGTTGAACCAATGGGTCTGACAACAGAAGAATATTATTTGCAGGGTATGTCATCATCACTCCCCGAAGATGTTCAGCTTGCATTTCTGCGTACAATAAAAGGTCTTGAAAATGTTGAAATTATGCGTCCTGCTTATGCGATAGAATATGACTGCTGTGACCCTCTGCAATTGTATCCCACGCTTGAATTTAAGAAAATCAGCGGTCTTTACGGTGCAGGACAGTTCAACGGAAGTTCAGGATATGAAGAAGCCGCCGCTCAGGGACTTGTTGCAGGTATAAATGCCGCTCTGAAAATTCAGGGCAAAGAACCGCTCATTCTCGACAGGGCAAGCTCATATATAGGCACTCTTGTTGATGATTTGGTTACAAAGGGCTGTTCAGACCCGTACAGAATGATGACCTCCCGAAGCGAGTACAGATTGATTCTGAGACAGGATAACGCTGATGAAAGACTGACTCCCATAGGATACAGGCTCGGACTTATTTCAAAGGAAAGATTTGACAGGCTGAATAAAAAGCTTGCAGATACTGCCGCAGAAATAGGAAGAGTAAATCATTTAAATATATCGCCCTCGAAAGAACTCAATGAATTTCTTGTCTCAAAAGGTACTGCCCCGCTTTCGACAGGCTGTAAGCTTGCGGATTTGATTCGCAGACCGCAGATTAATTATTTTGACCTCGCACCTTTTGATGAAAACCGTCCGGAACTTCCGTTCGATACTGCTGAACAGGTAGATTTACAGATAAAATATAAAGGCTATATTGAGAAACAGCTTGAACAGATTGAACGTATGCGTAACCTTGAATCAACTAAACTTCCTGCAAATACAGATTATAATGAGGTATACGGTTTAAGGCTTGAAGCGGCTGAAAAGCTTAACAAAGTCCAGCCTGTATCACTCGGACAGGCTTCGAGAATATCAGGAGTTTCGCCTGCTGATATATCCATGCTTGTAGTATGGCTTCAGAAAAATAAGGGGTGATTATATGCTTTCAGGTTTTGAATATGCTTTTGATGAATTTAAAAAATATGGTCTGGAACTTACCGAAAATCAGTATGAATTATTCGATAAATATGCAGACTTTCTTGTAAAGTACAATGAAAATGTGAATCTTACGGCAATAACTGAGCCTGATGAGATTTTACTGAAACATTTTATCGACAGTTGCCTTATACTTAAATACATAAATATTCCCGAAAATTCCACATTTATTGATGTCGGAACAGGTGCGGGATTTCCCTCCGTACCGCTGAAAATAATGCGTCCCGATATACAGATAACTTTACTCGACAGCCTTAACAAAAGAATTGTGTTTCTTGAAAAATTATGCGCAATTTTATGCATAAATGCGGAATTTATTCACGGCAGAGCGGAGGATATCGCAAGGGATTTGAAATACAGGGAAAAATATGATTTCGTATGCGCCAGAGCAGTTGCAAATATGTCACTTTTATCGGAATTTTGTATCCCATTTGTGAAGTATGCAGGAAATTTTATAGCCATGAAAGGTCCGTCAGAAGATATAAATTCGGGCATAATCGCAATTAAAACCCTCGGCGGAGAGATTTCAAAAATCCATGAGTACAAACTCGGTGACGATTCAAGAAAATTAATACACATAATAAAAATATCGCATACTTCGTCAAAATACCCCAGAAGCAGCGGTCAGATAAAGAAGAAACCGCTCTGATAATTTCTGAATATGTCGTCTGCATTTGAATCCTGTCGTTTTGTGTCGGTTTTTTTGTGTAGCAAATATTTCCCGCGGGTGCTACAATAATATTACAGAGCATAAAGCTCAAGTAATATTTTGTGAGGAAAATACTATGTCAGGATTTTTAAATTTTACTAAGGAAAAATTTCGTGTTGTGGAAATTGAGATTGAACAGATAATTCCAAACCCGAATCAGCCGAGACGGGATTTCAATGACGAGGAAATCGCTTCGCTTGCCGATTCTATCGCTCAAAACGGCATTTTACAGCCTCTTTCTGTACGCAGAAACGGTGAAAAATATGAACTCATCGCAGGCGAATTAAGGCTCAGGGCGGCTAAATTATGCGGATTTTCAACTGTGCCGTGCATGGTTTATGAAGTGAATGACAGAAATTCCGCTATTCTCGCACTTGTGGAGAATATCCAGAGACAGAATCTCTCTTTTTTTGATGAAGCTGTCGCTATTGAAAAGCTTATTACATACTACGGCATGACGCAGGAAGAAGCCGCCGCAAAACTCGGAAAGGCTCAGAGTACAATTGCAAATAAATTAAGACTTCTCCGCCTTACTCCCGATGAAAGAGAATTAATAATGAAATTCAATCTCACTGAACGTCATGCAAGGTCACTCCTCAGACTCGCAAGCCCTGCGGACAGGCTCAATATCCTCGAAAAAATCGTCAAGGATAATCTCAATGTCGAGAAAACCGAGAATTTAATTGAAGAATATCTCGGCACTCAGAGAGAAAAATCAAGCTATAAGAAACGCTCAAAGGTTTTCCAGAATGTAAAAATGTTTGTGAATACCATTAATAAAGCCGTTGAAATGATGCAGGCGGCAGGTATTTCTGCGGATTCCAAAAAAATACAGAGTGATGAATACATAGAGTACAGGGTCAGAATACCGATAAATTCCCATAAGGGCTGATGTTTCACGGATTGTTCCATGTGGAACATTCTGTGAAATAATTTGATTTGTTTCACTGTCTTATTTTAATTCCATACATTTCTTTGTCCAGATTTGCTTTTTCCACCAAAAAATTTATGACATCTGCAACAGGTTTGAGACTTTCAGATGTAAAGCACCAGAGGTTTAATTTTTTGTTGCCTTGCAGATACAATTCAAAGCTATGCCCGTCCCTTCCGCTTATTTTGTCATAGTTGTCAGGGAATCCTTTGTTGCAAAGATTTAAAATAATGTTTTTTTCTTCGTCAGAAATACTTATTTCATTAACAGGTGAGATTTTTGACAATTCTTCTTTGTATTCTTCTGTTGAGTACATTTCACTGAATGTCAATTGTTTTCTTGAAAAGTATTTTTCTGAAACCAATAAAATGAAGTCAATAAAATTTCTTTCGGGTAATGCTTTTCTCCAAAAAATTTTATACAAACCGTCTTGTATTTCATGCACCTGAAAAAATACATCGCTCCACTTGCTGCGAACTTTGATATGTAACTTCATAAGCATTTTTTTACTTTCAACATCAAATGAATAACTTTTCATTATATTCTCCTTTAATATTTTTTGTTTTTATTTTACCATGATGAAAAAATGCTGTCAATAAAATATTGTTAATGTTCCATGTGGAACATTCTGTTTTCAGTGAAAATTTTCAGGAATACTTGACAAATCTGTCTGAAAATGTTATAATCTTATCGTAATGGGGAGCTTGTGTGCAGGCTGAGAGGGAAACAATTGAGTTTCCGACCCGCAACCTGATTTGGATAATGCCAACGTAGGGAAATACTGCCTATTCGTGGGGAGCTGCCTTGTTGGCAGTTCCCCTTTTTTGGAGGTGCAATATGGTAAAAATAAACGGAAATCAGACTGATTATGACGGAAAAAATATCTCCGAAATTCTCAGCATACTCAATTATGACCCTAAACGTGTGGCTGTCGAAATCAATGAGGAAATTCTTCCGAAAGCTAAATATGAAGATACAGTCATTAAAGACGGCGATACAGTCGAAATAGTCAGCTTTGTGGGAGGCGGCTGATATGTTGTCCGAAAAAGAAATATATTCCGCCCTCGCTGCAAGACATGGTGAAGATATTCAGAAAAAATTCGCTGCCGCATCTGTTGCAGTGTGCGGACTTGGCGGACTTGGCTCGAATATCGCTGTAAGTCTTGCAAGAGCAGGAATCGGAAATATTCACCTCATAGATTTTGACAGGGTTGATATTTCAAATATAAACAGACAGCAGTATTATATATCGCAGATAGGCGAATACAAAGCAGATGCTTTATTAAATAATTTAAAAAATATATCTCCCTATACTGTCATAACTTCACAGCGAATAAAACTTTCAGAGGAAAATATAAATATCCTCGCCCCCTATGATATAATCTGCGAGGCATTCGACAAGGCAGACATGAAAGCCATGCTTGTGAATGCCGTCCTTGAAAATTTCCCTGATAAATATTTAATATCGGGAAACGGTATGGCAGGTTTCGGCTCATCAAATGATATAGTCACAAGAAGATTATCAAAAAAATTCTATATCTGCGGTGACGGAAAAAGTGATATTTCAGACGGTATAGGTCTTGTATCCGCAAGAGTCGCAGTCTGTGCGGCTCATCAGGCGAATATGATATTAAGAATCATTGCAGGCTTTTATGATGCCTGACAGAAAGGAATTTAAAATGGAAAACGATAAGCTTATAATCGGCGGTCATGAATTTAATTCGAGATTTATTCTCGGTTCGGGAAAATATTCCCTTTCATTGATTGAAGCCGCTGTAAATCATGCAGGTGCAGAAATTATTACCTGTGCCGTAAGACGTGCAAACACTAAGGAAAATGAAAATATACTCGATTTTATCCCGAAAGGTGTTACACTCCTGCCCAATACTTCGGGGGCAAGAAACGCTCAGGAAGCCGTAAGAATCGCACGCCTTGCAAGAGAACTCGGCTGCGGTGATTTCGTAAAGATAGAAATTATGCGTGATACAAAATACCTCCTCCCCGATAATCAGGAAACCGTAAAGGCTACGGAAATTCTTGCAAATGAAGGATTTATTGTAATGCCTTATATGTATCCTGATTTGAATACCGCAAGAGATTTGGTAAATGCAGGTGCGGCATCGGTTATGCCTCTTGCATCGCCTATCGGTTCAAACAAAGGTCTTGCAACAAGGGATTTCATACAGATTTTAATTGATGAAATTGACCTTCCGATTATAGTTGATGCAGGTATAG
>DGRR01000114.1 GCA_002389995.1 Ruminococcus sp. UBA4383 | reverse complement strand
AAACCGTTGATTATCAGAAAAATATTTATCTTTTAACTTGAAATATATTCACTGTTTTTTGTTTATTAAACAATACTGCAAAAAATATTTAATTTTCAAAAAAGTATTGCAAATATATAACTAATGTGTTACAATATATATATAGATTTTTTCGGGGGCGATTTTTATGATTACCAATGCAGAGGCAAGAGATACTTATAAAAATGCTTATGAAAAGGCAAAAGAACTCTACTCGGATATATGCAGCCGTTCAGATGAGTTTCAGGAAACTATCTCCGAAAACCGCAGTATTTCTCAGGAGGCAGAACAGGAACTCGGAAGAATACAATCATCTCTTGAGTCATATTCAGAATTTAAAAATACTTGTGTGGCTCTGAAAGATGAGGACGTTGTCAATCAAAGCTCCATGATTAAAGAATATGCGGAAAAATTCGGGACAAATATCGTTCACTCCGAAATTACTGTCAATATCGAAGAATGTTATTCGGAAAATTTAACAAAAATTATAAACTCCTTGGACAATATGATTAAAAATTTGGAAAGAATTATTGAACTGCTTAATACTCAAAAAGATGAAGCATATAACAGAAAAATAACAGCAGACGATGCAGTAAATACTGCAAGTTCACAGCTTAACAACATGGAAAGCAAAAGTTCGGTCGCCTCACAAATCGAGGAAAATTTTTATCAGTATAAATATTACTGCAATAAGTGCGAAGAAGACGGAGAAGATGCCGATTCAGGACTGCATTAAGGAGATTGTGATATATTATGGGAAACGGAGCAGTTATAACAATAAATAATCCGACTGATATCCGAACATTGGCTTCAGAAGGTATTTTTTCCGAAATTTTAGAACCTGTCAGACAAGCCAAATCATCAGGCATAAATATTAAAAAAGGACTGTCAGATATATCTGCAAGCCTTTATTGCGTCTCTCTGACTGACAGACTGGCTGAAAAAATATTCGCAAACGAAGAAGAAGATGCCACCCTCAGAAAAGATATTTCGGAAGATGCACAGGAAGCTTTTAATCAGGAGGAAACTGTTTACGGAGCTCTCACAAACGTTGAGGGAAAACTTACAGAATTCGGGGAAACTGTAATCGATGTCGAACACAAAGCCTATGAGTTAATAAAAGAACGCAAACTGGAATTTAATGAAAGATATCCCGAACTTGAATCCGAACAGGAATACAAGGAACGCATGAACCAACGTTCCGCAGGAGAAAAAATGGGCGATTTTGTCCATGGCTTTATCCACGGCGGAATTATCGGCGGTTTCGATTCACTTATAAACGGAAGGGAAAAATTTGATGCCCATGTCAGGGCTGTCCAAGAGAAAATTGCCGAAATCGCAACGAAAACATGGGAATGGGTAAAGGAAAACTGGGAAGCTATCGTTACTGCAGTTCTTGTGGTAGGTGCGGCAATTCTCTGTATTGCTACATTCGGTGCGGGAACTGTGTTCCTTGTCGCCTCGCTTGCAGCACTTGCCTATTCTGTTGCGGATAAGATTGTCGCCATTAATAACGACGGTAACGGTATTGTCGCAACTCTGGAAGCCAACGGGCATCATCATCTCGCTCAGTTTTTCAAAGGTTTCAAATGGGGTCTCGAGATCACCACATTCATCTCGGGATTGGGCATGAGCGGCGCAATTTCTCTGGGCAAAGTCCCGAAACTCGCTCAGTTTGCCAAATTCAATTCAAATGTGATTTCAACTTTCAATAAGGTAGGCTCTGCATTTAATGTATTTAAAAAAAGCTCAGGATTCTGGGCATCATTCGGAAATGAATTTGTACACGGTATGGCTGATGACGGAATAAAGACTTTCCTCTCCGATACAACGGCTTACAAGCTGAATTTCCTGTTCTCAAAAGACGCTCAGGCAAATCCCCTTGACTACTTTAAAAGAGCAGCAGGCGATACTGGTATAGATATAGTTAAAGAGGGGTTTAAAGGAGGTCTGAAAAACGCAGCAACGTTTACATTCGTTAAGGGCGCAGACTTCTTTAAATCAAAATTCATTGCACCCGATGTAAATCTGAAAGCAGGAGATCAGTTCAATATCTCCAAAAACGGTGACGGAACTTTTGATGTAAACGGGAAAATTCTGTCAAAAGAAGATATTATAAACCCCGATACGGCCGAGTTTAAATATAAATACGGTGAAATGGATTACCGTTCCGATGATGTTTTCAACAATCTTTATCAGAAAAATAATATCTCAAATCAACAGTCAAGACTTAATATTCAAAGAAATGCTGTTGATTATCAAGTTAAACAAGACCCTGATTATTTTAAACAGTTCGGCTGTAATGAAACAAGTACAAACAAAATTGTTGACTGGTTTCAAAAAAATGATTCAATGTCACTTCACGAAACACTTAACAATAAAGTTCAGATTGTTCCGAAAAACCTTAATGCTGCTGTCGACCACGCAGGAGGCACTTCCCTTGAAACGCTGAGAATAAATTCTGCAAATAATTACGAAAAATATATAAGCGATTTCTACCACAATGATTCTTCACCGCTTAAAAATATAACAATCGGAGAAATGCAGGATATATATAAACAGTTTGACAGCAAACTGTACAATCCCTCAAATTATAATATTGACAGTCTTAAAGGCAGAGGAAAAGAAAACTTTATCAGTGAAATATTCGGATTCGACATTCCCTGAAACGGAGGTACTATTAATTGAATTATCAGGAACTTATCACAGATATTAATTCATGCCTTATAAGCAAGGACTACACGAAAGCTGTGAAACTTTCGGAACAGGCTGTAAAAAAAGAACCCAAAAATCCTGAGGCGTATATGCTCGCAGGGCAGGCTTCCATGGCTTTAAATGACCCGAACAGGGCAGCTCAGTTTTTCAGCGACCTCGTAAGAATAAGCCCAAAGGGCGATTATTTCTTCATGCTCGGACAGGCTCAGGCTATGAATGATGACGGCATGAACGCAATCTCAAATTTTGAAAAGGCTTTGCAGAAAAACTGCTCCACTCAGAATAAAGGTCTGATTTATAAAATGATGTCCATGCTTAATGTCGAAATGGGAGATTTTGAGGACGGTCTGAAAAATATCGAAAATGCTTCAATGTTTATAAGCCTTGATTTGGATTTGCTGAAAAACAGATACCTCTGCTATGCAGGTCTTGAAAACTATAAACAGGCTGTTGCCTCATGCAATCAGATGAAACTTATTTCACCGTCCTCATATGATGCGTATTCAATGATTCTCGAAATACTGCTGAAACTGGAAATTTATGACGAGGCGGAAAAGGAACTCAGCCGTGCAAGAAGAAGCGTGAGACCTCTCCCGCTCGCCTATTACAACGACAAGGCAAGATATATACTGGCATCAGGTACAAAAAATGACGGAAATAATATCAGCGACAAAATACTTAAAGATATTCTGAAAGTCTATTCGTCCGCACTCGCAAACCTGTATAAGAATACCACGGACTTTGATGCGGTATTTTCAGTGTTTCTCCGTGGAGTACAGACATATTTGCAGTTGAAGGATTCGGAAAACGCCCTCAGACTGATAAATCTTATGTGGGATATACCGTCAGCTTTCAGAAGAAAAGAACCTCTTTCCGAATTTGAACCCAAAGCAGAAGAAGAACTTGAAGAATCTTACAATTCGGAATTTTTCGGCACAATCAGCTCAATGAGCGATGACGAAAAAAGCGAAAGCTTTGAAAAAGCCAAAAAAAGCCTTACTCCGCTCAGTAAAATTCCCGAAAAACAAAGTCAGAATAAACATGAAGATATCCCGCAATACAGCCTTGACATACATCAAAAGGAAATTATATGGGAACTTGAAATTTCTGCATATGACCTCAGCGGTGACTACGAAAATATGCTCAAATCCGCTGAAAGACTGCAAGGGTCGAAAAATATCAGCAACAACTATCTCGGCAAATACTACGCTCTCAGATGTAAAAAATTCCTTAATCAGGAAAACTGGAAAAAGAATTATGAGAACGCTGTCGGCTACTGGAAAAATCAAAGGCTCGAAAATCCCGGTGACCTCCTCGCCATGCCCTATGAAATCCGCTGTCTGATTGATTTGGGAAGATTTGAAGATGCCGAAAATATGATTGAAAGACTGCCTTCTCAAAGCAGACCCTACTTCACACAGCTTCTGGAAAAAGAAAAGAGTGAATCGGAATGATAAGAATTAATGAGAATAAAATGAGGGAAACTGCACAGAACATGGCTGACCTCAGAAAAAGAAACAATGAACTTAAAGAAAATCTTTCAACCCTGTTCGACAATATAGCCAATGCACTGAAATGCGAAACAGGAAAACAGATTGAATTTATAGGAAAAGAAGATTTGATTAAACCGCTCGAAAGTATGGACAAAGTTCTTGAACATATGTCGGATACCCTGCATATTCTCATAGGAGAAGCAAATAGTTCGGATTATCCTGCCAATACATACTATGACAGAGTTTTTGCAGAATATAACGAACTTATTATAAGCATAAAAAATATGAACCAGAAAACGGAGGAATAATTTATGGCTGATGTTACAAAACCAATGGGTCCTGAGGGCAAGGTTGCCCTCGACAGAGAGTGCGATACAGCAATACAGAAAGTCGCACTGTTTCAGGAGGCTGCAAACGGAATAATTACACAGATTCAGGGAGTTATTGACGGACTTAAAACCGATTACAGCGGTGACGGCGCAGAACAGTTCTATGTTGCCTGCAACAGCAATATTGAACAGATGAAAGCTATGGTAAAAAATGTCTGCGATGCTTACGCAGGCGAACAGGGTCTGTTCAGAAGTATCGAAAACCAGATTTTAACCGCTGAAGAATCACTGAATGAATCACTGAAAAATACTAACCAGAGATTCAGCGGAAATCAGGAATGATATAAAAGAAAGGAATGATTTATTATGCCTATTTCAGCAAGAAATGATGCCTTGAAAAATGCGGAACTCACAATATGCGGAGATATTACGATTGAAGTCAGCGGTGAGGGCGAAAATGCCACTTCCGAAATAAAAATGGCAGGTGACGGAAATTACAGCGGTCTTGCAAAATCACTCTATGACAAGGGCGTTGAATTAATCAACGAACTGAATACCGTTTTTTCAACTTTTTCAGGCAATACAAAAGAAGTCGTAATGGAAAAAATAGGAAGTGCGGAAAATCAGGGAACTGACAAGGAAGGCAAACTCGCTTATGTGCTTTGTACAACCCTGCCTGAAATGGCTAAGCAAATTGCAATTATCATTGAGGTAAACCGAAATCTTATCGAAAAGTATGACACGGGTCTGGCACAGGCGTTGCAGGATAACGGTCAGAAAAACTGATTTTTATAATAAAAATAATTTTAAACAAATCTGCACAGCTTTCCGAGGTGTGCAGATTTTCCGTATAGTGTTCGTTAAAGGAGAAAAATATTATGAAATACCCGCAACAGCTTGACGCACATATAAAATCCTATAAACGTGAACGCATAAGAAAATTGCTTCAAACTTTCAGAGAACAGAAAGAACTGCTCACCCTTTCAGAAGAACCTGTCAAAAAAATCCGTTATAAAATCAGTTTTCCCGAAACATCTGCCATTATTGCATTACTGCCGAAAAAGCCCGATATTTTAAAATTCCCCCCTGTTGAATATAAAAAAATCAAAAAAGTAACTCCGCCTGTATTCAGTTCGCAAATTTACAGCAATAAAGTCCCCGATGTTTCCATAAAAACAGCTACCGCAAATATAAATTCAAAAATATTTCCCGATAATGTAAAAATTCCCGTACCGTATTACAAAAAAACCGAAATCAAAACAACTCCGCTGACGTTCAAAGGGCTGAATTACAAGTACCGTTCACCCGACATAAATCCCGAAAAAATTACTGCAAATATAAATTCAAAAATATTTCCCGATAATGTAAAAATTCCCGTACTGTATTACAAAAAAACCGAAATCAAAACAACTCCCCTGACGTTCAAAGGGCTGAATTACAAGTACCAGTCACCCGACATAAATCCTGAAAAAATTACTGCAAATATAAATTCAAAAATATTTCCCGATAATGTAAAAATTCCCGTACCGTATTACAAAAAAACCGAAATCAAAACAACTCCCCTGACGTTCAAAGGGCTGAATTACAAGCACCA